>CAZSLS010000124.1:0-19092 GCA_964607575.1 uncultured Planctomycetaceae bacterium | reverse complement strand
GTCGGCTGAGACTCTCACTCAACATGGATCAGTTTTCGGGGAGCAGGTCAATGATCGATATGTTTATCACCAGCATGAAGGCCATCGCCATCCCAAGCACCAACCAGCGGAAATACTCTACGAGTTCCGTCTGCTCGCCGCGGGCGTGCTCTCTGGCCTCCTCGCTGATCTGCCTGACATACCCCCGCATTGCCATCGCCCGGCTCAGCGCCTCGACGTTATACTGTCTGGCAAGTACGGGATCCTGTGCGGTCGCCAGCGAACCGACTGCGCGCTCAAACGAGGGGCTCACGGCCAGTAAATCCTCGTAGACGCCGGCAATCTCGGCTTTGCGCACGAAGTAATGATCGCCGATCTTGACAATCAGGGCTCGCATGGACTCGACGTTGTCCATCAGCGCGTCAAGGTGGCGTTTCTCGTCCAACTGCAGTTGGTACAGATCGATCTCTACGGCAGTGAGTGTCGCATTCAGGCTGGTCGTCTTTTCGACGATGGTAACCGCTTCGTTGCTTATATGGTCCAGGCGATGCAGAACCCCCTGCATCATCCAGACGCCGACAACGGCCATCACCGCCAGCAGAATCACCAGCGAGCCAAAAACAATCAGTAGTTTACGTCGTAACATTTTCGCGTTTCCACGCTCTTGGGTTTGGGCCAGTCGCCCGGGCGTTTTGGTATCGTCCCGGGCACGCCTATCTTCTTCCACATCGATTTAATACACTCGGTCATGTCATAAACAGGCGAGTATTCCCGGGAAGGACACGGAATAAAGCGCTTCATCCCCATCTCCTCCAGAGTCTTGCTCCCTTGTGGATCAGACTCCATTTCCAGCAGAATCTTCGACAGCTTCCCGCCCAGTTCCCCGGCTATATCGCTCCGCACGAGCAGGGCGTTGCTGGGAACGCATTTCCCACTGGCCAGGCGGCGAATCTTCCACTCCGGATTCTGCTTCAGGAGATCGTCCAGGCGAAGGTTCTTCATGGCGCCCACGTCGATCTGTCCGTCCATTACTTTCCTCGTTACATCGTCATGCGTACCGATCCACACTATGCGAGGCTCATCGGCCCGACCGAAGAGCTTCAACTTCATCAGCACGCATCCGGGAAACACGTGACCGGCGGTGGTGGTTCGGACCATTCCAATCGAACGGCCGGCGATTTGTTCGAGCTTCGTTACCGGCGAATCGGCACGAACGAATATCACGCCGTGGTAACTGCTGACACCGCCGGTAAGTTCGGGCTTGGCGATAACCTGTGCGTCGAGGCGATCCATCGCCAGAACCGCCACCAGCGAACCGAGAAATGCACACTCGACATTCTTCTCGGCGAAATCGTGAAGAACAGTGGCGTAAGTGTGCATCATCACCAACCGGACCGGGCGGTCGAGCTTGACCGACAGGTACTCCGCCAGCGCCCGATACCGCTTGCGCTGCAGGAATATATCCCGTTCGGGAATGAGGCCTATCCGCAAGGGCGGACCGTCCCGTTCGTCCGGTCGCGTGGTCGGCGTCAGGTCGCCAACCGGCGCCGACCCCGTCAACTGCGCCAGAATATACAGGACACCCACAACCAGGATTACCAGCGAAACAAACAGGACTGTCCAGACTATTCTCATGATATCAACTCCGGACCAGGGATGCCCCCCGACCGGCCCGTACTCTACCATATCTCTACCGCCAGTGGTAAAAGAATTGCCCGCCGCAACGATCTCAGGCGTCAGACCCCGCCTCGCCATCCACTTCCCGATCGCTCTTTGGTATACCCATCTCTTCCAGCTTTCGGTAGAGACTCGAGACGCCGATTCCCAGGTGCCTGGCGGTTTCGACCTTGTCGTAACCGCACTTGCGAAGGCTGTACATGATATGCTGACGCTCGAACTGCCTCAAAGCGCTCTTCATATCACCGCCAACATCGTCAACCATTTCACCGGTCGCGAACGGTAGATGCGTCAGGCAGAGTTCTTCGCCGTCGGCGAATATCACAGCCCTCTCGATAACGTTCTCCAGTTCGCGAACGTTCCCCTGCCAATCGCAGTTCAATATCGCGGCCATCGCACCGTCTGACACGCCGGTAACATGCTTGTTCATGTTCCGGCAGTGCTTGGCCAGAAAATGCTGGACCAACATGGGTATATCCTCTTTGCGATCTCGCAGGGGCGGGATATCGAGCCTCACGACGTTCAACCGGTAGAGCAGGTCTTCCCGGAAGTCCCCGGCTTCGACCATATGCGCGAGGTCCTGATTTGATGCGGCGATGACCCTGAGGTCTATTGCACGAGGGCGCGTATCGCCAACCGGTACGATCACATTCGAGTCCAGCGCCCGCAGCAGAGAACTCTGTACGGTCAGGGGGAGGGTCGAGATTTCGTCCAGGAACAGCGTTCCCCCGTCGGCGGCCTCAAAGTATCCGACCCTGTCTACGGCAGCTCCCGTGAAAGCCCCCTTGCGGTGCCCGAACAACTCCGATTCGGCGAGATTCTCGGGGATCGCACCGCAGTTGACGGGAACGAACGGCTTGTCCCGGGCGTCACTGTTATAGTGGATAGCCCGCGCGAACAGTTCCTTGCCCGTCCCCGATTCACCCCAGATCAGCACGTTGCTCTTGACGTTCGACAGCTTCCGCACCATGTCGAACAATTCCAGCATGCGCGGCGCCCGACCGACGAGATTGTGGAACACACTGTCGGCAGAGAGTTGCTCGGTCATGATCCGGCTCGTACGCGCCATGTCCTTGTGTTCCATGGCACGCTCGATCCGCATCAGGACCTCTTCAAACTGCACGGGCTTGAGAAGATAATCGCTGGCCCCCGCACGCATAGCCGACACCGCGTCGCCAACCGTACCGTAGGCCGTAAGCATCACTACGGGCAATTCGGGCGCCATCTCCTGGAGGGCGTCCAACAAAGCCATCCCGTCCATTTCAGGCATCCGAACATCCGAAAGGACAACGTCTACCGGCTCGGACGAAGCCAGTTCCCAGGCCTCCTTGCCATTACACGCCTCCAGAACACGATAGCCTTCAGTCGTGAGCAATTCCGCCAGCGATTCGCGCAGAACAACTTCATCCTCTGCTATCAATACAGTTCCTGCCATTTCTCGTATAACCTCGTCGAGAATCACTTTTGTACTCGACTTTCACCTGGTTCGTAGTGTCCGACGTCCTGTTCCGGGGCTATTTCATCTCCGCGTATCTCGTCCCCGATCAAATAACACGCCGGATCGGGCGCCCAGGGGTCGCCGGTGACGATCTCGGCGCGAACGCGCGAAGACCCGCCGCACAGCGTCCTGAAGCGACAGTATCCGCATCGGTCTTTCAGGAGAGGCAGGCGATCCTTCAGCCCGACCAGGATCGGATCTGAAATATCCTGCCATATCTCCGAGAAACGCCGTCTTCGCACGTTACCGAACGACCGGTGCCCTGAGAACTGACAGGCGTGTACAGTGCCCAGAGAGTCAATATGACCAATTCCAACACCATCACAATATAGCGCACCACCGTTCCATTCCAACATATTCCGTACCTGCTCGGCGCGGAAGTGACCCTCTCGAAGCATTCTGAGATACAGATACGGTCCGTCGCAGTAGTTGTTTGCCGTCAGGATATCCGCCTCGCTGCGTCGCTCCGAGAGTCCCTTGGCCAAATCGAACACCCTGTTGACGGCGCGTCGCACCTCGATACGCGGAACAAAAGCCAGTTTCCGCCCGCGTCCGATCGGACATAGATGATAGAAACACGCTCGCTTGATGTTCTCCGTCTCGAAAAACTTCAAAGCACCGTCCAGATCGCGGCACGTGTGGTCAGCCAGTGTCAAACGCAAACCAACCTCCTGCCCCGCCTGCGTGCAGTGCCTCAACCCATGCATCGTCCGCTCAAACGCCCCTTTCTCGCCGCAAAGGATGTCGTGGACGTCGGGGGAGATACTGTCCAGATTGATTCCCACGTACGCAAATTTCAACTGCGCAAATTGCTCGCCTGCGTACCTGTCGATCAGCGTTCCATTGGTGGAGAGCACAATTCTCAACCCCAGCTTGCGCGCGTGAGCCGCTATGTCGAAGAAATCCGTCCGGGCCAGGGGCTCACCGCCGGAAAAAACCACCGCGTGAACGCCAAGGTCTTGCAGGTCGTCCAGAACGGCGAAGCATTCGTCAGTGGTCAACTCCCCGGAGTAAGACCTTCTCCGTGAGTCAGTATTGCACCGGACGCAGTTGAGATTGCAGGTTCGCGTCAGGTTCCAGACCACCACGAAACGGTGGGGAAATGTACTCCTGGCCGCAGCCATACGCTGGTACGCCGAAGGGTCGAGTTCCGTTATTCTACACCCGTACCGATGTGGTGTACGCGCGGTTACAAGTCCGCCGTAGAGGACGCTGACATCAAGCATTGATCGGCCTCGATTACGCCAGGAAGATGTTCACACAGCCGCTTGCAATCGTCCGCATACCCAAAATCCCTGGGCTTTCCCGAATAGTTCCGCAGGAGTTCCGCAGGTACTATTGCAACATGCGTGCCACAGAGCCGACAACCCCTCTAACGCCAATTAATACTGGTTTTTACAGCCTTCCAACCGCACAATCGCCATTGCTGTCTTTCAAATGGTTATCAAAATTACGTAATTCATCCCGCGTGTGGGAATCCCCCCCCCGACAGACGGATCGCGCGGGAAGTATGAGACCGGCGGTAGGATCATTCTGACTTGTTCCGGGGAGTCGTCTTGTATACACTCAGTTCAGACCCCTGCGGTATTCGCCGGGTGGAGGTCATCCAAGCAAATGGATAATGGAAACTGCCGGACAAAGATCCTCATTTCGCTGTCAGTTCTGCTGCCGGTAGTGCTATCGGGCGCCTTGGCGTGCGGCGCCATCCCGAAGGTACTCGTGGGCCATTGGCGAATGGACGACCGGGCGGACGGGAGGAAAGTAACCGATTCGTCGCCAAATGCCCTGCATGGTTCCCTCAACGCCAACGCATCCGATTCGTCCGGCAAGGGCAAGATCGACCGCTCGCTCGGTTTTTCGGGCAAGACGGTGGTGGACCTTTCCAAACACGCCGCGGTGCTGGGCAAGCTCAAGGACTTCACCGCGTCGATGTGGATTCAGCACACGCCCGGTCCCAGCCGGATGCTCTTTACATGGTCCGACGGCAGCTTCAATCACCGCATGCAGCTCGAAGTACACAATGCGACACTGCACTTTGGCTGGCAGAACGGCGGTCGTTGGCAGTCGTTCGCGACGCGACCGCTGAAATGGAAACCAGGCCAGTGGTATCACGTCGCGTTCGTCAATGACTCCGCCGCGGGCAAGACAATTGTCCGCAGCAACGACGGCGCGCGGGCGACCAATGCAAACACGTCCGCACCGGTCAACCTGAAAGCCCGCATCACACACGTCCAGATCGGCGGACTGCACGGAACACACAACTTCACCGGGCGGATCGACGATGTGCGCCTCTACAACATCCCCCTGAGCAATAAGGACATCAAGGCGCTGTTCCTGGGCAAGAAAATCTCGGGTAAACCGGCCGTTAGGATACCGCTGACCAAGTTGTCGGCACTGGAGAAAGACTGGCACTTCCAGGCCGAGAAACAACCCCTCCTGCAGCGATCACAGGCGGAAATCGGCTGGGCCGAGGAGATGGCCCAACGCATGATCCGCAGCGGCGTGGAGAAGGCGAAGCTGGCCGGCGAGGTTGCGGCATTGCAGAGTTTGAAGACCAAGGCCACCGCAATGTCATCCTCCGCCGACACGGACGAACTGGAGGCCTGGGAATTGTACCTGGCGGTTCGCAAGGTCAAACGTAAACTCATGTTCAAACGCCCGGAAGTGGACTTCGACGAGGTCGTATTCGTTGACGTTCCTTACACTCGCGGGCGGGAATGGCAGCACCAAAGCCGCTATCGCAGCATCATGTGCGCATCGCACGGCGGCGAGCTATCGGTCCTTGAAGGACTCTCCGGCGACCAGAAACTGCGAAAACTCGCCCCGACCGGCAAACCGGGCGCCTTCCTCAGGCCCGATGTCTCCTACGACGGTAAGAAAGTGCTGTTCTGCATGAAACCGCAAACCGACAAGGGGTACCACCTCTACGAAATCGGCGCCGATGGCAAGGGCATGCGCCAGATAACCTCGGGCGGATACTCGGATCTCGATCCGGTCTATCTACCGGACAACAATATCATTTTCCTGACGTCACGGGCGAATGTCTGCGGCGGTTGTGCGCCATGGGCGCCACAACATACCATGGCACGGTGCGATCGGAACGGAAAGAACATCTACCTCCTGAGCGTCTCCAGCGAACCGGATTACTCGCCCTCGGTTCTCAGCGACGGGCGAGTGATCTACACGCGATGGGAGTATAACGACAGGGGCCTGAATCGAATCCAGAGCCTGTGGACCATGAACGGCGACGGTACGGCGTCGAACACGTACTGGGGTAACCACAGCGTCTACCCCGACCATCTCGGCGAGGCCAGGAGCATCCCAGGGACCTCGCTGGTCATGTTCACCGGCATGGGGCATCACGATATGTACCGGGGCTGCATCGGTGTCCTCGACGTCGCGGCCGGACTGAACTTCCCCCGAGGCCTGAAGAAGGTGACCCCGGACGTCCCCTGGCCGGAAGTCGGCGACGGGCCCGTGCCCACGCCTCCAGTGACCGGCGACTACCACTCATCGGGGGCAGTCGGCGGGTACAAGTCGCCCTATCCGTTGAGCGCGGAACTGCTATTGGTTTCGGCTCGGACGGGTAATCCCCACGCGAATTCAGCCCGAGACGGCGGGCGAGGACCGTTCAAACTCTATCTCATGGACATCCACGGGAATCGCGAGTTGATTCACCAGGGGAAGAACAACGTAATCTACGCCCAACCGCTGCGGGCTCGGAAGCGTCCGGCGATGCGTCCGGACATGACTCTCTGGCCCGGATCGCAAAAAGATGGAAAGCCAATCGCGCCGGGCAGATTCTACAGCGGTGATGTCTATGAGGGCATGGACAAGAAAGTCAAAGGCCTGGCGAAATACATCCGCGTGATCGAATGCGTACAGCGAAACTACACTACGGGTTGTGTCGACGGCGGCGGTTCGCCGTTTGGAAGCGGTAGCAGCGTCGCACTGGACAGCCCGCAGTTCAGGGGCGGGAATCCCGGAAAGAAGGTCATCGACAGGCCTTGGGGCGACGGAGCCATTCTCGCCGGTCCGGCGATTGCGATAGCAAGTAACACGCGGTTGAAACGCGTGTTGGGCACAGTACCGGTCGCCGCTGACGGATCCTTCAATTTTACCGCCCCGCCCGGAAAGGCGATGTACTTCCAACTTCTCGACGAAAACCACCTGGTCCTGCAGTCCATGCGATCGTGGGTCAACCTCATGCCCGGCGAACGGAGGGGCTGCGTTGGCTGTCACAAGGGGCAGCTCAACACTCCGATCTCCGGGAAGATCAGGAACCTCGCCAACAGACCGCCCGACGAGATCACACCACCGTCGTGGGGCGTCAAGTCGCTGAGCTACATTTCAGACATCCAGCCGATCTTCGACAAGAACTGCGCCAAGTGTCACCAGGGCAAGGGCAAGGGTCGAAAGAAACTCGATCTCACGCTCCGCCCGGACCCGAAGAAACGCTGGGGCGGGATATTCCCCGAACCGTACATCACGCTTACCTGCGGCGATAACCCGGTCAATAATTTCGCCACTATCGGACGCAGGAAACCGACCATCGCGGGCAACTTCTTCATATGGGAATTGTATCCCACGTTTGCGCCGATGACGAAATGGTCGTACAAGAGCCCGCTGATCAACATGCACCTTCACGGTAAGCACAATAAGGTCAAGCTGACGAAAGAGGAATTACGCAAGCTGATCGTCTGGGTCGATACCAACTGTCACTTCCGCAGCCTCGCCGACGTGCTGGCGATCTCCGACCCCGACCCCAATTGGTTCCTGAACTGGCCTTACCGTCCACGGCTGGGTTCGGCGCCTTACGTAAGCCACCTCTATTCCCAGGACGAGTTCAAATCCCCCGAAGACCGCGTTCCGCTGCGGAATAAAATCCAGGGAAAGAAAGACTAAACTCCAAAGGCCCCCGGTCTCCCAGGGGCCTCCGAAGTAAATAATGCATAGTCTTTGAAACGGGCGATCAGGTGGTCTTTTTCGCGTCCTTCTTCGGTGCGCGGGACGGCGTCTTGATTTCGAACTTCTTGCCCTTCATCTTCTCGAACGCCTTGCTCTGCTCGTCGGTGAGCAGCGCGAGGGCCTGCTTGTCGGCTTCGGCGCGGAGTTCGCGGATCTTCTCGGATGCCTCGGCCCGCTTCTTCTCGTCAGCGTTGCGCATGGTCCGGTAGATTGCATACCGCTTCGTTCTCGAATCTGCGCCGATCTTGGCGGCTTTGGTCTTCTGTTCGTCGGTGAGCTTCAGCTTGCCCGCGACGTACTTGCTGGCCAGGGTGTCGGTCACGGAGCGGTATTGCATACGGATCTGGTACAGGCGGACCATCTGATCTCTGGACAGGACGTCGTGAAGCTGCTTGCGAGAATTCGCTTCGTACTGGGTGCGCAGCTCGGCGTACTTCCCGCGCCGCTCGTCGGCGTCCTTGATCTTCCGCAGTTCGGTATACTGCTTCCTTACCTCGGCGCGGAGTTTCTCGCTGATCGTCTTGATCTTCGCGAGTTCCGTGTCCTTGACTTTCAACTCCTGCTGCACCTGTTCGATGCTCAGCAGTCCCAAGAGGCTGCTGCGGGACCGCCTGCCGCGCGACCCGCGCCGCGATCTCTGGGGCGTCTTCGTTTCGGCCGCGATAACAAACGCAGCGCCCATCATCAGCACCGTCACCAACACCAACACATTTTGCATCTTTCTAACCTGAGTCATCTTAAGCTCCTTTCTTCCGGGATTTCCGGTTAGCTCTCGGTATTATAGTCCTCTGAGTTTGCTTGCAGCCGCTTTGGCAGCGTCCGTGCCGGGATAGTCTGCTACGATTGCCTTCAGTATCTCTATGGCTTTGGCTTTCTTGTCGGCCTCCAGGTACATATTGGCCAACTTGAGCTTTCCCGACGCTTTCTTCTCGGGGCTCTTGGGCTTTGGTTTCGGCTTGGGTTTGGGCTTGGGTTTTGTCGTTGCCGTTGAGGCTGCGGTTACAAGCTTCTGTGGCGGTATCTTCCCCAATCCGCCGTCGGTCAGGCGCACCAGCAACTCATCCCTGGCCAGAGTCAATCGCACGATTTTTCCGTAAACGGTAACGCGTGTTCCGGACTGTGCATATGAGACCATGCGTCTGACCCCGGCGATAGTACGGAACGTGGGCGATTTTGCGGGCTTGAAGGTTTTCACCTTATCAGCGAATTCCCGACCGATAGAGGCAGTTGCCTTCATCGTTATCTTCTTCCCGTGAATCGAGGCATCGCTGGATTTGAAGTTGAGGCTTATACGTCCGGAGTTCAGGGACGACTTCGTAAAACTCCCCGAAACCGCCAGCATGCTCCCTCGTGGAGCATTCTTGCCAAGCCACGTGCTTATCGCATTGCTCTGCGAAGACGACAACGGACGATCGGCCCGCCCGACAAGCTCCTGCGGGACCTCGGACAACAGCGAGCTAAGGGAGTTGTAGACTTTCACACCCGTAACCGCCCTAGCCGCGGGGGGGACGAGTTCCGGAGTGGTTTGCGGAGAGGAAACCGCGCTCTTGAGAAGACGCGCGATCTTCTCAGACGCCACAACCAGACCCGCCCGCTCCCCTTTGAAGACCCCCATTGTCGCTATTCCCACACCCAGGGCCCTGCCCCTGGTGTCGAACAACGCGCGACCGCTCGGGCCCCGGCTTATCGACCCGGACAACCGAATGATCGTGGCGCCTCCTTTACCACGCAAACCAGTCACCAGTCCATCGCCCAACTTTTTTGTACGGTTGGATTTACTTATCAGGGCATGGACCTTCTCGCCGATCTTCGGCGCGGCCGCTCTGAGGGGTAGGAACGGCAGGTCCTTGCCCTCCACTTTGATAATCGCCACGTCAGCCTGTTCATCGAGAGCGATGATTTTGACGGCCGCCAGCGCGGGACCTTTCTGCATAAAAACGCGCGCCGAAGCCGCTCCCTTCATCACGCGATAGTTCGTCACGATGGTCCCCTCCGCGTCAATCAGGAAACCACCACCCCGTACCCCCGCCTTCCCCGCCGACGAGTATGTTCTGACCTCCACCACCGCCGACAACGCACGGACGAAAAGTTTCCGAGCATCCATGGGCCCTGCCGGCTGCGTTGTCGCTACGGCCGCGTCCAGTTGCACCGCGCCGGACAGAACTGACGCAATCAACGCGAAGACCCCGTATCTCAAGCTGCGATTCTCTGGACGCATCGACATTCAACCACTCTCTCTGCGGGACCTGAGGGCAAAGAAATCCGGATAACCTCGCCCGGCACCGCCGCCGGGCGACCTGGCGTCTATTATACCGCCCCCTCCCGCATGGGGCTACCGCGATATTGGAGTTTCCCGCCCTCCGCCTGTGAGATCACGTTCGCCGGTTCTACTTCTTCTTCCTGATCTTTCCGAATCTCGCTTCCCAGAGTGCGACCAGTTCTTTGACTTTCTCGGGCTTCTTGTCGGCGAGGTTCGTTATCTCGGTCTTCTCTTTGGTTATGTTGTGAAGTTCCCAGGGGCGGCGTCCTTCGGCGACGACTTTCCAGTCGCCTTTTATCACCGCGCGGGTTCCGGCGTGGTTGAAGTAATAGGCCCGATCGTGGTCCTGCTTGCCGCCCTTGATGGCAGGCACGAGCGAGGTTCCCTCGTTTGGCAGGATGTCCTTTCCGTCAAACTTTTCGGGGTACTTCGCCCCGGCCAGATCGATGCAGGTCGACATGATATCGACCATGTGCCCGCGCTGGTCGGTGATGCTGCCGGTCTTCATCTTGAGACCCTTGGGCCAGTGCATGATGCACGGTACGCAGGACCCGCCTTCATGTACGTTCATCTTGTATCGTCGCAGGGGCGTGTTCTGGGCGTTGGCCCAGTTGTGCCCGACGCTGTGATACGTATACGGTCCGCCGCTGGGCACGTCGAAATTATCGCCCACGCTGATCTTCTTGCCTTCGGCTTTGGCCTTGGCGATAACGTTGTTGGCGGTGTTCCATCCGTTGCCGCTCAGATGCTCGGGGCAGGCGCCGTTGTCGTTTGTGTAGATGATCAGGGTATTCTCGAGGCGGTTGGTCTTCTTGAGTGCCTTGACAATTTCTCCGACGGCCTGGTCCATGTGGTCGACCATCGCCGCATACACCGCCATATTGCGAATGCGCCACTCCTTGTGATCGATCGTATCCCAGTCCTTGACGCGCGACTCGCGCTCGGGCAGCGGCCAGCGTTTGGCGTCGATCACGCCCATCTTCAGCATTCGTTTGTAGCGGTCCGCCCGCATCTTCTCCCAACCGGTCCTGTAACGTTCGAGATATTTCTGCGTGGTCTTTTCCGGTGCGTGCAGAGGCCAGTGCGCCGCGGTGAATGCCACGTACTGGAAGAACGGTTTGTCGGACTTGGCGAACTGCTCGATCTGCCGCACCGCCTCGGCGCCGATCTTGTCGGTGTAGTAGTAGTCGTCTCCGTCCGGCTCGACGCTCTTGGTCCCGCGCGTCAGCGTCATCGGGTCGTAGAACGATCCCGCCCCGGTCAGCGTACCGTAGAAATCATCGAACCCGCGCTGCATGGGCGAGTTCTTCAGCGGGTTCATCGACAGATGCCACTTGCCCACCATCGCCGTCTGATACCCTACCGGTTTAAGCAATTGCGGGATCGCGACCTGCGAGGCGCGCAGTGAGTCGGAGTACCTTCCGCTCAACAGCGTAGCCCGCGTCGGCCAGCAGCGGGCGGTACCGTAAAACTCGGTGAATCTCACGCCGTTTGCGGCAAGTGCGTCGAGATTGGGCGTCTCGATCTCACCACCGTAGCATCCGAGGTCGGAGAATCCCATATCGTCAGTCAGGATCACAATGATGTTGGGCCTGTTAGCCTTCGACGCCGGTGCGCCCGGTGCGAGGCGGCTGGCGGCGGCAAAAGCAGCGCCAACCGATAGAGTCTTGAGAAAGTCACGACGTTTCATATTAGGGGGCTCCATGTAAAGTTTCTTTGTACGCCAGGCGGTCAAGATACGATTGTTTCGGATACGGTGATAACGTAGAATCAAGTTCAAGTCGAGATGAAAATGCGAAACCACCGACCGGTCTGATCCGGGAACGAGAAACGGGCGCATGAAGCAGAACTGCACAGAGAGACTTGCGCTGGGGTGTCTCGTTTGGGCGTTGGGCGTGCTGGGCGGGTGTTTTAACCCGCGTGCCGACATCCGCATTCCCGACATCCCCGATATCCCGCCCATCCCCGCGGCGCAATCCTCGATGATCGAGTTGGGATACGGAACGCTGACCACCCGTCCGAGAAGCGATCTCCCGATACTTGTTCCGCGAACTGATAGGAAATCTGATTCCGCGTGTACGTGCGTGGGGGGCCCTTCGGCACAACTCAGGGCAAGCCGGGGGTGAGGGGTCTATTTCCCGAGAAAGCGGTGCTCCTGGCTCGCTGATCATGTACAATACTTTTAGATACTGATCCGCGACGACACGGCGTGGGTTGAGGTTCTTTTGCGCATCTGTCATCTCGCGGAAATTACTGTTAGCAGTCAAATTGACAGGCCTTGCAACCACAGCGTGGGCGGCGATCGCAAGGAAAGAGGGGACAGTCACCTGTTACGCTGGAGGTAATAGGTGACTGTCCCCCATTACCCCTGTCAAGTCGGAGAGCAGTTGGAATGAATAGAAAACACGAAAGAGTTCTTGCGAGGGGAGATTCTTGGGTTCGTATCAAGAGCACTTTGAACAGAATACACATTATTATGAATTATCTGCGCTATAAACGCGCTTTAAAAACGAAACGTGTAATCTGCAATTATGATCCTCTAACTCTGGGGATCGACATTGTAACTGCATGCCAAATGAGTTGCTCGTTCTGTCCCTATCATGGAGATGAGATAATACCTCTTTTCAAACCCAAAAAGCAGTTTATGGAACCGGAGATGTTTGCAACGGTTTTAGACACGTTTCCTAGAACCCCAAATCTTCTTTTAGGTCATTCTGGTGAACCTCTCCTCCACCCAAACATTTGTCAACTGCTTAAACTCGTTCAAGAAAAAAGACCAGAAGTTCGAGTGAGTATCTCGACAAATGGCCTGATATTGAATGAGATAAATCTCGACAAACTTCTCTCGCCTGGTGTCGTCAGGCGCATAAGTATATCGATTAATACACTAGATGAAGAGCAACATGAAAAATGGTCCGGCACGGACCGTAGCCTGGACCTGGTACTTAGCAATCTCAAGAGACTATGCGACTGGAGAGAACAAAACAAAGAGAAGAAGCTCAAGGTGTATGCAACCTCTGTCGTGCTGAAATCCAAATACCTCAATATTGAAAACACAGTACGGTTCATGCAAAGATACAGTATTGATTACTTGGGTTTTCAGAATTACATACCTCGCAACTATATCGGGAAAGAAACAATCACAACAAACGATGAAGAAATAATCACGTATCTCAACAAACTACCAACAAGGGTGTCTTCTCGATTTAATATCGGATTAATAAGGCCCATAGACCATTCCAAGAATAGGAACTATTGTCGGCAGCCATGGTCGCAGATTACAATAGACCCCGAGGGCAATATGAGTCCGTGCTGCAATATTGCTAGAAACGAAAGATTCGGCAAGTTCACGGGAAAAGATAGTTGGAACAGTGAGAGCTTGGTAAAAACAAGACAGGCCTTTCGTAATGGAGAAATGCCATTTAGATATTGTGCGTTTTGCTGCGCAAACGAAGATCCGAAAGCAGGGTCTTACATTAAGACAGGTCGTTAAAGGTTGCAGGAGTCTCAAAGGTAGAAGATCGTGTTTTGGCGATAGAGGTATAGTTTCACTAGTGGGGATTGAGAGGGGCACTACGAGAGCAGGAACGGGTTCAGCTTTCTCGACTGGGTCGGTAGTGAGAGGCGCCGGAACAGTGCAGAGTTTCTTTGTGCATCAGGGGGGCAATATACGATTGCTTCGCTCCCACAGATACCGTACAATCAGGTTCAAGTCGAGACGAAAATACGAAACCGCTGACCGGCCCAGGCCGGGAAGGAGAAGCAGGCACATGAAGCAGAACATCGCAGGCAAGCAATTGATCTCTTCAGCGGCTGTCATACTGGTGAGTCTCGTGGTGGGGCTGGGAGTGCTGTCGGGGTGTTTTAACCCGCGTGCGGATATCCGCATTCCCGATATCCCCCCCATTCCGCCGATTCCCGCCGCGGGAGCCGCGACAAGCGAGTTGGGCTATGGAACTCTCGCCACCACCGACGGGCGAAAGACCCTCGGATGGTGGCGGATCGACAATAACAGCAAGACATATCAGCGGCACGCACCGCCGACAACCAGGTCCGGACGCCCCACCGGATTCGAGCGGACGCTCGAAGTAATACCGGACAAACGGGTGCTCGGGTTCAAACCGAAGTAAACTCTAAGACGCCCGGAGGCAAGGAGTACAAGACGGTGAGACGAACAAATCTGTGGTTGACGCGCCGAGAGGCGCTCAAGTTATCGGGGGTATCAGTCGCTTCGTTGGCGGTCTCGAAATTCGCCAAAGCCGCCCCCCCTACAGCGAAAGCGAAACCCAACATAATCCTCGTCTTTACCGACGATCAGGGCTGGACGGACACCTCCGTAAAGATGCTGACCGACCGCCCGGATTCAAAGAGCGACTTCTACCAGACACCCGCCCTGGAGAAAATGGCCAAACGAGGAATGATCTTCTCCAGCGCCTATTCACCGGCGCCGGTGTGTACGCCTTCGCGCGGCAGCGTGCAGTTCGGAAAAACACCGGCAAGGCTGAGGCATACGGTGGTCCACGACGTACTGGCCAAGAGTCGCTGTATCGACTGCAAGGACGAAGTCGCCCTTCCGCAGATGATCAAAACCGCCGACGCGAGCTACCTCACCGCCCATTTCGGTAAGTGGGGTTTCCCGCCGCGATCGCCGAAGCATTCGGGCTACGACGTGTCGGACGGGAACACCAACAACGGCGACGGAGACTGGATATCGAAGAAGGACGGTAAGCTTCTACCGCCTGACGATCCCAAACGGATATTCAGCATCACCAAACGCGCGACGGGGTTCATGGACAAGTGCGTCAAGGCCTCCCGCCCGTTCTTCATGCAGATTTCCCATTACGCGGTCCACGTGCAGCATTACGCCAGGGGCGAGACCATCGAAAAGTACCGCAAGGCCACACGCGGTAAAAAGTGCAACCGGAAGGATTACGACACCCCCCCGCCGCGGCGAAATACCTGGGCTCTCCTGTACGCGGCGATGATCGAGGACCTCGATACTGGCCTGGGAATGGTCCTCGACAAGCTCCGCGAACTGGGCATAGCGGATAACACCTACGTGATCTTCACGTCCGACAACGGCGGCGGATTCCGCGGAAACAAACCGCTGAGGGGCGGGAAGGCCAATCTCTGGGAAGGCGGACTGCGCGTGCCTACCGTCATCTGCGGACCGGGCGTAAAGCCCGGGACGTACTGCAACCAGCCAATCGCCGGATGGGACATCTACCCCACGGTCGCCGACCTGATCGGAAATACCAAACCGCTGCCCAAAGGCCTGGACGGCGGGAGCCTCCGCCCGCTGTTTTCCGATCCCGAAAAAGGCAAGGTAAAGCGCGGAACCGACGCGTTTATCTTCCACTTCCCGTGGTATGCAGGCACGCCCATGACCGCGATACGCCTCGGCGACTACAAGCTGATGATGCATCTCAACACGCGCGAATCACGATTGTTCAATTTGGCTGAGGATATCGGCGAAACAAACGACCTGTCGAAATCCATGCCCAAAATGGCCAGGACACTGAAGAGGAAGCTGAAGGACTACCTCAAGAACGTCGACGCCGAAGACATCCGGGACATGCGCGCAGCCAGGCGGGCCGAACTGCTCGAATACAAGGCGAGGGCCAGGAAGAATATCGACAAGATCCGCCAGGCCATAAAGGGCGCCGACACCCCGCAGGACAAGAAAACCCTGCGGGAAAAACTCCGCCGTGAGCAGGGAAACATAAAGCGTCACCAGCACGGCCTGGACCAACTCGAACGCGGCCGCGGACTGACATCCTGGTAGGACCACGGATTCGGCTTGCCCGACACGCCGCATCCTATACAATCACTTCAAATACTCCGCAGTCCTGATGCCTGTCCCGAAGAACATCGGGGTACACTGGGACGGGGAGATGGGCTGTCCGGAAAATGTCGGTCTGAGAAAGCGTCATGCATACGAACACAGCGCGAGGTTTTACTGTTGTCATCCTTGTTCTCTGCGGCGGATTCGCGCGGACGTCGCCGGCTGGCGTTCGCCTGGACTTGACCGCCGAGGCCGCCCGGCAATTCCGCGTGATTAAAGCCCAAATGGCCGACGCAGCGTGGGCAAAACGAATTTCGTCACAGGTCTACCGGCGCGACGCCCTGATTCTGCCCGGGGACAAGAGCCCGGTAACCGTAATCCTCCGCCGCACCAAGGCGCTGCTGTCGGACATCCAGCGGATGGCGCCCAAGAGGGACTTCACCCGGGAGCGAAAGGAACTGCGGACCCTCGCCCGGGCGTCCGGAGCCAAAGGCGGGCAAGAGGCTCTGCTGGCCCGGGTCTGTCGACTCCGCCGGAGGATCGCCCTGTCGAACCCCCTGCTGAACTTCGACTCGATTCTGTTGATCAAGCGCAACCGCGCCTGGGGACACTCGACCGGCGACCAGAACTCCCGCCCCGGCGGCGGGCTGTTCGTGCTGTCCGGAGCGTTCGGCGACAAGCCCGTCATCCGCGACCTGCTGGAGCGATCGGTCGTCGCCAGCGGTCGACTCAAGGGCCAAAAGCTGCGACTGGGCCCTCCCGGCGGACCCAAGAGCGGGCTTGGGGCGATTAACTCGCTGGACCTCAATTATAACGCCCGACGCCTCATCTTCGCTTACTCGCAGTTGCAGGGATCAGGCGGGATCCCGCGGAATAATCCCAAAGGAGTGCATCACCTGTTCTCGGTGAACATCGACGGCTCGGACCTGCGACAGCTTACCGACGGGGTCTACAGCGACGTCTTTCCGCGATGGCTGCCCGACGGGCGGGTAGTCTTCATCTCCGAGCGGCGGCGCGGCGTCTCGCGGTGCGGCGGGCCCACGCCCAACCACGTGCTACACACCATGAACGCCGACGGTTCGGGCATTGCGGCTATCAGCTTCCACGAATCGTTCGAGTGGCATCCGTCGATCACCAACGATGGCCGCATCATCTACACCCGCTGGGACTACATCGACCGCGGCGACTGCATCGCCCATCATCCGTGGGTGGTGACGCCTGACGGGCGTGACCCCCGGGCGATCCACGGTAACTATCCAATCCGCCGCAACGGGCGCCCGGACCAGGAACAGAACGTCATGCCCATCCCCGGTTCGCACAAGTTCGTAGCCACCGCCGCTCCGCACCACAATGCGGCCTGCGGATCGCTGGTTATCCTGGACCCGCGCGTGCCCGACGACGACGCAATGTCGCAGCTCAAGCGCCTCACGCCCTACGAGCGGTTTCCCGAGGTGGAGCGTGGGAAAATGAATTACTCCACCGCCTGGCCGCTGAGCGAGGACTACTTCCTGTGCGCCATGCGATGCGGGACCGGGCGCGACTCGTTCGGGATATACCTCATCGACAGTTTCGGTAACCGCGAGTTGCTCTACCGTGACCCGGCGATCGGTTGTTTCAGTCCCACGCCGCTTCGGGCGCGCACCGCGCCCACAGTCGTCTCGACGACCGCGGGGCGTGGCGCAGCCGGTCCGTCGGAAGAGGGCGAAGTGCTCTGCCTGAACGTTTACGACGGGCGAAAGCCCTGGCCCGAGGGAACCCGGATCACGGCGTTGCGCGTCATCCAGTTGTTCCCCAAGCGGAACAATACGTGGATGAACCGCCCGGACATCAGCGTGGCCAGCGAATCTCTTTGTCGCGGCGTACTGGGCGTGGTCCCGGTCGAGTCCGACGGAAGTGCGTATTTCAAGATGCCCGGCGGAAAGCTGGTGTACTTCCAGGCCCTGGACGAGCGCGGATTGGCGGTTCAGTCCATGCAGTCCGGGACACATCTGCTGGCGGGTCAGACCGTGGCGTGCGCGGGCTGTCATGACAATCCGCACAAGGCTCCGGCGTCTCGCCGCAGACCGCTGGCGATTGGCCGACCGGCGTCCAGGCTTCGCGCGGACGCAGACGGGTCGTATCCGGTGCTCTACCCGCGACTGGTCCAACCGGTGCTCGACCGCAACTGCGTTCCCTGCCACAAAAAGAACTCAAAAAAAGCACCGAACCTCTCAGGCGAAGCGGCCTCTATCCGCCGTTTCGGATACGGCGGGGGCAAGCCCACCTGGAGCCGCTCGTATATCACCCTGGCCTGCGGCGGGAAGCCCGTGCCCGTGGACATGGCCCGCGTGGGCTTCGCGTTCGGTTTCTCCGGCCGATCGCCCGGGCGGACACCCACACGGACCACACCGGGTAAGTTCGGGGCTCGGGCATCGCTGCTGTTTAAGTTGATTCAGGGCCTACCCTACCGCTCACCGACCACGAAGAAGATGAAAAAACATAAGGCCGTCAAACTCTCCAAGAGCGACTTCCACCGCATCACGCTCTGGTTGGACTGCAATTCCAACTTCTACGGCGCATACGCCAAAACGAAGGAACAGATCCGGGGCAAAACGGTCATACCGGATATTGAGTGAAACCGGGGCAAAGAACGGATTCGGCTTGTTCATCGCACTGCATCGAGTGCCATTCGAGTCAGCCCTGAATTCTTTTTGGGGCCTTTAGAACCGGGTTTCTTGGGCATCAGGTCGCGCGAAAGCAGTTGGCCGATCTCTTTGACGAAATCGGCGTCGCCCAGCGGCCGGCCGCTGCCGGCTCGCTGACGCATCGACCTGGATCCGAAAACGCATCACACGGGCGGTCTGAGCAGTCAAACCGCCTCGTTTCTTTCGCCCGCTAGACTGACCATGTACACATTGCCTGCCTGGGCGAGGTTTGCTATACTTA
>CAZSLS010000123.1:5845-19318 GCA_964607575.1 uncultured Planctomycetaceae bacterium | reverse complement strand
CAGCAGGCCCAGTCGCAGGGCGCCGCGGGGGTCTTGCTGGCCGCTCCGTATTACTCCCTGCCGACACCCGGAGAACTCGTCGAGCATTTCCGCGCGATCGACAGCGAAATCGACATCCCCATCATGCTCTACAACTATCCCGGTCGAACCGGCGTGGATATGACGCCCGACATCATCGGGCAACTCGCCGAACTGGACAACGTGCAGTACGTCAAGGAGTCCACCGGCGACCTGACGCGAGTCAGCGAAATCACCCGTCGCTTTGGCGATAAGATAACCGTCTTCTGCGGTTGCGACACGCTGGCGCTGGAGAGTTTCTTCATGGGCGCCGCCGGTTGGGTCAGCGGAGTTTTCAACGTCCTGCCCGCCGAGAGCGTCAAGCTGTTCGAACTGGCGGTCAAGGCCGGCGACCTGCCCGCCGCACGGGAGCTTTACTACAGCCTCCTGCCCGTTCTCGCCCTGATGGAAGGCGGAGGCAAGTACACGCAGTTCGTCAAAGCCGCCTGCGACCTCATGGGCCACCCCGTAGGCCCGCCGCGCCAACCGCTGATGGGCCCCGACGCGGAGGAAATCGCGCGACTGGCTGAGACCCTGCGCCCGTTTGCCTGATGAGGAGGGGGGGCGGCAATAATGACCGCGAGGTAGCGTTATTTAAGTCTGTAGACGCCACCGGGTTACTCGAAGTTAATTCCCTCCAACTACAGGAGATTCACACCATGCAGGATAAGTCACGAGTCACGCGTCGCGGTTTCATGAAGAAGGCGGCGGTCGCGGTTGCGGTTCCAATGTTCGTCAGTTCCACCGCATTCGGAGCCAACGACCGGATTACGCTGGGCGGTATCGGTATGGGCGGTCGGGGACGCGGAGACCTCGGCGGTTTCCTGGGACATAAGAACGTCCAGGTCGTCGCTGTTTGCGACGTCGTCGACAAGCACTGCAGCCAGGCCAAGGGCATGGTCGACGGGCGGTACAAGTCCAAGGATTGCAAGGCATACACCGACTTCCGGGAGATCACCGGGCGAAAGGACATAGAGGCCGTCCTGATCGGTACGCCGGACCATTGGCACGCGGGGATTTCCATCGAGGCGATGAAGCACGGGAAGGACGTTTTCTGCGAGAAACCCGAGACGTTGACGATCAAACAGGGCCGCGCCATGGTCAAGGCCGCCCGACGCTACGCCCGGGTGTTTTCCGGCGGGTCCCAGCGGGTATGGGGCGATTACAACTGGTTCCACAAGATGGTCCGCGGCGGCGCGATCGGCGAGGTAAAAGAGGCTTGGGTGAACGTCGGCGGACCGTCGGGTCCGTGCAACCTCAAGCCCGAGAAGACGCCCGCCGGGGTCAACTGGGAGATGTGGCTCGGACCGGCTCCGAAGCGCCCGTACCATCCGAACTTGATCCGGGGCGGTTTCCGCCCGTACCGCGATTATTCCGGCGGCGGTATGACCGACTGGGGCTGTCACACGTTCGGCGGTGCGATGTTCGCCCTGAACGTGCATATGACCGGACCGATCAAGATCACGCCGCCCGACGGGAAAGACGTCAAGCTGCTGACCTACGAATTCGCCAACGGTGTGAAGATTTACCACCGCGGCGGATGGGCGCAGTTGTGCTTCAAGGGTTCTGAAGGTAAGATTCCCGGCCCCAAGGGCAAGCGAAAGAAATCGCCTCCGAACATTCAGATTCCCAACTACAAAGGCCGTGGCGGATTGATCGGCGATTTCCTCCATTGCGTCCGCACTCGCCAGAAACCCTTCCGCGATATCGAGGTCGCGCACCGCACCGCCACCCACTCCCATCTGGGCAATATCGCTTACTGGCTCAAGAGGCCTTTGAAGTGGGATCCGGTCAAGGAAGAGATCATCGGCGACAAGGAAGCGACCGGTTGGCTCGACCGGGCGGCCCGCGAGCCCTGGGGCCTCTGGTAGGGCGCCTTGTCTTTGTCGCCGGGTACCGGGCGATTACGTTCCTGAATTACGCGAAATCGATTTTCTCCAACAAAGGAGACTAACCATGGCGGATAAAGCAAGAATTACGCGTCGCGGTTTCATGAAGAAAGCGGCGATCGCCGCTGCGGTTCCGATGTTCGTAAACTCCAGGGCGTTCGGCGCCAACGACCGGATCACGACGGGATGCATCGGAATGGGCGGGCGGGGAACCGGAGACATGGGCGGTTTCCTGGGGTCGAGCAATGTCCAGGTTGTCGCGGTCTGCGACGTTGTCAAAGCACACTGCGACAGAGCCAAGGGCAAGGTTGACGGGCGGTACAAATCCAAGGACTGCAAGACCTACGTCGACTTCCGTGAGATCACCGGCCGCGGCGACATAGAGGCCGTCATGATCGGTACGCCGGACCATTGGCACGCGGCGATTTCGATCGAGGCGATGAAGAACGGTAAGGACGTCTTCTGCGAAAAACCCGAGACGCTGACCGTCCGCCAGGGGCGCGCCATGGTCAAGATTGCCCGCCGCTACGGTCGGGTCTTCTCCGGCGGGTCCCAGCGGGTATGGGGCGATTACAACTGGTTCCACAGAATGGTTCAGGGCGGCGCGATCGGCGATGTCAAAGAGGCGTGGGTCAACGTCTGGGGCCCGTCGGGACCGTGTCTCCTTCCACCGGTGGCGACACCTGCCGGCGTCGATTGGGATATGTGGCTCGGACCGGCGCCGAAACGCCCGTTCCATCCGCAGTTGATTAGAGGCGGTTTCCGCCCGTTCCGCGATTATTCCGGCGGCGGTATGACCGACTGGGGCTGCCACACGTTTGGTGGCGCCATGTTCTGCCTCGGTTTGCACATGACCGGTCCGACCAGCATCACCCCGCCGGATGGAAAAGACGTCAAGTACCTGACCTTCGAGTTCGCCAACGGCGTGAAGATCTACCACCGCGAAGGTGGCGATCGAATGGCGTACAAGGGCACCGAGGGCGAGATACCCGGACCGAGGGGCACGCGCAAGCAAACGCCCCCGAACATTCACATCCCCAACTACAAAGGCCGCGGCGGACTGATCGGCGACTTCCTCCACTGCGTCCGCACGCGCGAGAAACCCTTCCGCGATATCGAGCCGGCGCACCGTGCGGCGACCCTCTGCCACCTGGGCAATATCGCTTACTGGCTCAAGAGACCTTTGAAGTGGGATCCGGTCAAGGAAGAGATCATCGGTGACAAAGAAGCCGCCCGCTGGCTCGACCGCGAAGCACGCGAGCCATGGGGACTCTGGTAGCCGACAGCAGGCAGCCCACGCCAACAACGAAAGGATCATGCGATGAAACGCTCGTTAACGATATTGGTATCGGCGATGACGGTGCTCGCCGCGCTTAGTTCAACCGTTTACGCAGATACGCTGGAAGACCTCGACAAGGCCCTGGCGGCCGCAACCGCCTGGAAGCACGGTGACGACGCTAACGTGATGAAGACTCTCGAGTCGGTAACATTCGCCGCGGGCAACGACGCCAAACTTCGCGGACCGGTGGAAGACAAGCTTCTGGCGGCGCTGAAGAGTTCGAAATCCGTCGACACTCGGCGGTTTATCTGCAGGCAGTTGCGTACGATTGGTACAGTCAAGTCCGTGCCCGTGCTGGCGAGTTTGCTGGGCGACGCTGAGCTTTCGCACGGAGCGCGTTACGCGCTGGGGCGCATCGAAGACCCCAAAGCCGCCGCCGCCCTGCACAACGCGATGGGCAGGAACAAGGGCAAGATCCAGGCCGGTATCATTATTACGCTGGCGAAGCGTGGTTATACCGCCGCGATGGGCGACATGGTCAAGCTGTTCGGCTCTTCGGACAAGGACGTAGCCCAGGCGGCGATACGGGGCGTGGGTATCCTCGGGACCTCGGCGGGCGCCAAGGCGCTCCTGGGCGCTCGAACGTCGGGAAAACTCCGCACGCGTATAACCGACGCCCTGCTCGACTGCGCAGAACAACTCACTCGCAGCGGAAAGGCTTCCGATGCGACGCTGATCTACAAGGTGCTCTACACGCCCAAGGAGGCTACCCACGTTCGCCTTGCGGCACTTCGGGGGCTGGCCCGATCGCAGGGAGCCCAAGCCGCCAGTACTCTCGCAGCCGTCATCAAGGGCGACGATCCGCAAATGCGGGCAAGCGCCATCGCATTCATGACCGACGTAAAAGACCCCAGCGCAACGAAGACGCTGGTGAGTCTGCTGGCGACCATGAAACCCGATGGTCAGACGCTGATTCTTCGCAGCCTCGGAGCGCGCGGCGACAAGTCCGCGTGCCCCGCGGTGACCAAAGCCGCCGCCAGCGAAGACAAAAACGTAAGAGCAGCGGCGCTTGAAGCGCTGGGCTCGGTCGGCGGGGCCGGATCGGTTGACCTGCTGGTCAAATCCGCCACCACCGAACAAGTCGCACGCGGAAGCCTGCTGGTGATCAAAGGCGACGGTGTCGAGGCGAACATAATCAAAGCCATTTCCGCCGGCGAGACCAAAGCTCGCATCGAGGCCATCCGCGCCGTGAAAGCTCGCGGATGCAAACAGGCCGTCAGCGCCCTGTTCAAGGCCGCCCGCGATGCGGACTCAGGCGTCCGCAAAGAATCTGTCTCCGCACTCGGTGCGCTCGCTGGTGAAAAAGACATCGGCGGTTTGCTGGCGATATTGGTCAAGCCCGCCGATCCGAAAGAGCGCTCGGGAATCGAACATGCTGTCGGTGTCGCGTTCCTTTCGGTCAGTGACAAGAAAAAAGCCGCCGAGAAAATCTTCACGGCGATGCGCTCGGCATCCGGGGACGCAAAGGCCTCGCTGATTCGCCTGTTAGTCCAGACGCCAACGACCAAAGCGGTCAGTGCGCTGGAGTTCTCGGTCAAGGACCCCAACGCATCGATCAGCGACGCAGCCGTCCGCACGCTGGCGGCTTGGCCCAACGCAACGCCCGCCGACGCGGTGATCGCACTGGCGAAATCAACGTCCAACAAAACCCACCGCGTCCTGCTGCTCAGGGGTTATGTCCGCATGGCCGCTCTGACCAAGGACCCCACCGACATGTGCCTGCGTGCGATGAAACTCGCGCAGACCACACAGGACAAGAAACTGGTCCTCTCGGGTTTCGGGGCTGCCGGTTCGATGGAAGCATTTAACACGGTCGCCAAGTATCTCGACGACAAGAACACTCGCGAGGAAGCCGCGATGGCGGCCGCAAAGATCGGCGACAAGCTTCGCGGATCCAAGGACCGGCTGCAGGTCAAGTTCATTCTCCAGAAGGTCGTCAAGGTGACCAAGAACCGCAACACGAAAAGGATGGCCGAGAAAACTATCCGGGGAATAAAGAAGTAGGACACGCCGCTTCGGCGAGGAGTTGCCTGTATGGTTTGTCGAACGATTGCGGTGGTGTTGATGACTTGTGCGGCGACGGTTATGGGTGCGACGAAGCCCGCGAGTCCGCGACGCGAGTTGTTTGATTCGCTTTCGCACGACATCAAGACTCGTCGGCGAAGTCTGAGATACTACAGGCAGGCGGTCAGAGCGGATGCGGCGATTGTCGCGACCGACCGCGATCCGGGCGATGTCGTGCTGCGACGATCGCGGGCGCTGCTGAAGCACCTCGCCGGCGTCAAGGGCGCCCCGAATCTCGCCGCCGAGACCAAGGTTCTCGACGCTCTCGCCCGAAAGTTCGCCAAGACGCCGCTCAAGGATACCGCCGCCCGATACGCGCTGTACGAAGAGGCGTACGAGCTCTCCCGGCGAATCGCATTTCGCAATCCCCTGTTGGACTTCGAGCGGATAATCTTCCTCGGACGGCGCATGCCCGCCACCCGACACATGTGCCCGCAGCAGTACGGTTTCGTCGGTACGCCGGGCGGCGGGGTGTTCGTGCTCGACAAGGCATTCAGCGACAAGCCCACTCTCCGCGAAGTGCTGGGCGATACGAAGATCGCCAAGGGGCGGACAAAGGGCAAACTCCTGTCGAGCGGCGCGTTCGAGGGATTCGAACTTGACTGGGACGCCAAGACGGTCTACTTCGCGTGGACCGAGGCCCAGGTCGGAACGAAGCAATCCTATAAACCGGGCGATCCGTGGTTTCCGCGGGCGAAATTCACCTATACCAAACGCGGGGCTTCCTACTGGGCGCCCGAGTCGACCTACCATATATTCAGCGCGAAAATCGATCCGGTCACCGGAGTCGCCGACGCCGGAACGCTTGTCCAGCTTACCGACGGATCGTGCAACGATGTGGACCCCTGCGTCCTGCCCAACGGGCGAATTGCGTTTATCTCCGAGCGCCGGGGCGGATACGGGCGATGTCACGGAGCACAGTTCCCGTCATACACGCTGCATGCAATGATGTCAAACGGGGCGGACGTGATAGCGCTGAGCTACCACGAGACCAACGAATGGCACCCCAGCGTGACCAACGAAGGCATGATCATCTACACGCGGTGGGATTACGTCGACCGAGACGCCGACATCGCACACCATCCGTGGATATGCTATCCAGACGGACGCGACTCGCGGAGCTATCACGGGAACTATCCTGAAAACAACCCCCGCGTGCGACCCAACCAGGAAACACACTGCCGCGCCATTCCCGGCTCGCACAAGTTCGTAGCCGTCGCCTCACCGCATCACGGGCTGTTTTACGGCTCGATGATCCTGGTCGACCAGCGCGTGCGAGACGATCGCAAATGCAGCCAGATCAAACGCATCACGCCCACCGAACCGTTCGCCGAATCCGAAGGCCCGTGGAGCCGCTACGCCTACGGGAGCCCCTGGCCGCTGAGCGAAGACTTCTACCTCTGCGTCCACAACCCGGGCAAGGGCGGCCGGTTCACCGGCAGACACGATCTGTACCTGGTCGACACGTTCGGTAATCGCATCCATCTGGCGACCCTGCCCGACGGATTGAGCAGCCTCGACCCGATCCCCCTTCGACCGCGAAAACGTCCGCCGGTGATACCCTCACGAACCCAGCAGGCCCGCGCCGATCAACCGTCCGGCGTCCCCGACACCAAGGCCACGATCAGCGTGATGAACATCTACGAGTCCGAATTCCCCTTCCCAAAAGGCACGAAGATCAAATCGATGCGTGTGATACAGGTGCATCCGAAAGCAACGTTCCACATGTTCAATCCGGAGGTCGGATTGGGCAAGGGTTCGCTGACGCGGTCGATTCTGGGAACCGTGCCTGTCGCTGAGGATGGAAGTTGCCATTTCGAGGCGCCCGTGGGCGTTCCGATCTACTTCCAGGCGCTCGACAAAAACGGTATCGCAGTCCACTCGATGCGGTCGGCGACGTATGTGCATAAGGGCGAACAGCTCGTCTGCATCGGCTGCCACGAGGACAAACACAAGCAGATCAACCGCCCGAAGCACCCGATGGCGATGCGCAAGGCGCCGGTCAAGCTGACCCCCGAATTCCCCGACGCCACGCATCCGCTGACGTTCCCGCGCCTGGTGCAGCCGGTTCTCGACAAGCATTGCGTCAAGTGTCACGCCAAGGAGAAAAAGGCGTGCGATCTCAGCGGTAAGAAGATATCGGAGTTGGGCTGGAGCGAGTCGTACTGGTCGCTGGCGCCGTTTGCCTGGGCGATGGCGGACAACGGCGGCGGAGCGTGCGGGCGTCACTCGAAACTCCTCCCACGCGGCGACGGGTGGGTGGTGAACAAACGCAGCTACTCGGTTCCGGGCAAGCTCGGTGCCAGGGCGTCAAAACTGCTGGCGTTGCTGCAGAAGGGTCACTACAAGGTCAAGCTGCCCGCCGAGGACCTGCGACGGATCACACTGTGGTTGGACGCGAATTCGGTTTTCTACGGCGCCTACAGGGACCTCGCCGAACAAAGTGCGGGGAAACTGGTCAAACCGGAGTTGAACTGAGGCTCACGATTCTCCCCGCCCCGGTTACGCAACTTCAAGCTTGAGCTTCTTGCCCAGCGCGCGGGCGAACTTTTCAAGGGTTGACAGTTTAATGTCTTCAGCATGGTTCTCGATTCTGGAAATGGCCGTTTTCTTTGTATGCATGCGGGCGGCGAGTTCCTCTTGGGTCATACCCGCTGCTTCTCTGGCCTGTTTGAGCATAGCGCCAATCTTGAATTGCTCATATCCGGAATCAAAATCCTCCGCAAACTCGGGATCTCGGGCCTTGCGATTTCGTATGTATTTCTTTACATCACTCATTTCTTCTTCCTTCCGAAGTAATCGGCCTTTCTCTTTTCGGCGAGCTTGATCGCTTGCCGCGGCGTCTTCTGCGTTTTCTTCTGGAACGCATGAGACAAGATCACTATCTTCGCGCCGTCAAAGAAACCGAGAAGCCGGAATATGTTCGAGCCTGTTTTCACTCGAACTTCCCATAGATCATCAGTATTGGTCATCTTCCTGAAATACTGTTTCGGTACAATCTCGAGTTCTTCAACAAGATTCAAAACCCATGTAACTTTCCTTGCCTGCTTTGAAGATAATGCATCGAGAAAATCATCAATGGGGCTGTTGCCGACAGGCGTCCTGTAAAAGAGAATCTCTCTCATGCTGACCACAGGTTAACATGTATGTTAACGTCAGGCAAGCAGATAATGATCGTTCTTTGCAGGCTACGTCGGTATTAGGTCATGTCCCCGATTATCTTCGATCTGGGTATGAAAAACACCGACGCGCAGGGCGCCGGTGTTTTGTGGTTAAACCTGAATTCAACTAATCGTCTACTTCCGAGGCGTTTGTTGCGCCTGACGGCGTTTTTCGATGATCTCTTCTGCGATCTTGACCGGCACGCGTGCGTAGCGGGCCATTTCCATCGAGAATGTCGCCATCCCTTTGCTCAGGCTGCGGATTACCGTTGCGTATCCAAACATGTTCGCCAGCGGGACCTCCGCCCGGACTACCGTGTAGCTCTCGCGGGTGTCGGTGCTGAGGATCATTCCGCGGCGAGAATTCAGGTCGCCCACCAGCGAGCCCTGGAACTCCGCGGGCGTTTCGACCTCGACGGTCATTATCGGTTCCTGCAGGCAGGGCTTGGACCTTCCAAACGCCTGCCTGAACGCCGCCTTACCAGCCGTTCGGAACGCCATTTCACTCGAGTCCACCGCGTGGAACGAACCATCGTCGAGCGCCATTTGGCAACCGACGATTGGATAACCCGCCAGCGGTCCTTTTTCCATCGCGGCTACGAAGCCTTTGGAGACGGCGGGTATGTATTCGCGCGGAATGCTTCCGCCCTTGATATTGTCTTCGAACTCGTATGGGTCCTCGGCGTCGTCGGCCAGTGGTACCAGGCGTCCGACGACGTGTGCGAACTGGCCCGACCCGCCGGTCTGCTTTTTGTGGCGGTAGTTGAACTTTGCTTCCTTCGTGGGGGCCTCTCGGTAGCTCACGTTGGGCGCCCCGACGGTTACCGAGGCCTTGAATTCCCGCCTCATACGCTCGATGTAAACATCGAGGTGCAGTTCGCCCATGCCCGCGATGATGGTCTGTCCGCTTTCGTGGTCTGTCCGCACGCGGAACGTGGGGTCTTCCTTCATGAATCGGTTGAGCGCCTTGCCCATGCGGTCCTGGTCGGCTGAGCTTTCCGGCGAGATCGCCAGAGAGATAACCGGTTCGGCGACGAAGATGCTCTCGAGGGAGTAGTTCGCTCCGACCCCGCAGATGCTGTCGCCCGAGGCGCAGTCGACGGCGACCAGTGCGACGATGTCGCCCGGTCCGGCGTCCCGGACGTCTTCGCGGTCGTTTGCGTGCATTCGTACGATTCGCCCGACGCGAAGCATTCCGTTTATTCGTGCGTTGCGGTAGCGTTTGCCCTTTTCCATGCGTCCCTGGTAGATTCTCGTGTAGCTCAACTGTCCGAACGATTCGTCGACGATCTTGAACGCCATCGCGACCAGCGGCGCCTCGGGGTCGCAGGACAGGGGCGTCTCGGCGCCTTCGTTGTCGTGATCGCGGGCGAACGATATGCGGTCGACCGGGCTGGGCAGGTAGTCGCACACCGCGTCCATAACCGGCTGGACGCCCATGTTCTTGAACGCCGATCCCATCAGCACCGGAACGATGTCGCGGTTGATTGTGGCCTCGCGGATCGTTTCGCGGATCATCGCGTCGCTGACTTCCTCGTCGGCAAGCAGAATCTCCATCATTTCGTCGTTGAACATGCTCAGGGCGTCGAGCATTTCGTCGCGTGCTTCGTCGGCGGCGCGTTTGTATTCGGCGGGCACGGGACCTCGCACAACGTCTTCGCCGCGGTCGCCTTCGAAGGTCATCGCTTCGTTGGTCACCAGGTCGATCACGCCGGTGAAGTTTTCGCCTTCGCCCATGTTCAACTGGACGGGCACTACGTTCAAGCCGAGCTTTTCAGCGAGGTCGCGGCGGACTCTTTCCGGATCGGCGCCGGTTCGGTCCATCTTGTTGATGAACGCGATTCGCGGTACGCCGTATCGTTTCATCTGGCGGTCGACGGTTACCGATTGGCTTTGCACGCCGCCGACAGCGCAGAGGACCATAATCGCCCCGTCGAGTACGCGGAGTGAGCGTTCGACTTCGACGGTGAAGTCAACGTGTCCGGGCGTGTCGATCAGGTTGATGACGTTCCGTCCCCAGTCGACCTGGGTGGCCGCCGAGGTAATCGTTATCCCGCGTTCGCGTTCGAGGTCCATGAAGTCCATCGTCGCCCCGTTGTCGGAGGTGGCTCCGTGTACTTCCTGTATTCGATGTATCCGCCCGGAATAAAACAGGACGCGCTCGCTGAGCGTGGTCTTGCCCGAGTCGATATGGGCGGAGATACCAATATTTCTTATTCTGCGTATATTCTTCATGCTACTGTTTTCCGACGGTCGCGCTGCGACATGCCTGACGCCAACGATACCTGCTGTCTGTTCGTGCAGCGCAACTGCACGTTAATCACGGTGATTACTGGGTTTGTGCGTGCCCCCGAAGCTTCCTGCTTACGAAGAACCCAATACTATAACTCATCATAGGTTGTATGTCAATGGTTTTTGTTGGATTTCTTCGATTTGACTGCTCCGACCATCGCCCGTGTGCGACATTAAAAGGTAGCAGGTCATAATGTCCCGTAGTTAGGAGGAAGACAAGGACACCCGCAAAACCAGATGGGGATTACATGGATTAACGGCGGGGTCTTGGTAACGACAAAGCTGAAATGGTCGGCCTTTACATAGTTGAAGTCGTTAATCCCTTAATCCCGAGAATCCATGTAATCCCCAACTGTCGTTTGAAGGCAGAAAACCGTCGCCACCTTTTCATGTCGCACACCCATCGCCACGCCTGCCGCAAATGTGTTTGCTTGCACTCCGCTGCTCGGTGATAATCGTTGGCTCCCTGACAATGAAAGTGGTGTGCATTATGAACAGAATACTGTCAATCAGCCTTCTCTGTACGGTTCTCGTGTTCTTTGGGTCCGGTCGGCTGCACGCCGCGGGTCCGCCGGCGAAGACCATTGGGACCATCACCGATAAAACGCTCGTAGCGTGGGTCCGTCTGGCGAATACCAAACAGCGGGGAAGCGGTGCAGTGACGTTGATCGATACCGACGAGCGGTTCGACAGTATCGCGTTCGGTGAAACCACGCCGGGCAAGTGGATGGCGGGCAGCGATTTCTTCAAACGCACCGAGAAACAGCAGGGAGCGTATGCGACTGAAAACCCCGACGGTAAGGCGTTCGTTCAGATGGCGATCTCCTATCGCGGTAATGAGGTGACGATCTACCGCAACGCAAAGCAGTACGCCCGGTACAAAATATCCGCCCCGCAATCGTTCAAGGACGGATGCAAGGTGCTGATCGGTCTGCGATATATCGGAGGCCAGGGCGAGACCGGTTTCCTGGCCGGCGACCTCGACGACGTTCGCATTTACGCCACCGCCCTGACAGGTAAGCAACTCGCCGCCCTGAAGCCTAATATCGACGAAGGACACAAGTCGCTCGCAAAGCCCGTTGCCTGGTGGACTTTCGAAGATGGTTCAACGGCCTATGGCAACAAGTTATTCGGCGATGCCAAGTTGGTGGGGAACGCCAAGATCGCAGGCGGTAAACTCGTCCTCGACGGTAAGGGAAGCTATCTTGTAGTTTCGCAACCGCCGCCCCCGTTCAAACCCGAAATCCAGTCGATATTCTACAAGGCCCGCCACCGGGACACGGGCAATATGTGGGATACCTGGTTGTACCTGCACGACGGAACGTACTACCTGTACTATCTCGCCAACAAGGGCAGGCGTTGGGATAACATCTCGATGGCCACCAGCAAGGATGGCGTCCATTGGCTGGAGGTCGGGCAGGTCCTGTACAAGGGACCGGGCGTGACGTGGATGGGCACGGGTTCCACGTGGAAGTCGCCGAACTTCAAGAAAGACGGCAAGTTCTTCATGAACTTTTCGGAATGGAAGGGGCCCCGCCAGACGATCTCCTTCGCCGAATCGACCGATCTGCTGCACTGGAAGCGGTTGGCGGACGATCTCGAGTTCAAGCAGGACGAGCGGTGGTACAAGCCCAAGGGGCGATGGGACTGCATCTGGACGATCGCCCGCCCGGGCGGAGGGCTCTACGGTTACTGGACCGCGACGCCCAAGCCTGAGACAGGCGGGCGGTTCGGCTTCGGCGAGACGCTCGACGGGATCCGCTGGAAGGCGCTCAAGGCGCCGAAAACCACCGGTGTCGGCGGCGGCGAGGTCGGTGCGATCGAAAAGATCGGCGGGAAGTATTACATGATGTTCGGGAATCACGGGCGGATGGTAACCCTGCTGGCCGACAAGCCCCAGGGACCGTTCCACGCAGCCAAGAAGAACTTCAGTTTCCTGGCGGGACACACGTACTTCTCGCGCATGCTCCGCACGCCGGGGGGTGTGCTGGGGAACCATCACTCGATCGCCCGCAACCGCCAGGTCTCCTTCGCTCCCCTGAAAACGATGGTCATCGACAAGGAAGGCACGATGCGCCTGGGCTGGTGGAAGGGCAACGAGAAGATGAAGCACAAATCGATTCCCGTCAAGCTGCCGGCGAACGCCAAAGCGAGTGGAACGGCGCCAGTCATGCTTGACACCGCGCTCGATATGAAGACAGGCGTGATCCTGGAAGGGACGCTTCGATTGCCCGCAGACAAGTCGGCGCCGCGCCGCGGACTCTACATCGAGTACGGTAAGGACAAGGGCTCGGCGATCCTGATCGATTCAGCAGGACTGGCGGAACTCGGACCGATGGGCGCCGACGGTTCGGGTTTCAGAGCTGAAAAGAAGGTCAACAGGGAGATGACATTCGCCCGCCCGGCGAAATTCCGTCTGCTGCTCAAGGGCGTCCTTCTGGAGTTCTACCTCGACGACATCCTGATCGAATGCTTCAGTCTTCCAGGCGCAGCGACAGGTCGCATCGGTCTGATCCGCGGAAGCAAGAGCGATTCGATCACCGACCTGAAAGCCTGGCGATAGAGAGCTGTTTGCGCGGGGTATTCGGGTCCGAACGGCGCGCGAAACCTAACGACATTCAAAAGAAACGACGCGCGAAACCGCAAGCGGTTTTCCTGTGCGCGAACGAGC
>CAZSLS010000123.1:0-5835 GCA_964607575.1 uncultured Planctomycetaceae bacterium | reverse complement strand
GTGGGGTTTCCCCGCGCCGTTGGTCTTAACGCCGTTGGATTCTCCCGGTCCGTGCGCGTATGATGGACCCGCAATGAATCTGATAGCTACATCTACGTTTGGTCTCGAGGCGGTGGTCGTGCGCGAACTCAAGGCGTTGGGTTATTCGGCGCGGATTCCCAGTGTCGGACGGATAGCGTTCGAGGGCGACGAGGCGGCGATTTTCCGCGCGAATACCTGGTTGCGATGCGCCGACCGCGTGCTGATCGAGGTCGGATCGTTCCAGGCTACCGACTTCGGCGAACTGTTCGACCGCACAAACGAACTGCCCTGGGAGCGGTGGATAGCAGCCAACGCCGCATTCCCGGTCAACGGGCGGAGCGTTAAGTCGCAACTGTCGTCCGTGCCCGCATGTCAGAAAATATGCAAGAAGGCGATCGTCGAGAAACTCCTCAAGGCCCACCATACCGCTACGCTTCCGGAGACCGGTCCACCGTGCGTGGTCGAAGTTTCGATGCTGAATGATGTCGCGACGCTCACGATCGACACGACCGGTCCGGGCCTCAACAAGCGGGGATATCGTCAGAAGGTAGGCAAGGCGCCGCTGAAGGAGACTCTGGCGGCTGGTCTGGTGCAACTGAGCTTCTGGCGGCCTGACCGCCCGCTGCTGGATCCGTTTTGCGGCGGCGGGACGATAGGCATAGAAGCCGCCCTGATTGGTCGGAATATGGCTCCGGGCATGAACCGCACCTTCGCCGCGGGCGATTGGCCCACCACCGACAGTTCGCTGGCGGCGCGGGCGATCGAGGAGGCCCGCGACCTTGCGGAATTCGATCGACCCCTGGAGATACTCGGCACGGACATCGATCCCGAGCAAACCCAACTGGCCCGCGATCACGCCAACCACGCCGGGCTGGGCAACTCGCTGAAGTTCAGCGTCCGGGCGTTCGCGGATCTCGACTGCGGTTTGGAATACGGATGCATGTTCTGCAACCCTCCCTACGCCGAGCGGATCGGCGAGAAGTTCGACGTCGAAGAGATATACCGCTCCATGCCCGACGTCCTGCGGAGGCTCAAGACCTGGTCGCACTACATCCTGACGAGCTATCCGCGGTTCGAGGCGATTGTGGGTCAGAAGGCCGATCGCCGCCGCAAACTGTACAACGGTCCGATCGAGTGTACATACTTCCAGTTCCACGGTCCGCGTCCGCCGCGAGATCTCGCGCCCGGCGATGTGTCCGCGAATGCCAAGTCGACTTCCGAGCCGGTCATGCAGGCGTTCGGCGGCCTCGACCAGCGCGCCGAACCGCAGGCCGAGATGTTCGCCAACCGTCTTGCCAAGCAGGCCCGACACCTGCGAAAGTGGCCCACCAAGCGGGGTATTACGTGCTATCGCCTGTACGATCGTGATATCCCGGAGATCCCGCTGGCGGTCGATCTGTACGAGGGACGGCTTCATCTCGCTGAATACGACCGCCCGCACGACCGCACCGCCGGACAGCACGCCGACTGGCTGGAACGGATGGCGTCTGCCGCGGGCGAGAGGCTCGCGATCCCACCGGAGAACATCTTCCTGAAGCGTCGCAGGCGACAGCGCGGGACCGACCAGTATGAAAAGGTCTCCGAGACCGCCGCGCCGCGCATTACCGTCTCAGAGGGTGGATGCAAGTTCCTGGTGAATCTCTCGGACTACATCGACACGGGCCTGTTCCTGGACCACCGCATCACGCGGGGCATGGTTCGCGACGAAGCCGCGGGCAAGCGAATGCTCAACCTGTTCGCGTACACCGGCGCTTTCAGCGTATACGCAGCCGTCGGCGGAGCGGTTGCGACCACCACCGTCGACCTGTCGAACACCTACCTCGATTGGGCCCGCGCTAATTTCAGAATCAACGAGATAGAAGGCAACTCTCACCGGTTCGTTCGGTCGGGCGCGATGGAGTTTCTCCGCGACCACGCACCCGGCGAGCACTATGACTTGGCGGTTGTCGACCCGCCGACGTTCTCGAACTCCAAGAGCACCGAGGGTATCTTCGATATCCAGCGAGACTACGCCGAACTGCTCGGCGGCCTGGCGGGGTTGATGTCTCCGGGCGGAGTGATTTATTTCTCGACGAACTTCAAGCGTTTCAAGTTCGACGAATCGGCCGTCGCGGGCGCCACGCCCCGCGAAATAAGCAAGCAGACCATACCCGAAGATTTCCGCAACAAGCGTATCCACAGATGCTGGCGCATCGTCGTCTAGCGACGGGCTTTTGTGGCCTTTGCCATCAGTTTTTCCCAGATCTTCCGCTGCTCTATCATCGCTTCGATGCGATCGGGAACTTTCTCGCTGTTCTCCATCAGAATCCATCCCTCCCAGCCGGCCTCCACGAGCAGTTCGCACTGGCGCTGATACGGGAACTTGCTCTTGAGATTGTGAATGTGGATGGTTTTCGCCAGGTGGTTTGCGACCATTTTGAAGTTCGCGTCGAAGCCCTTGCCTTTGATGTCGCGGGAATCGCTGTTGAGCCTCACGCGGACGGTCGGCTGCTTGACGAGTTTCATGATCGCCGCCATCGTGGGCAGTTCGCCGGCCGGTCCGTGAGCTTCGATGTCGACCAGTTGTCCCAGCTTGGCTGCGTATGCGCCAACCTCATCGGCGGCGCGGGCGATTTGCGCGATGGTCTTGGCGCGGGGTACGTTCTTGTGGAACGTATTTGGGAAGATACGCAGGGAGCGGCTTCCGACGTCGTGGCTGAGTTTGATGTGGGCTTTCGCGGCGTCGATCGCCTTCTTCAATCGCGCCGGATCGGGCCAGTCCATTCGTTCGCTGCACGCCAGGGCGACCAGTTCGACGGGGCTGTCGGCAAAGCGTTTCTTGACATCCACCCGCTGTTTGGCGGTAAGGGATGTCTCCACACCGTGGGCCCATTTGAAACTCGTGCGCAGTTCCACGCCGTAGACGCCGGCTTTGGGAAGGTTCTTGATGAGGGCGGGGATATCCCAATCCTTGCCCCACGTGTAGGTCGCCAGGCCCAGGCGTATCTTCGGCGGCGCCTTCTTGGCGGCCAGGCCCAGCGAGCAGGCGCCGGCGGCGACAAGGGCTCCGGCGAGGAATTGGCGGCGTGATGTTTCGGTGCGGTTGGTCATTTCAGTTCTCCGTGGTCTGGCGGGTTGCGGGTTAGACTTTGTCCGGTACGATGAAAGGTTTGCGGTACTCGCGCGTAACGAGTTTGTTCGCCTTGTCGCTCAGGTCGCCGACGAACCGTTCGGTCTTGGGATCCACCGTCAGCATCGGGCCCAGAGTGGCTGCAGTACGCTTGAGGTCCACTCCGTTGGCATCAAGGTGCGTTTTGAAACGCTCGTAGGACTTGGCCAATTCTTTTCGCCCGGCGATTCGATCGGTGATTTCGCCATCGGGGGTTGCCTTGCCCAGGCGGTGCGAGATATTGCCCAGGTGGACCAGCGCGGCGGAGGTGTGCCCCTCTTCGATGTCCGCCACCAGGTCGCTCGCCTTTCCGCTGCGAACCGCCTGCAGGAAGTTCGCTCCGACCTCGGGCGTGGTCGGTTTGAACTGCTTGACCAGCTTGCCTGCCTTGTCGAAGATCTTATTGCCCGCCAGATGCCCGCCCTCGCAGAGCACTACTATGCCCGTGCGAACGCCTCGGAATACGTCCATGCCCTTGATCCACGGACCGCTCTGGGCGGATTTGCTCTTGGGCAGACCGCGAACCTCGAAGATAACGGGCACGGGGCGGTAGTCGAGATAGATCACTTGCGTGTTCGGCGTCCGGCCGTCATCCTGGTAACCGAATCGCCCGCCGATGCACATCACGTGTTTGGGCAGCTTGCTTTCGCCGACGGCCATCCGGCAGCCGTCCATGAAATGGATGCCCATGTTGCCCAGGTCGCCGTTACCGTAACGCCAATCCCAATGCCAATCGTAATGCAGGTGCTTCCGCATCAGCGGCGCTTTGGGCGCCGGGCCGGACCAGAGGTCGTAATCGATCGATTTGGGGATCGGTTGCGGTCCGCCGGCCAGGCCGATGCTGCCGCGCGGTTTGTAGTTGATACCGTAAACGCAGAGCATCTTGCCCAGGTTTCCCTTTCGCACGTAATCCAGAGCTTCCTTGAATCCGGTGGCCGAGCGCGAGTTGTTGGTGCATTGAACGATGCGATTGTACTTGCGTGCGGCGTCGACCATCTTGCGGCCTTCAAAGATGTTGTGCGAGGCGGGTTTCTGGACGTAGACGTGCTTTCCGGCTTGGCAGGCCCAGATCGTGACCAGTGCATGCCAGTGGTTCGGCGTAGTTACGATTATGGCGTCGACGTTCTTGCTGGCCAGCAGCTTCCGTACGTCGGTGTAGGTTTCGACGGGTTCGTTGTGTTTCCTGCACGCAGCCGCTTCGGCGTCGAGTATCTTGCGGTCGGGATCGCATAGCGCCGCGATGCGCACGCCGGGGTACTTGCGGAACTTGCGGATGTCCTGCTTGCCCTTTCCGCCGATCTTCACATTGGACCCGATACCGACGACCCCGATTCGGATGTCGCTGTTGGCGCCCACCGCCCGGGCGCGGGGCTGGAGCCACGGGCTCGCGACAACACCCGCGGCGGCGGCGACCGATCCCTTGATAAATGTTCGACGTGAGGTATTGTTCATGGCGCGTTCCTATTCTAATCACTTCTGCTGTCGAAGGTTATTGTCCCCGTATTTCAGGACTCAGGCAAGGATGTTCCCGGTTCTCCAAAAGCGTCCGGCTTGACAAGTGATCCGCGGTGACCGACAATCGCCGACGATTCGAACCGTGAACTAAAAAGACTCCCCGAGGTTTTCATGTTCTACGATTTCCCGGCAATCAAACCTATCCGCCACCTGCTGAAAGACCCCGAGATTACCGAGATCATGATCAACGGGCACGGGCAGGTCTTCGTCGAACGCAACGGTAAGATGGTCCTGGACGAACTCAAGTTCGCCGACGACGCGCAGGTCCGCGCGCTGATCGATCGCATGGTCGAACCTTCGGGGCGATCGATAACCACCGCGGCGCCGTTCGTGGACTGCCGCCTCCCCGACGGTACGCGCATAAACGTGGTCGTACCGCCCATCGCCGTCAGCGGACCTACCGTGACGATCCGGAAATTCACCAAGACGCTGACAGGCGTCGAAGACCTCATATCGCGCCGCACGCTGTCGCGCCGGATGGCGGATCTGCTCTGCGCATCGGTCCGAGCGCGTTTGAACATCATCTTCTCCGGCGCCACGGGAACGGGCAAGACCACCACTCTGGGTATCCTGTCAAACAGCATCCCCGAATCCGAGCGCATCATCACCATCGAGGACACCGCCGAACTGGATCTCCAGCAGGCCCACGTGGTAAGCCTCGAATCCCGCCCGCCAAACTCCGAGGGCAAGGGCGAGATTGTCCTGTCGCAACTGGTCCGCAACGCCCTGCGCATGAGGCCGACGCGGATAATCATGGGCGAAATCCGCGGCGACGAAGCGCTCGACATGCTCCAGGCCATCGCCACCGGACACGACGGATGCCTGGCGGTAATGCATGCTTCTTCCCCGCGCGATGCGATTTCTCGCCTGGAAATGATGGCGCTGTCGCGCGGGCTCATGCTGCCGCTGTGGGCCATCCACAGGCAGATATCGGTGGCGATAGACCTGATCGTCCAGCACGAGCTGTTCCTCGACGGCGTCCGCAGGATAACGCACATCACGCAGGTCTGCGGCGTGGAGGACGATACTATCGAACTTCGCAATATTTTCGATTACAGCCGCCAGGGCCAGGACACCTCCGGCCGACAGACCGGACAATGGATGTGCCACGGCGTGGAGGCCGATTTCCTGCCCAAGTTCGACAAACTCGG
>CAZSLS010000122.1:0-19427 GCA_964607575.1 uncultured Planctomycetaceae bacterium | reverse complement strand
AGAGCACCTTCCTGGCGTCGTAGTAGACCTGCGGGTCGCGGACGGCGCCTTTGGGATCGTCCAGCAGTGCGGCCACTTCGCCGGTGGCTACGTTCAACTTGCACAGGCGCCCGCCGTCCTTACCGTGGATCCAGAGGTTTTCGTCCGTGCAGGAGTATCCGAAGTTCGCGTAATAGTGGCCCGAGGGGTCGCGCCCGGGATGGCGCTCGGCGAAAACGATGCTCTCGACGCCCAGCTTCTTGAATCCGGCGAACTTCTTGGCGCGTCGGGCGGTTTCGGCTTTGACCCTGATCGCGGCCAGGCCTTTAAGCATCGCAGCACGTTTTGCGTAATGCTTTGCGATCTCGCCGGGCTTCAGCGCCCGACCCCAGATCGACAGTTCGTCAATGTATCCGCGGAAACGCGCGGCGCCCCCGCCGCCGCCGGCTTCGTCGCCGATCCCCAGGCCCTCGCTCTTGAGGGTCGCTATCGTACCGTCGTACTTCGCCGAGGCGGTGAGCTTTCCGTTAATGTAGACTTCCAGCATCGAAGCCGCGGGCGTTTTGTCATTTCGCCTCGCCACGCCGGTAAGGTGATACCACCGCCCGGGGCGAACCCTTCCGCCTTCGGCGAAAACGTATTTCCCATCCGCCTGCCCGTGGTAGAGGCTCAGCATCCCGTTGTGGATCCCAAGATGGTATGCGTACTTCGAACCGCCCCAGTTCAGCACCAGGCGCCCCCACTGACCGGTCTGCACCGGACAAACCCACGCTTCGATGGTGTAGCTCGCGCCGAGCCTTACATCCGACGAATTAGGCGCCGCCAGATACCCCGCATCGCCGGACTTGACGCCCAGCGCCAACGCCTTGCCCGACACGCCGGGAACATCGGCGGCGGTGACGAAACGCCCCGCCCCGCCACGCGCGGTGAGGTTGTCCTTGTGAGTCCCGCGGGCATCTTTCAGCGACCCGTCGAAGTCCCAGAAAGAGACCTCGGCGTCATCGCCCTCGGCGCCGATGGCGACAGCAGCAACCACAAGCACCGACATCAAAGCAGCAGACAGTTTTCTCATTGGAGTCTCCTCGATACCACCCTGAAATAGTAGCACATTCAGCGCCGCAGAGTCCAGCGCCGCCTGTCGTACTCTGGATTAGGTTTGTTTGTCCGAACGCCGCGCGAAACCGCAAGCGGTTTTGATTCGCTACTGTGCGGGGAATGCGTACTAGAACCGCTTGCGGTTTCGCGCGTCGTTGGGACAAATGACCTCAAGCATCCCACCAACCGCCCAGTATCCATATGTTCGCACATCCAGACAGGACTGGTCACTTCAGTGAACCAGTGGTCCCCATCTATCGTTCGACGTGAAAAAGGGAGCAGTTTGCATGCACAGAAACCCATCGCATGCTCTTTGTCGATCATCTTACATCAGCGTTTCTTCCCATTTACGTACACGCCCAACTTACCTCTCCCGATCACCACTGCGACATGCTGCCAGACGCCGGCTTTCAGCACGTTTGGGAAGTCGTCCTGCTGCGGGCCGATGATCACGCGCAGAGACAGGCCCGGCCAGCAATCTATCAGGAAACCGTCACGCTGTCCGCCGGTGAGTTTGTCGAGAATGCGCCCTTTGTCCCCTTTTCCAGGCATGATCCACGCCTCGAAGGAAACCGCGCTGCTGAGGTCCGCGGCTTTAATCGGTAGAGCATCGCCTGCCTTGGGGTCGAGTACGCAGGCGACGGCCTGATCGCTCGTTACCTTCTTCTCGCGATCGCCCCCCGCCAGGGTGCGGATCGTTTCGGGTTTGAGCATTCCGCGGAACATCGTCACCCTTCCGATCTTGCCTGCGAACCGGTTACCGCCGGCCTGATCGACGCCGATGCGGAGCGGATGCTTGTTGCCCGGTACCGCCGGGCGAGGGGGCGCTTGCTGCGGTTTGTAGATCACGACATCTTTCTTGCGGGAGGCCGGTTCGATAGTCCAGTCCGTCAGCTTACCGTTAACAACTTTACCGCTGATGACCGTGTTCTTTTCCAGGTGGAGCTTGAAGTCGGCGTCCCAGTCCGCCGGCCAGGCCGGGAGCAGCAGAATCTTGCCCGCGGCCTCCTGCACCAGCATGCGTTGAAGCGCCGTACTACCGGAGCCGAAGTGATCGAAGTCCGGACAGGAATCCGGACTGGCGGCGCCGTACAGGGGGAAACGGCATTGCTTGGTCGCGTTGCGGAAGCGGCGGATGAGGCCCTCTTGTGCTTCGGCGGCGTTTCCGGCGTAGGCCCAGTGGATCTGGTCCTGGGTCCAGCATTTGTAACCGAAAGCGTTCTTGTTGGTTCGGTACTTCATGGTCCACGCCACGATATCCTTCGTGCCCAAACCCAGTCCGAAACAGCGGAACGGGAAAACCGGATAGAGCAAACCGTTCTCGGCGTTCTTTCTATGCTTCCATTCCCTCGCCGGTGCGATGGCCTTGCGCCCGTCGATTTCATGCAGGAACACCGGCGGTATCTCGGCGCGGAATCGGCGCCAGTTTGCCTGGTCTTCTTTCGTGCCCGCCTTCATCGCGAGCAGTTCATCGAGGCAGAACTGCAGACCGGCGATATCGGGCGCCGGATTGATCGCAATCCACCAGGTCTCCAGCACCATCGCCGGGTCCAGGCGGATCTTCCCGTCCGCGTCGCGCTGATAGTGCTTGTCGAAGAACAGCAGGACCTCTCGCGCGAAGGGAACAAGTACGGTATCGCGGAACTTCTTGTCGCCGGAGTACTTAACGTACTCGGTCATCATGGTCACGGTTTCCAGCCCGCTGGTGAAGTAGTAGCTGTGATAGTACCCCTTGCCCTTATTCTCGCCCGGTTTGGTCTTGAGCGGCTTGCCGGATCGCCCGCAGTCCCGCTCGCCGCCGGTCGGTTCGATGTTTTCGCGGTAGTAAGCGCCTTCATGTCCGAACCATGCCTTGGTGATGGCCTTGCGGGTCGGCAGGAGGTTCCAGTAGTAGTCGAAGAACGGTTTCATCAGGTCGCCGTCGCCGCTCATCAGCAGCGGCCAATAGAGCAACCGCTGGTTCTGGAAGGTGTAACGCCTGCCCCACAAGCGGTCGTCCCCTTGGGCGTTCTTACGCCCCCGCAACGGTTGGGTGAACAGACCACCGTTGAACTTGGCCTGAATCCGCCCGCGAGACTGACACGCCATTATGAAACGGAACACGTTGTAGCTCTGCGAGACCAGTGCCCCGCCATCGACTTCTGTGCGCCTTCCGGACGGCGCCTCGCCATTGAGTTTTTCCCGCTCGGCGGGCGGAAGCGTGTTGTCCGATGCGATGATCCAGCTTCGACCCCAGAACGCCTTCCACCATCGACAGTGCGCCGCGAAGTCTTTCTTCGCATCCACCGGCCGCGCCGCCTGGGCCTCGATTGCCTCGATCCACGTGGCGATTTTGGGCGCCTGTTTGGTCAGGGCGTGGATGCGGATGTCGAAGGTCTTGGCTTTGCCCGCCAGCTTCCCGTCCTTCGGCGCCATCTCCGGGCTTTCGAGCAGGTTCCCGAACGTATTGAAGCGGTAAGGGTCGGGGTATTTGGCGATCACGTGTTCGACGTCGTAATACTTCATATCGGCGGGGTACGTACTCCGATCGCCCACCGCGAAATACCAGAGAACATTGCCCTTCCGCTCGATGCGCACGTCCTGGGTGGGGTTCTTGATCGGCGCTCGCGTACAGTTATGCCTGCAATCGTCGACCCGCTTCCAAAAATCCGGTTCGGCGGTGACAGCGATATCCGCAGGCGAATTGATCTGCACGTGATAGATCGGGCGGTTGGCGTCGGCCCAGATGCGCAGGCTCACGCCGCCTGCCTCGATGGTGATCGATCCCGTCGCCAGGTCGAGGGTCTGTCGAAACTTCTTGCCCTTTGCGAATGGGTTGGGCGCCAGGGAGATCCGGACTCGCCCGGTCTTAAAGATATCGCCGTTGTAGTTGAACGCGTCGTTCTTGGCCAGCAACAGATACAGGTCGCCGCCCTCGATCGCATAGACCCCAGCCGCGACGTCACCGTTACCGAGCGGCATCTGCCCGGATTCATCCTTCGACGGGCTTTCCCAGATGACGTTGTATCTCGCCATCGGTTCACCGGCCGCACTCGATGCGAGCATCAAGCCCATGACCAGCACAGCAGCCAGCGTCCGCCATGCAACGCATAATCTCGTACCAAAGAGAATCATATCTGCTCCTTGCAGGGGACAACTTCCAACCGGTTGTACCGGAAATATCAGATCCAGTTCATATCGTCGCGGGGGTTGATGCGGCGCATGAAGAGGCTCTTGTTGGCAGCGTCGTCGTTCGTGATTTTCATGTTCTTCGCGTCCCAGAGCAGCGTCTTGCCCGGGTGCAGGAGGGCAATATCGCCCAGGACGATAATCTCCGACAGCGGACCGGCATACTCGAAGGGCGACATCGCGGTGTCGAGTCCCTTGCAAGCCAGCGTCCAGTTTCCGAAGTGTCCCCTGCCCTTGCAGCGGAACGCCTTCTTGGGCGCCCTGGGCGTGGCTTTCATTGTGGCCTCGGGGATAATCCGCGCGCCCTGGCTGTGTGAGCCCGCCATGATCGATGCGTCGGCCCCGACCAGGACCGAACCGCTGGTGATTCCCCGCCGCTTCTTCTCGAGATGCTTGGGGTGCGGGAAGTCGATACCCGGTCCGAGGTAGTACTTGACCGTGACGGGAGGCTTCTTGCCCCGCGCGCCGAACTCCCAGGTGATCACGCCGGCGCGGGGAAGGGAACCGGGCATGGCGGGGATCTTGACGTCGGCACGGACGCTGAGGGGAATGCGGATGTCCAGGGCGTAGTACGCCGGATCCAGGATGTGGGCGCCCATGTCGCCGACGGCACCGCTGAAGTGGCTGTACCGAATCCACTCGCGGTTCATGTAGCTGCTGGAGAAGGGGATCTTGGCGCCCCTGTTAAGGAAGAGGTCCCAGTTGAGCGTTTTCGGCGGGGTGGAACTCGGGGCGATAGGCTTGTCGGTCCAGTAGTTTTTGCGGGAGTAGGCGTGTACTTCGCGAATGTCGCCGATCGTGCCCGCCAGGCCCCAGTCCCTGATGATGGCCGAACTTTCACCCGAATGGCCCTGGTGGCCCATCTGCGTGACGACCTTCTTGTGCTTCGCAGCTTCTTCGGTGAGCAGGCGCACTTCATTGACCGTATGGCAGAGGGGTTTTTGGCAGTAGACGTGCTTGTCTCGCTTGAGGGCGTACATCGAGACCGCATAGTGGACATGCTCGGGCGTTCCGATGCAGACCGCGTCGATCTGCTTACCGATCTTGTCGAACATCACGCGGTAGTCCGTCCAGAGCTTCACCTTGTGAAGATGCTTGTGCCGCGCCATGCATCTCCTGCTCCGCGCCTCGTCCACATCGCACAGGGCGATCACGTTGTCTGTCCGCGACAGCGTGGCCGCGTCGGACGACCCCATACCGCCGACACCGATGCAGGCAATGTTGAGCTTGCTGCTGGGAGGCGCTCCGGCCTTGAGAATATTGAATGGCGCCACTCCGACAGCCGTTCCAGCCAGCGCGCCCTTGAGAACATCGCGACGTTTGATTGATTTCACGGTATGTACCTCATTCAGTCGGGATTCCCGGATAGACTCCCGCGAGTCTTTCCAATGATTGTATCGTGTCCGCGGGCAACGGCAACGCAATTCCAATTGGTCAGGGTGTCACGAACTTGTGCAACTCATCGTAGAAATCTTCGGGGTTATCGCACATCAGGATATGACCGCTGCGTTTTATCTCGACTTTCGGGATGCTCCCAACGCGCGCAACTGTGGGATGCGCGGCGTTTTCGGACCCGTAGAAATAGGCTTTCCGACACGCCAGGGCGCCGAATGCGTCAAGCAGTTTGTCGCTGTCGGACCACGAAACCAGCGATTCGGCGCTTCGGTACATAACGTCGGCGGTAGTGGAGTCAAGAGCGGAGTAACCCGGGGCGAGGCCGGAGTATTTCGCTCGCAGTTCAGGCCACATTTCGTCCGCAAAAACGTCAGGCGGAACGCTTACCATTCCTCGACTGCCGAGTTGGCAATCGGCGCCGATCAAATTGCCCTCGACATTTGCAAACGTCTCTATCGAATTGAGAATCTCAGCAGGAAAAAGCAGCGCCACCGCGCCGCCCATGCTATGTCCGATTACATGCAGTTTCCTGTCGGGAAACTCCGCCAGGAGTTCAGCGGCGACCTGCGCTTGGGCCTCCATCTTATACGAAAACCCGCCTGGTTTGTCAGACTCGCCGAACCCGACAAGGTCTACCGCCAGGACAGAATACTCCGCAAAATCGTCGCGTTCCCAAATGTGATGAAAGGCGTCCTTTGAACCGCCGAGTCCATGGATGAAAAACAGCAGGTCCGGACCGGAATGGCGGATATCAGCGGCGATCGTAAAAAAGTCGCCCTCAAACGCTAGAGAATAGTAATTTGTGTTCATATACAGTACTCAACAATCTATTGCCAACCCACGTAGAACGTAGCGTTATAGATGCGCCGATTCGCGCCGCGTTTGGGTTTGGGCAAGTCCGTCGGCGCCGGCGCGGCGTTGCGGTAGACCCACAATGCCAGAGGATTATAAACGAATACTTCTTCCCGCGAATCACCGAGAGCATCGAAGTGCTGGGCGAAGTGCTGTCCATAGCCTGAGTCGGCTTTCGCCGGCGGGAACGGAAACTCCGCGGCGATCTTCCCGCTTCCATCCAGCAGCACGGGAGGCCCCTTGCAGCGGCGATAGAGCAGCACGAAGCTCCGGTTCTTGACGCCCGTCCAACCGTCAATCGTGCTGGCGATCGTGATCCCGCCCTGGGGCGCGGTGCGCCATAGCTCCGTACCGGCCTTGTTGTAGCAGTAAACGATTCCCCCGTCGGGGTTCCATTTGCCCGATCGGCTGCGCGCGGCGATTCGATCGACGAATACAACCTGCTTTCCCGCCTTGCCCGGAACGAACGCCCCGATCACCGCGTGCTGGGAGTGTTTGTGCGGTTTTCGCCAGAGGATCTTCCCGTCGGCGTTCAGCAGCACACTGTCGCGGCTGCAGGCAATCGCAATCTCCAGCTTGCCGTCACCGTCCATGTCGTCGGCGTCGGCGGCGTCGTTGTGATCGGGAAGTTCGTCATGCGCCCAGCGGACCTTTCCGTCGCGATCGAACAGCGTATACCCGCAGAGCAACTCCTCGCGCCCGTCGCCGTCGAGGTCTACGTTCATCGGAAAGTGTCCGGTATTGACCTTCTTAGTCCATTGGAGCTTCAGGTTCTTGTCGTACACCCAGATGTTCTTGTAGCGGTCCTTGATCATCAGGTCGCCGGGGCGCGACGCGCCGGCGAAATTCGCGATGAGAATGCTGTCGTTGCTCGGTACTGAGACCTCTCGCTCGACCTTCCCAGTCGCACCGTCCAGGATGCGAAGGGTCTTGCCCTCGATGACGAGTACCTCGTTGCTCTTGTCGTTGTCCCAATCGTAAATCTGAATAGCCACGTCCGAACTCAGGCTTCGATGCTTCTCGTCAGCCTTGCCCCTCTGCCACAGACGCTTGCCATTCAAGTCGAGAGCAGTAATGCAGGTGATCTTCTGGCCGGCGCTTTGGACGAAGAGGACGTCGGTTTGCCCGTCCCCGTTAAGATCGCCAAACCGGGCAACCATCCCGCCGAAATCCTTCAGGTCGATCTTGCGAATGCACTCGGGTTTGCCCGCCGGCTTACCGATCCCCAGACCCATTTTCTCGGAGCCAACACGCGCAGTCAGGTATCTTGTTCGCTGCCTGTTATTTCGTGCGTTCTTCAGGAATCTCTGCAGTACTGCTTCGAACAACTCCTTGGGCATTTCGTGGGGGCCTTTATTGTCCCCGTAACCGTTTGAGATTCCCTGCGGAAGACCGAGGGCTTCGGCCGCATAACGGTTTCGCGAACCACCGTGCTTTACGGGATGCCAATTACAGCTCCACAAACAGTTCCGATAGTTGGCGAACATGCCCGGGCCCCAATCCTTGACCCGCATGTCGCTGTCCTGGTACGTACCGTGCGAAACCAGCGCGTAGGTGGTCTTGCCGATGTCGGACGCCAAGAAAACCAGATCCGGATTCCGCTTGCGGTGCTGCTGGACCATTTGCGTCATTTCCGACACCAGGCTCATCATCGCGCGATCGGCGTGGGCGGGGGTCTTCTGAGAATACGAAACCGCACCGACCGGCATGTAGAAGGTCTCATCCCATACCAGACCGTCAATTTCCCCGCCATATTCTTCCAGCAGCGCTTTGAGGTATCCCTTGTACCAGTCCCGCAGACCCGGTACAGCGGGGTCCATGCGAAGCGGCTGGCCCAGGGAATCGGGGCCCTTCCACCCTTTCACGGTCTTGCCGTCCTTGCCGCGGAAGACGTACTCCTTGCGAAAAGCCGGCGCCCCGGAATCGCTGTTGGTACCGTCGGCAAAATAGAGCAGCGTGCGAAAACCAAGCCCCTTGGCGAACTTGATCCGCTTGTGCATGCTCTCGAGGCTCATGGGTGTCTTGCGCGTTCCGGGGAACGCGACCCACTTAGCCAGGAGCTTTCCGGTCTTGTGATCGTATGCGTATTGTTGAAAGTAGTCGTACCATCCATGCAGGCATACGGCCACGCGGCCGCGATGGGCCCGCGGGATCCGATCGGCCAGGTGCTTGAGCCCCTTGAACCAGCCTTCGCCGGCGTCCGACAGGTAATCGTAATACACCAGATGCACGTCGTGAATCCAGGCGGCCCCCGGTTTGATCTCGGGGATCGTGCGATAGAAACTGCGGAGCATCCGGTCAGTTCCGTTTCGGTGGAACTCCAGCGCAACGGTCCGTTTCTCGGACGTCAGGGGCACGACCGCACCGTTATACGTCGTTGACACCGTCACGGACGTGTGCTTTCCGTCGCGCGATGCCTCGATACGACCGCCGCAATAAGGATCGACAGACACCGCCAGTTGCCTCCCGCCGAACGACAGGCCCACAACAGGAATGCCCAGTTGGGGGCATTTCGAATCCCCCCCCGCCCGTGCGCCGAGTTCGTATCGCCCGGCGACCTGGCGCTGCGGCGTCAGCGGGTAGGATCGCAAATAACCATTTCGCTCGGGCAGGACCATCTTTTCCGCGAGAATGTCGCGAATCTGAAAACGGTATTGAACCGTGACGTCCATCTGCACCGGACGATCGAAGACCAGTTCGGTCTTGTAGAGCAGCAGGTCTGGTTTCCCCTCCTGCGGCAGGGTGAAGCTGACCCGGAGCGTCCCGCCAAGAGCGACCTGGTAATTGAGGACGGCCGTCCGATTCTTTGTGGAACGGGATGTCAGTTTCAGCGCGATCGGCAGCTTTGCTTTGGTCTTCGGATCCTCGGCGATGAGCGTTGGCGTATCGATCCGCACCGCGGGCCCCGATTGGCTCGACCAGGAAATCGCGACACCACCCTTGGCGCGGGATTCCTTCAGACCCCCGTCGCCCTGCGCTCCTTCGGCAACGCCGAGGGCTCCCTGCAGGACCGCACAAGCGAGAATCAAGAGACAACAGCCACCTTTCTTCTTTACCATTTTCTGGAGTTCCTTTGCGACCATCATCGAGCCAGTGGGATCCACACCTCCATCATCGCCAGGCCGCGATTCGCCCACGCATAATACGGGATCAGCGATATCTCGACCAGCCCGTCACCGGGGCGTTTGAGAGCCCGCGGCGTCAGCGGTCGGTAGAGCAGGTCGCCCCAGTCGTCCGATGTTTTCGGCGCCGCGGACCCGGAGGTGTCTTTGACAAACTTCTCGCGCCCCTTGTGCGTCAGTGCCTTGCCCGTCAGAACGGTTACTCCACCCAGGAATCCTTTACGATGCTCGGGCGTCAGCTCGATGTTCTCCGGTAGGAACACGCCGTCGTTCCAGACCTTCTCGCCGCCTTCGCGTTTGGGCAATTCCAGGCAATAGACTAACGGACCGCGCATCACGGCGACCTTGTTGCGCAGATCCTTGACCTTCGGATTGGCGGCCATCAGGCGTATCGGCATGGGAAGGTCCAGTTCGATGATGTCGCCGGTTTTCCATTTGCGATTTATCTTCGCGTACGTGCCCGGCTTGACCGCGCCGGGAAGCGCACGCCCGTTCAGCTTCAGAATGGGCTTCTCGGTCCATTGGGGAATACGCAGGCGAATCGCAAAAGCCTCGGCGCCAACTTTGCCCACGGTGAGCTTTACACGCCCGTCCCACGGGTAATTGGTCTCCTGGGTCAATTCGATCGGCGCCCCGCCGGACAGAGTCGTCGACAACTTGCTTCCGCCGTAGAGATGTACCCACAGCCCCTCGTCGGACGTGTTGTACATCCAGTTGTGCAATTGGGCGGTGGTGCGAGCCACACTGGGCGGGCAGCAGTAACAATTGTTGGTCCGCCAGCGAACCCCCGTGTGATGTCCTCTTCCCGCCGTGCCCTTCCAGGTCAGCGGGTTGCAGTAGAACCAGTTGGCGCCTTTGAGATCCACCGCGGCGTTGAGGCAGTTGTAGACCACCCTCTCGGTCACCTCGGCGTATTTCGCGTCCCCGCTCAGCGAGAGCATTCGCCAGTTGAACATCCCGTTACCGATATTCGCGCAGGTCTCGTTGTACTTGTTCGGCTGGGCGTAGTCGGGCCCGAACGCCTCATGGACGCGGTCGCCCCGTTTGGTTTTCAAATTCCCCATGGCCACCGAACCGGTGATATCCATCTTCCGGAGCGTTACGCTTTTCCAGATGCGCTCGAGCGCCGCGTAGATTTCCTTGTCGCCGGTTTCGGCGTAGAGGTCCGCGGCGCCGCAATAGAGATACATACCGCAAACCGCATGCCCGACCGCTTCGGTTTCCTTCCTGATGGGCATGCGGTCCTGGGTCTGATCGGTCCCGCCGTTCCTGTGATGCCCTCCCGGTTTCGTTCCGCGATTGTCGATCATGATCCGCGCCACTTCGAGGTACTTGCGGTTGGCGGTGGTCCTGTACAGTTCGACCAGGCCCATGTAGACCGACGGATTCCACGGAAAGTGTACCAGGCGCGGCGGATTGGGCTTGAATTCGCGATAGAGGTAGTCGGCGGTCTTCGTTGCGATCGCCAGGAAGTTCTTCTTACCGGTGGCCCGGTGATGGACGCATGCAGCCGTCAGCAGGTGCCCCATATTGTAGAGTTGGTGTTGATACGGTATCTGTAGTCGCTTGGACTTGTCGTGCCCGATATTGGTCGAGATGAAACCGTCGGGGTCCTGGGCTTTGGCGATAATGGCGATCCACTTGTCCATCAGGCGGTCCAGGGGGGCATCTTTTTTGACGGCGTAGACGTGCGCCATGGTCTCGATCCATTTGTAGCAGTCGCCGTCGGCCCAGTCCACTCCGCCGGGATTCTTATCCTGCAGACCGGCGGTGAACCTGATCCGGTTCAACTGCGCCGAACACTTTGGATCGAGCAGGGTGCTGTGTAGTGTCGGCAGCATGGATTTGCGGCAGAGTTCGAAGCGGTCGGCCCAGAAACCGGTGGTCCACCGCACATCGCCCATCGATCCGCTGCGCAGTTTCACGTGGGGGCTGGCGGACGTGTCGACGGCTCCGCCCTGTCCGGCGAACGTCGCGCCGAGCGGCGCTGCGAGCATAACGATCGTCAGAATTTTTCGCATTTTCTGTCCTGTCGCTATATCGAGGGTTATAGGCGTACTTGACGCGTCGACCGGTCGCTTGCGATACTGTCGGAGCGGACGGATGGCGCCGACAAACCGATCCAGCCTTCAGATTAACCGAAAGGATCCAGAAATGAAAACGAACGTCCTGTTTATTACGCTGCTGACCGCCGCGGTCGCCTTCGTGACCGGGTGTGAAACAACTCCGGGAAGCGGGCGGAAGATCAGCGGTTGGCAATCGAAGATCGACGGTAGCTACAAGAGCGTCATATTCAACGGCGAGACCGATTACCCCGCCAAAACCACGTTCAAGACCAAAGACGGCAAGATCAGCGGTACGTTCGAAATGGACAACTTCGGCCTCACGATCACCGGCAAATTAGTCAAGTTTCGCGTAGTCGGCGACCGCAAGCTAAAGTGCAGATGGATCAACGATGAAGACCGCGCAGGCAATTTCAATCTGACTTTCTCCGAAGACCTCTCCAGCTTCAAAGGCCACTGGGACCCCGACGACGGCGACGGCAAGGGCGCATGGAACGGGAAGAAGTAGCCGATGAATAGACCACGGTCGCAGCCTTTGACCATATTGACATTGTGGTGGAGTAGACCCTGACGGATAATGGTGTTTTGACGCCGGACCGCCGTAAAGGAAAGTTTGAATTTCGGCGCCTGTTGATGCATAATGGGCGATAGCAACTCGGAGATAAGATTATGGTTACGGTTCATCCTGAATACGTTGTTGACAAAGACAAGCATCCCAAGGCGGTGCTTCTGCCTATTTCCGAATGGGAGCAGATCATCGATGAACTTGAGGAGCTTGACGACATCCGCGCGTATGATAAAGCCAAAGCATCTCCCCCTGACAGCATCCCGTTCGATCGGGCGGTGCGCGAGATTCAAGAGGGACATGACGCGTGACATACTCGATCGATATTCTTCGATCTGCGCAAAAACAGTTAGGCCAAATCAACCGGCAGGACCAATCTCGAATTATATCTGCAATCCAGGCGCTTGGGGACGATCCTCGTCCTCAAGGCTACCGAAAACTCTCCGGACGCCCCGCCTGGCGTATTCGAATCGGATCGTATCGCGTCATCTATGAAATCCACGACAGCCAACTACTTGTTCTCATCGTGGCTGTAGGGCACAGAAGAGAAATATACAGATAGTTGCCTTGCTGACGCCATTCTCGCCGGCGGGTTGTTGTTAAGCTGTCGACCTGGTGATATCCTGTCTGCCGGACATCCCCCCAAACGTCTGAAGGAATGGAACATGCCTGCAAAATTGTCTCTGTCAGTTGTGTTGACACTTGCGATTCTGACCGTGCCGATGGCGCCCGCCGCGGTCAAGGAAGCGAAAACGGGCGGGAAGCCCACAACCGCCCCATCCGACAGGATCGCCAAAAGGTTGAAGGCGCTCGACCCGTTCTACAAGCAGCACATCGTGGCCCACGGTCTGTTGATTGTGAGTTCCGAAAAGGTCTCCATCCGCGCCCTGCGTGAGGCGGAATACCTGATGGGAAAGATGCTGGCCAATCGCCCGGACGTGATGAAGAAGGTCACCGACAGGGGGATCCGTATTTGCGTGATGGCCTACAGCGAAATGACCACCGACATGCCCGAGACCAAAGGCATGTCGCCCTGGTGGGACATGCGTGCCCGGGGGCTGGGCGGAAATCCGCTGATGTGCGCCGAAGAAAACCTGCTCAACTTCAAAGGAGACCCATGGGGAGGCGAGAGCATCTTCGTCCACGAGTTCGCACACATCATCCAGGGAGCGATTGCGCAGTTGGACGGGAGGTCCAAGGAGAGCTTCGAGGAGCTGTTCGAAAAGGCCAAGAAGACCGGTCGGTTCCGCGGATACGGTATGAACAACTCCGGCGAGTTCTGGGCCGAAGGCGTCCAGGCATATTTCGATTGCAACGGGAAAAAGAGGGGATTCTTCGCCGGCGGGCAGAGTTCGCTGGAGGCACTCGGGCCCGACGGAAAACACCTCTGCCACATCCAGACGCGCAAGCAGTTGAAGAAGCACCTGCCCGAGTTCGCCAGGCTGCTCGACAATTCGTTTCGACAGAACAAGTGGGTTTACACGCCCGTGGCAAAGCGCCTCGACCAGCCGCACCTGCGCCGATATGACCCGACAAAGGCGCCCGTATTCCGCTGGCCGAAGAAGGTCGTCGAAAACTTCATCCGACTCGACGCCGAAATGAAAGCCGCCAAAGCCAAACAACTCGAGCGGCAGAAGAAACGCAAGTAACGAACCCCTTTTCCCACTCGTTTGTTTGTGTTATGGAGCGGCGACCAGGGGCGGTAGGCGGAAGTCCGGGCAGTCCTTGTCTGCGGGGTTCCTCTTGCCCCTGTAGGTTCCGTAGTACGGGACGTTGGCGTCGATCCAGGTGGCGATCCTGATGAATTCGGCTCGCGTGATCTTCGCCTTGCAGGGATCCTTGCGAATCTGCTCGCACAGCTTGCTCAGATGCGAACCTCGCGTCAGCGGCGGAACGGCCACGAAATTGGAGCTGCCGTAACGACAGTCGGCGAAGCTGACCAGCCTCTTGTTGATCAGGCTCTCGTATCCGCGATCGTATTTGTGGGTCGGCTCGCCGGTCAGGTCGAGGCGCCCTTTGGGGTTCTTACCGCTGTGACACCGGAGGCAATGCTTGTTCAGGATCGGCTGAACGTCCGTAGCGTAATGGACCATGCGAGGGCCCTTGTCGCCCGGTTGGAACGTGAGGGCCTGCGGGGGATATTTCATAGCCGTCGGCAGGGCGCGCACCGGGCTGGGCGCTTTGCGGCGCAATTCGTGACACCCGATGCAGGATCTTGTCTCGCCGGGCATCATGTTTATGAAGGTCGGCATCTGCTGTAGGGCCATGTAATTCTCGTCCAGCGCCTGGAAGAAGATGTTCTCACCAGCCGGCGCGGTAAAATAGGCTGACCCGTCCTGGTGGACCTTCGCGACGCCATAGATTTTCTTGCGATGCGGATCGCCTTTATGTCCCAGCGACCACGAGATACCATGATGATTCCAGGCCCACGGAAGGGCGCCCATCACGCGCAGATATTTTACCCTCCCGCGAGCGATACCCTTCATCCCCACGTACACGTCCTGTACAAACAGCGCCGCGGGCTTTGCCTGCTTCGGATTGTCCGCCTCAGACATAGCAGCCACCGCCGTAGGCTTTCGACGCGGGCGAAGCGGCAGTGCCTGGAAACAGGACATGTCCGGGTCCCGATGGAGCGCGGCGCGATTGCCCCACGCGTCCAGTGCATACAGCCCGTAGCGCGCGTTTCTATTGTTCTTGATGCTGAGCCGGTGAGAGACCAGGAAGAACTTCTCCGAAAACGGGTACGGGTCCATGAACATTCCGAACCTGCTCCTGGGATACCCCATCGACGACGGATAGCCCACCTCCGGCGTGATGCAATCCATCGCCTCGGTGGTGCGCCGGCTGCGGCGGGCGTCGACCAGTATCACCGGTCCGACGGCCGTAAAGTGATGCGTCCCGCCGACCGTCACGATCCGCTGACTGTCCGGGATGCTGCGGGCGCTGCTCATTGCAGCCGGCCAGACGGTGTTGTTCTTATACACGTGGTCCACGCCCGTACCATCGGGGCGCACCACCCAAAGGCTCTGCCCGTTGCCCAGTCCCTTGTCGACGTACTCCCATCGCGTGTAGATCACCCGCCCGTCTTCCATCACCGAAGGGGCGGTCTCGTTGACCGGCGAGTCCGAAATGCGACGGAGGTTCTTTCCGTCTGCGTCTATTATGTACAGGTTCGTAACCGACGCGCCGGGCGCGCAGAAAACGATCTGCATCGCGCGGGTGGAGGTGAACATGATCTTACCGTTGGGCAGGTAGCAGGGATCCATGTCGTCGAAATTGCGTCCCACGCACATTATCCGGTTCTTGTTGCGCCGGATTGCCCGGGCGTCCTCGTCGCCCCCGCCGAATGTCAACTGGCGCAGGGAACCGGGTACCATGAGCCCGGTAGCCGGATTGAGATCGATCTCGTAGATGCGATAGGATTCGGGATTGCGATTATGCCTGCGTCCGGTCTTGCCCTTTTCATCGTCCTTGCCCTTGGGCCTGTAACCGAAGACCACTTTCTTCGCGTCAAACGACAGGTCGAACCGGTCGAACAGCCCGCCTTCGAGCTGCGGAACGAGCCTGGTGACCTTGCCCTCAGGGCTCACCGGCGAAAGGACGCAGAGCCCCCCGCCCATATCGCCGCTGTGCTGATCGGAATAGGTGTGTCCGTATCCGGCGGCTTTTCGCTTGATGAACAGAAGTTTGTCGAACTTCAGCGCCGGATGGCTCAGCAGCGCCTCGCTGCGCAGGGCGATCAAATCGTCGTGAACTTTCTGCAACTGCTCCGGACCGCCCACCGAGGCGCTCTGCCTGGCTTCCAACTGGGACAATTGCTCGAGATACCGCCCGCCGTCGGGATATTGCGGACCGAACCTTGTCGTCGTGTGGGCGATCGCCTGCCGCAACGCCGCGGTATTAACCTCGCCCGGAGCCAGAAAAACGCTGCGATACCGGGGCGGAACTCTGCTCAGGTCCACCCTGCGCTCAGACTGCGGCCCGCCGATCGCCGGGCCGCCGATCAAACGCAGCGCCACCAGGTTCGGCAGCGGTCCGCGGCGGGTCAGCTTCAGCGTGTGCTTGCCCCTGGACACCGAAAGCCTGGCGAGTTTTCCCTGCCGGTACAGCGGTTCCCACCTGGCAACTCTGCTGATCCATGAAAACGTGACCGGCAGCTCAAAGCGCGACGAACCGACGGTCACGCCATTGCAGCCCGTGCCCAGGCGCTTGGCGTCGAGCCAGACATCCGTCGGGCGCGCCTCTGCCGCCGAGTAACGAATCTGAAGCGTGTACTCGCCGTCGGCGGGGAAGTCTATATCGTATTCGACCGTACTGGTCTCGGGCGCCGCCGGTCCGCCGCCGGCCATCGGTCCGGCGTCGGCGTATTTGTCGGGGCTTGCATAGATCCGCGCGTTTCCGCGATCGAACGTGCAGGCGGGGATATTCAACGATACAGCGGGCCTGTCCTTCACCGCCTCGGGTATAGGGCGGTCCGCAATCCCGCCGCCGGGCTTGAATACCTTGTGATACGCCGCCGGGACACTCTCCAGATCGCGCACCTTGTACTGGGGCGCCTTGTAGTCGGCGGGAAATTCAGTCGGCGTATCCAGGCGCAGCGCCACGATGTGCGGCAGCGGACCGCCGCGGGCGATTTTCAGCGTATGGCGTCCCTTGTCCAGTTTCAGTTCGAAAAGCGAAAGCGATCCCCGCCTGCGCATCGGCTCCCACTTCGCACCGCTGCTGTTGGATGTGAGTTTCGTCGATCGCCCGCCGGCAACCGGGGCAAAAGTGACGCCAAAGCAGCACCTGTTGCCCGGGTCATCCTCATCGAGAGACACTTCGATCGGCCTGGCCTCGGACGACGCGTAACAGACCTGCAGCGTGTACTTGGCGGTAACGGGAATGTCGATATCGTATTCGACCGTCCAGCCCCACGCCCGCTTGGGTCCGCTGCCGATCACCGGTCCGGCGTCGGCGTATTCGTTTGGGTTCGCATGGATCCTCGCGTTGCCCCGAGCGAACGACCATGCGGGAATCACCAGCGCCCCGCCCTCGGCCCGGGCCGGCGGAAACACGATACTCCAACCGGCAAGACACGCCAGGGCGAGTACTATCGACGTCAACCGGCGAAACCGCCGCTGGAGGTACGATTCGATCTTCATCACAAGTCTCCGTGGAAGGAGGAGGTAGTAACTATTCCTGAGGATGGACATTATAACACGTCCGCCCCGACGATACAGCGAAGATCTGCCAGACCGCAAGCGGACTTACCCCTGAAAATCCCCGATCACCTGCTCCGCTCTATTCTTGCAATCTCATTCGCCCGGGATCAACCCTCGAATAACGCCAAAAGCGTATCGAGGCTCACCTCGGACAAACTGGCGACAATGAGGTCCGGTTCTTTGATCTGGAGTATCTCTGGGGAGAAGGTGTTCGTAACGGCGATGCACTTGCAGCCGGCCGCACGCGCCGCCTGCACGCCGTCAGGGGCATCTTCGATGACCACGCACTGCTGCGGCGCCAGAGAAAGATGCTCGCATGCCACTTGGAACACTTCGGGGTCCGGTTTCTTCCGGCTGACGTCGTCGCCGCACACGTAGACTACCTGGCGGTATGGAAACCCCGCCGAACTGAGCACCGCCTGGGATTTCCGGCGCGTGCTGCTGGTGGCGATCGCGACCTTAACGCAATCGCTTGCCATAGCACTTGTTACAAGCTCCAGCACACCACCGAACGCGGGCAGCGGTTCGCCTTCGAGTATCGCCAGGAAGTTGTCCTGCCTGGCCCGCACCAGCTCGCCCACCTCATCTTCCGAAAGCTCCCTGCCGTGTGACCTGGCGCCGGCCCTGACGTATTGGTCAGCCCCCCTGCCGATCCCGTTGGCGAAGTCAGCCGTCTGAACTCCATCGATACCAAGGATATCGCTGAACGCCCGGGCGGTCGCACGAACATTGACGGCCTCTGAGTCCGCCACGACACCATCGACATCAAATACAAGACCAAACTGCCCGCTCATGTCGCCTCTTCCTCATCTGGATTTGCGATGTCTTTCTATGTAGTCCACGACGTCCTTGATCGTGTTCATTTTCAGGGCAACCTCGTCTGGGATGCTGAGAGTGAATGCGTCTTCGAACTCCATTGTCAGCTCAACCGTATCCAGTTCATCGGATTTGAAGTCCTCCCTGAATCTGTCGGTGAGTTTCAGCATACTCGGATCAAGGCCAAACTGCTCGCCCACGATCTTCCTGACACGCATTTCGACAGCCTGCCGATAAGGATCGCCAGCCGACCTTCTGTCACAGCCGGCCAATAACAACACCAACGTCAAAAGGACCAGTGCAGTTCTCTTCATTGTGATTCCTTTGCATGACGTCAAAATTCACCGCTCAACCGGAGGCGACTCCTCCCGGGCGGATTGTTCTTCTTCGCCGACATGCCTCTCATCGTAACAAAAGCCTCGTTTCAAACAAAGACAGCCCGCCAGGAACAAAGGCAGTAGAAACACCAGCGCCACAGGATTGCAGGCTACAAAAGCGAACGCAACGAGGGAGAATCCGATACTGACCATACCAAGAAGCGTATATGGCCTCTGGAGGTACATAAATGCAAAACAAAGAAGGACAGCAGAGATCAAAGCCCATGGTAGCACAACGTGCCGTCCTATCCCATGGACGCCCACCCACCCACATCCCAACATCAACAGCGCCAGCGCGCAACGTATAGCATTAACGAGGCGCCCTCTGCCCAAGGGCGGTGTTCCCAGGAATCGATCTATTCTAGAAAATATCCACATAGCTCCATGCCGTAACTTGTCGCCAATTGCTCCGCCGTTTGAAATCCCCATCCGCCGGAGATCGGCGCTGTATCGACGATGTAGGATGACACGGACCGGGGGTGATGTCAAGTTCTCGCCAATTGCCACACAGGCAACTACCAAGCCCATGAGAGAGACTGTAACAAGTCCTTATTTGCGTTTTGATGCCTGACCCCGATGCCCCTGCGTGGCTGGCCCCGAATCAACAGAAATCGCAAACAACTCTGTTGTCCCGCTCCCTTTTTCCTTGCGTACCGTGCCACAACTCAAAGAGAATATCTCCTGCCATGGCAAAGAGGCCAGAGAGTAATCGCCGAGAGTATCTAACGGTGGAAGGTTGCCGACTGAGTTTGTACGTAAATGCTTGCGGCCGGGCGATCTTTCGTTACACC
>CAZSLS010000121.1:0-19493 GCA_964607575.1 uncultured Planctomycetaceae bacterium | reverse complement strand
CCGCCGCTTGACGGGGCGTCGCCGCTGCAAGACCGACTTTTTCAGGGCCGACTATATAGTCTCTTGAAAACCCGTCGCCGGTCATTATCTCCAGGATTACGGGTATGGCGCGTTTGCATTTCCTCTGGATCAGCGCCGTTACGATCACATTGTCCAAGTAACTTGCGTACGGGGCGATGTAAAAAGGCTCTCCTGCAAGAACGCAGAATGGTCCTTGCCTGGGGGCTTCTATGGCTTTTTTCGCTGATTTGTCGGCCTCAGTCCAACCTGGAGTCCGGCAGTATCGTTTGAGTTTGTCGATCAGAGTATTGGTGTCGACGGTGGCTCCAAGTTTGGTCAACGCATCTAACGACGCGCTGGCGACGTAATCATTGCTGTCGTTGATACGCTCGCTCAACGCGGCGATTACCGCCGGTTCCTTTGACCCGCTCCGCCCCAGCGCCGTTGCGCCATGCCATCTCAGAGATGCGTTCTTGTCCTGCAGCGCCTTTAGCATTGTTGCTACGGCGGCCTGGTTGGGCTTGGGCAGGTGTCCGAACAGGAAGCAGGCCAGCGTGCGCCTTGGAGCGGACAGCCTATCGCAAGCCTGCGCTATCAGTGATGCGTCGATCAGATTCGGTTGGTAGAAAAGCACTACTGCAGCCGCGTTGGCGTGATTGTCGTTTTTATCGGTGAGCATTTGCATGAGTTCGGGGGCGATGGCCTTACATGGCGTGTTGGCTGTGAGGGTTATGATGTCCTTGGCGGTTCTTATCTGCTTTTCGGGAGGGTTCTCTACGTACTGTTGCATGAGCTTAAGAAGCGTCGGGGCGTCTCGTTCCATGCAGCGGGCATGTAGACGTGAGATGAGTGAGGATTTATCGTATCGCCCGGCCTTTGGCAGCATCGCGATTATCGCCTGGGTTATCTTCACTCCCGGTATGTTGTCGATTCCGGAATATGTCTCGCCCCTTTTGAGCATTTCGACAATTTCGTCTTCGTCGGGGTGGACCATGAAACTCTTGGTGAACGTTGGCGGCTGAGGGACTGATTTTCCACTACGGACCATCTCTTGCCAAGCCTCGTCGTCGAGTGGCTGCGAGGTCGGATACGTAAATTCGCGATAGCCCAGAACAGCGCCTAGCATTAGTCTGGGTTTACCGTTCAGGTTTCCGCGAACGTACAGTGCGTGCGGTCTGCCCAGAGCGGCGTACATGGTTCGTCCGGCGGCCGGGTTAACGTGCATCGGGGAGATTATCGGGGAGTCGTCAAGGGGCAGGGTGCATGCAAATTCCTCGTAGAAGTGGAGCCTGGCGAGGGCTGGACCGTAGTTGCTGATAAGGCGGTTCTGTTTCTTGTTAAGCGGTTTTCCAGCCAGTTGCCTTGCGGCGATTGTCGCGAGCTGTTCGCATATGTCAGCAAGGTCGCCCATGTAATTGATGACGTCAATATCGGACCGGGCGAATGCGTTGAGTATCTTCAGATCGTTCTTCGAGGCTTGTCCGGTCTTGAGACATCGGCGGGCCATTTCCCTGATGTGCTTGATTACCTGACCTCTGTCGGGACGCCTTGCACCGCTGAACAGTTGGGGAAGTTCGTATACGCAGTGCTCTCGAAATTCGAGTATGCGGTCTCTCATGGGTTCGGCGGTTTCCAGGCGATCTTTCTGCTGTCTGGTCAGCCCGCCACTCGGCAGGAGCCTGTAGAAGTCCAAGGCATCAAGGTGGTTGAGCATGTCTCTGGCGATCTCCTTCACGTTGCCTGGTTTGGCCTGGATGCTGTCGGCCAGGATTTCCGCCGTCTGTTGCGTCAGAACGCCCAGAGACTTGAAAAAGTCTGGATAGGGCGAGACCATCCCGGCGTCTGACGGATCCGGGCCACCCAAGGGTTGGTCTGATATCTTAATGTGAAGAGCCCATGTGTGGCGTTGCTGGGCCCAGGCTCCCAGTTGGGTCCATAGTTGCTTGTCGGACCAGGCTTGTGTTTGCAAGGCTTTGGGCGACTGGGGCGGCGGGGGCTTCTGGAGGGTTGCGATGAGCTTCATCGCGCGGCCGTGCAGGGAGTCGGGCAATTTGCCCGGGTCGACCTGCTGGATCTCACGGGTTCTTTTCTCTCCGGCCTGTTGCTGCAGGGCACGGACGGCGGCGGGGGATGTCATTTGCTTGCATGCGACCATGAAGTTCAACGCCGACGGAAAACTCAGGCCCGGAGGAGTCGTCTTCTGGAAGCAGATTGATGAAGTCAGGCGTCGCGGCGGAAGGAGGCGGAACCCTTTTATCAACGTCGCAAAGTTGGCGTGTTGATTCTCGTCTAGTAATTGATCGTTGATCTGCGGGTCGGGCAGGGCGGTTTGGAGGTGTTTCTGCAATGCTCCGATCGATTCGATGGCCTGGGCGGGGGTAGCCTTCGGGCCGACGATTTTGCGAACGGCCGACGCATAGGTCGCAACGTCGCCATCTTCGGCTTTGGCGAGCAGTGAGTCGTACGGTGTCGATAAGGCATCCCAAAGGTTGCGGAGTTCCTTGTCGGAATCTATGAACATCGCCAGCCTGACCGCCAGTGACGTTGCTGTCTTGTTATTGGCAGGGAACACGACTGTCGCGTACCACTGTCTTGCTGAAAAATAGTTAGCGAGTTTGGGGCTGGACGTGTAGAAGCTGTTTGCCCGGAACGCCGACGCCGACAGCGGAAAACCAACCGGCCCGCTGACATTTCCCGTTCCATTCTTCAGGGCGGTCAGCAGTTGTTTGTGGGCTTTGGAAACCCTTGCGGCATGTTTCTTGTCCTGCAACGCCAGAGCGATAGATGCGTATTCGGCTATTTTGGCGAAGTCGCGTTGTCCGTAGGCGGCCAGTAAGGTCGCACGGTCCAACAGTCTCCGAGAGAATGTTTTCAGCCGAACCGCCTGATTTTCCTCCAACTGCTTTACGCCTTCTTCGAGGAGCACGTGGTAAGTCTCCCACGCCGAGTCAGTCGTGATGAACGGGGGCAAGGCATTCTCGCGATCTGGTATCTCCGTAATGTACGCGGTGAATATTTGGGGGAACTGCTCGGGCGTAACGACGAACCCGTTCTTCTGCAGCACTTGGTCAAACGCCTTGAACCGCCGGACCGTTTTGAGTTTCTCGTCTGGCTCTTCGGGGCGTCGGAAGTTCGGGCGCTCCGTCGTCTCCAGCATGAGTCGCTCTCTCTTATCCTCGGCGAGTTTATACTGAAAGGTGATTCCGTTCTTGTCGCTGTTCGTGACTTTCAAGACGCCTAACCTGCCTGCGTCGGTCTCGAAAACAAATGCATTCTGCGGTATGACTGAGGATGGCTTAACGCCCTTGAGCATATTTTTCACATCGTCCAGAGACAGGCCCATTAAACCTTTTTGCTGGCTCTTTTTGGGCAATCTACACTCGACCGTCTTGAGATTGATGCCTGCCAGAAAGGCTTTGGGACCATTACTGGTCTTTTTTTGCGTGCAGATAAGGTCAAATCCAATCTGTTCATACCACTGGAGTTGTGCGATCCGAATCTGGATGTCGGTTACGGGGCTGTCGAGCCGGTCTGTGTCGAGATTCAGGAGGCACTGGGCGCCTTCGGCTTCAACTTTCAGATGGACGATTGAGATGCCCCTCGCCCCGGGAGGGGATTTCTTGTCAGCGGCGGTTGTGTATTGTAAGCCTGCAACTACTCCGAATCCCAACGCGATCAGAAAAAGCACACATTTCGGCATTAAATACCCCTTACAGCATGGCGGTTTCCCGCAGGTCTACTGTAATTATAACGCAGGGCGGCTCTTGTGTCATGGGCGATCGGCGATTATTGATCAATTCTTCCCAGGTCGCGGTTGACCTGGCGGATCTTGTTGGCTATTTCCTGGGAGTCCGGATCGCGTTTTTGCGCCTCGATGAAACATCGTTTGGCCTGGCGGAAGTCGTTGACTGCAGCCGGGTCGTTGGCCTGGCGTCGTACTTGTGCTCGCAGGGCGTAATTTACGCCCAGAACGTCCCATACGCCCAGGTAATCGGGGTCCACTTCGGTCGCCCGCTTGGCTGTCGCGATCGCCATATCGAGCAGGCGGAGATGTTCGAGCATGCGAGCGGCGGCCTGCAGCGGGTAGACCGGTTTGGCCGGGTCGAGGCTCTCGATTCTTGCGATGAATTGGGCGGTGGTCATGCTTGGAGGCGGACCTGGCGCGACTGACCTTTTGACGAAGACGGCTATCCTGGCCGAAACCTGGGCGAGCATCCAGTCGGGGTTCTGCAGGAGCGATCTGGCCAGCGGGGCTGACAACTTGTCGATTCTCAGCACGACCGCCCCGAGACCGTAACGTCGGGCGAACGGGGTGAAAGGTTTGCGCCCCAGAGCGATCATGCGGACGAGTTGCATGTTGCGCGGCGGGCACGCCCACCCGTTGCCGAGGAGAGGGACCTCGTGATAGCCCGTCTCGCCGCCGCCGAAGTACAGCACGTTCGACGACAGGCCGAACGTTGTGAACACCCTCGTGCCTTTGGGAAGCGTCTGGAGGTACTCGCCGGCTTCTATCGGCAGGTCCACCTTGGATATCCCGGGCCCGAAACGCGGTCCAATCCCCTGGAAGAAGTAGAACCGGTTGGTGACGACCGTGAAGACGGCAAACGCGCAGGCGAGTATGGTTGCTCCAGACACTATGGTTGTGAAGCCTCGGGGTGGCCGTCGCAGAGATAGTTTTGCTCCGACCGCCCAGAGCGCCGCGACCGCGACAGGCACGAGAATCACCACGCTCGGGCCGATGTTTCGCCTGACCTGCATCCCCATAATCGCCATGGCCGCCAGCAGCAGCAGGTAACTCCAGCGTCTCGTCCATAACGTCCCGATCGCAGCCAGCCCGCCCAGCACCAGCGCCACCGTGAACGCTGCGGAAGTCACCGACCATGCGAATATCGGCGAGAGGGACGGGTACATTTCCTTTATTACCGACCAGGGGTGCGTTACTCCGGCCTGTCCGGCGGGCATGAGTTTGTTGGCCCCCAGATACCACATCATCTGTAGCGGCAGGAGCGCCGTCCGCCATCCCCACGGACTCACAAACGCCATCGCCATCTGGGCGACAACCACGCCGGCGAACCACTTCCACTGACCTCTCTGGTCGGGCGGTTGGTCAATTTTCCTGTAGCGGGCCCAGAGCGCCCGGGCTATGCGGTCGGCGCAGAAGCACATCGTCAGGAAAATCCCGAGCATCCACGAACTGTGCAACTGTACGAAGGCGGCTTGCAGAAGGAGCAGGCCGATTACCGAGTATTTCCCGATTCGCGGTCCGATCAGGATGCACAACTGGGCGGTCATTACGACATAGCCGAACAACTCCGTGCGATGCATGAATCGGGCCTGCACGGTGAGGGCTACGATCGTGACGCCGATGGCTGCCGCCCAGGGCCTCACTGCCGTCCGCAACATTGCGATCGATATGAGAGTCATTAGCACCGCAACCAGCGCCGCCTGCAGCAGGCAAACGCCCGTCGGACCTCCGGCGCGGTAGGCAAGAGCCAGGCACAATTGACTGGCCCAGTTTATGTTTGGGAACCGCAGGCGTCCCTGATCGTCGATCCAACTGCTCGGCGCGAAATCCATGGAGTTGTCGATGCCTTTGGGCTGGACGTCTGTGTAGATGAACATGTTGGAATCGACGATCTCCCCAGTGTCCAGCAGGTGCCCGCCGTAGGTCAGATGGCATCCGATATCTGCCCCGGTGATAGTCCGCCACGCCAGTGCAACGCCCAGAGTTATCGCCGCGGCGAGGGACGCCCATTGCAGGATCAGGCTGATTTTGCCCGCCGGCGCGGAGGGATCTTCGATTCTGTCGGTTGGTTTGGGACAGCTCATTTTCGCGTGCGATTCTAACCTATCGCCCCCGCCGTGTCATCTCCAGATCGCCGATAGTCTTGTAACGGTGAGAGAATTGGATACAATTGGAGAATGGACCAGCAGTACATTCGAAATTTCAGCATCATTGCGCATATAGATCACGGTAAGAGCACCCTTGCCGACCGTATGCTCCTCCGCGCCGGCGCGATAACCCAGCGCGAGTTCCGCAATCAGCTTCTGGACACGATGGATCTTGAACGCGAGCGGGGGATAACGATCAAGGCGTCGGCCGTCACGATAGACTTCGAACTCGATGGGCAGAAGTACATGCTCAACATGATTGACACGCCGGGGCACGTTGATTTTCACTACGAGGTATCGCGCTCGCTGGCCGCCTGCGAAGGCGTGCTGCTCGTGGTCGATTCAGCACAGGGCGTCGAGGCCCAGACCGTAGCCAACGCCCACCTCGCGACGCGGAGCAACCTCGATATCGTGCCCGTGGTTAACAAGATAGACCTCCCCGCGGCGCGTCCGGAAGATACCGCGATGGAGATCGAGAAGCTGATTCACCATCCCGCCGAGGACAGTATATTCACCTCCGCCAAGAGCGGTGAGGGCACCGATGAAATGCTGCGGGCGATCGTCGAACGCCTGTCGGCGCCCGGGGGGAATCCCGAGGGCAAGACCAAGGCGCTGATTTTCGACAGTGCCTTCGACGACTACCGCGGCGTGGTGGTGTACGTTCGCGTGTTTGACGGAAAGCTGTCGGTGGGCGACAAGATCCGCATGATGGGCACGAAAGACGTGTACACCCTGGCGGGAATGGGCAAGTTCTGCCCCAAGCCCACGCAGGTGCAAACGCTCGGGACGGGGGAGGTGGGTTATATTCTGGCCAACATCCGCACGGTGGCGGCGGTTCACGTCGGCGATACGGTAACTCTCGAAACCGATCGGGCCGACGAACCCCTGCCCGGATACCAGGCGCCACAGCAGATGGTGTTCTCGGATTTCTACCCCGGACCCGGTACGCAGTTTCCGACCCTGCGCGACGCGCTGGACAAGCTCAAGCTCAACGACGCCTCGCTGACGTTCCACGCGATCAGTTCCGACGCGCTGGGCTTTGGTTTCCGCTGCGGTTTTCTGGGAATGCTGCACATGGAGATTGTCCAGGAACGCCTCGAACGAGAACACAACGTCGAAGTCGTACAGACCGCCCCGACCGTACCGTACGAAGTGCTCGACACGAAGGGCAATGTCGTCGAGGTCGACTCCGCGGGTGAACTGCCCGATGTGAATATCATCGAGGAACTCCGCGAACCGATCGTCCGGGTCGACCTGATCATACCCGCCGACTCCATCGGCGGCGTGATGAAACTCGCTGAAGAACGCCGGGCGATTTACCAGGAAACAGAATACCTGTCGTCAGACCGCGTGATATTGACCTACGAGTTCCCGCTGGCGGAGATCATCTACGACTTCTACGACAAGCTCAAGAGCGCCACGCACGGTTACGGGACGATGGACTACGAGATAATCTGCTTCCGCGCCAACGACCTGGTCAAGCTCGATATCCTGGTCAACAGCGAGAAGGTCGACGCTCTGTCGGTGATCGTACACCGCAGCAAAGCCGACGCCCGCGGGCGCGCGCTGATCCGCCGTCTGCGGAAGGAGATCTCGCGCCATATGTTCGAGATTCCCCTCCAAGCCGCAATCGGAACGCGCGTTATCGCACGCGAAACCATATCGGCGTTCCGCAAGAACGTGACCGCCAAATGCTACGGTGGAGACGTCTCGCGAAAGCGCAAGCTGCTCGAGAAGCAAAAAGCCGGTAAGAAGCGAATGAAGATGGTAGGAAACGTCGAGATCCCCCAGAAGGCGTTCATGGCGGTCCTGGAATCCGCGGAATAGGCTTACTGGTCACTGAGTCGTTACGCCAGGCAATTGTCCAGCACCCAGCGGTATTCTTTTGCGATCGCCTCGGGCAGGTCGTCGGGGCGGAGGTCGTCGGGCAGGACGCCGAACGTGTAGGTCTCGATCTCCAGATGCTCGGTCAGCCCACCGCGGAGCAACTCGGCGAAACGCCCCGTCAGGAGATAATTCGTTCCCGTGAGCCCTTCGGACTCGCTGAAAAACAGCGGTACGTGGAAGTGTATGCGCCATTGATCGCCCCGATGGAGGTCGCCCGCGGCAAGGGCGGGCGCAAGGTCGTGGTGGTGACTGACCAGATCGTGGCGCTGGACGCGCGTCTGGTGAAGATAGACCGGATCGCAGAACTCCTCGAGCTTGCTTTTCAGATCGTCGCCGCCGTCGGCGGGTATCGTGACGCTAAGGGCCGAACTCAACTGCACCTTGGCGATGCGGATGTTTTCGGCGCGGATCGCCAGTGCGGCATCGGCGGGGTCCTCGAATTCGACGGCCGCGTGAGCGGTGTCAAGGCAGACCCCGATATGCCGCCTCAGTAGCTTGGCGGCTTTGTGTCCGGAGATATTGAGCGTCTTGCGCACGTGGGCCTTTCCATGCTCCCGGAGCGGGCCGGTGAAGAACTTGACGACTTCTTTGGACGTTTCGATGAAGCAGTCGGGCTCGGGCTCCAGCGCGATGCATATGCTGACCCCGCGTCCCCTGCGGAGTTGGTAGAGGTGTATCGCGACGTCGGCGAGATTGATCGCCATCGCTTCGACGTCGGCGTCGGACTTTATCCACGGTCTGTACGATCCGGGCACTGTCGAGATGCTGCCCGACACGCCATCGGGCAGCAGTTCGGCGAGAATGTCTGCCAGGCAGATCGTGTAGTCGCGGCGCTCGATAGACCGCCAGTCGGGGGCGTAGACGTTTTCCTTAACGCCGGGATCGTGAAACTCTCCGTACGGAAAACCGTTTATCGTGAAGACGTAGAGATCGTTGTCGGACAGGAACGTGCGGAACTCTTCGATTCTATCGCCTTGGGCGAGTTCATCGGCCGCGAGTTTTCCGAGTCGCATCCCCAGACCGAACGGCGTATTGGCGTTGCAGACCATATCCCGCACGCGCAGGGCGTCGGAGGCGATGGCGGCGAAGTTATCCGCCCACGTCTGCCCGGGATGGACGTTAAGGCAATACGTAAGGTGCAGCGGTGGTGACTGGAAAATATTCATGTTGCGCCTGGTCTATTATCCGCCCGCGCACCGGTACCTACAAGATGATTCCCAACGGCCACGCCGTTAACCATTGAGTTGCACCGTTCGGGCGGGTATCCTCTGTGATATGCGAATAGGGGCGGAAACAGCACAGAGACCCGGGAAGAAGGAAATACGATGATGAAACGCGCAATTGCGATGCTGGCGGTACTGGCAGCTTCTATCCTCGCTCAACCTGCATGGGTTCAGGCCGCGCCGAAAAAAGCCAGGTCGAGACAGGTCAACCTGCAACTGGCCGTCAGCAATCTTGCCCTTCTGAAGCAGCGGGCCGGGGAGTATCAGACGACCCTGCCCAAAGCTGCATCTCTGGGCATGGATGAGATTATCGCATACGAGGAGCACAAGCACTTCGTCTGTATCGTGGGGAAGCGGCAGAGCCCGAAAATGCTGCGAAGAATGATCCTGCTGAAACCTTCGACGCTGGTTGTGGACGATCGGATTACAGGCCTGGATGCGGGCAAACCGCTGCACTGGCAGTTGCTGTTGAGACCGCCAAAGACCGGTAACGGGATGTTCGACGTGGGCACGGGTCCGGCCGCGGCGCCGGTGAACGTATCTTACATGATCGTCCGCCCCGGTGAAGTGCCCATGAAAACCCCCGCCAAGGGCAGCGGTGTTATCGTCGACGCGGTCCCGGCGATCGCGGATGGAGCAACCAGGGTCGTCAGTGTAATTGGAGTCGGCGGTAAGCAGCCGCCGACGGTCAAGTCAGACTCCCGGGACGTTCCGCTCGTGCTGGATATTTCAAGTGGCGGTCTGTCCTGCAAGCTGGTCCTGCCTGCCGGCGCTGACCGGTCGCCTGCGATCGCGATTACCGGCGCAGGGGGCAAGAAGCTGCTCTCCGAGCGCCTGCTGCCTTCAGGGATCCTGCCTCACGGTCCCAAGGGCGTGAAATTGCTGAACGGGTGGGACTCGCGCTACCGAGGTAAAAACCGCGCGCCGTGGGATACCGGGAAAGTCGCCATCGAACTCAAGAAGGTCGTCGAAGACGGTACGATCAAGCCCGGAAGGGCGATCGTGCTCGGATGCGGTACCGGTACCAACTCGATATACCTCGCGTCCAAGGGGTTCGACGTGACCGCCGTAGATATCGCACCGACGGCGCTGGCGCTGGCCAAAGCAAAGGCCCTCAAAGCGAAAGTCTCGGTCCGCTGGATGCTCGTCGACGTTACGGCGGTACCTGAACTGAAGGCCTTCGATTTCATCTTCGATCGCGGTTGCTACCACGGCGTTCGTCGGGCCAACGCGAAGGGATTCGTGGCCTCGGCACGCAAACTGTCTCGCGCGGGGACGAAGTTTCTGATCCTGGCCGGTAACGCCAACGAGGCCCGCCACTACGGACCGCCGAGGGTCAAGGAAAAAGACATACGCAAGGATTTTACGTCGTCGTTCGATTTCACGTGGCTCAAGGAGACGAAGTTCGGACCCGACGGTGAAAAGGGCAAGGGCCCGCTGATGTGGTCGATCCTCCTGACCCGGAAAGACAAGTAAGGAAAGCATAATGGCAACACGCAACTTAAGACGCTTCGTCTCGGTGATCCTCGTGCTCGGGCTGGCTGGTTCGGTCTGGGGCGAGGTGAAAGTAAATCCGATTTTCGCCGACGGAATGGTTCTCCAGCGCGGAATGAAAGTCCCGGTCTACGGGACCGCCGACAAGGGCGAAAAGGTCACCGTCCAGTTCGCCGGGCAGAGCAAGACCGCAACCGCAGGCGATGACGGCAAGTGGATGGTGAAACTCGACGAACTTAAGGCAAGCAGCGACAGCGCCAAAATGAAGGTCTGTGACAAAGTCATCGAGAATGTGCTGGTTGGCGAGGTTTGGGTCTGCTCGGGTCAGTCGAATATGGCTTTCGGGATGCGGGCCGACAAGGAAACTCCCCAGGAAGCCCCGAATGCGAACTTCCCGAATATTCGCTGGCAGAATCGGTTGCAGTGGAAGGGCCCCATCTGGGCGCCGATCACGCCGAAGAACGTTACGAGAGTCTTCGCCGTGGCGTACTATTTCGCCAAGACGCTCCACAAGGAACTCAAGGTTCCGATCGGTCTGATCGGGCGGGCCCGCGGGGGCACGCCGATCGAAGCGTGGATGCTTCCGGACACTGCCGACGATGTCTTCAAGAAGATCGACCCGAATGGCAAGCGATCCGCCAAAGGGCGCAACGGCAACTTGTGGACGGTGCATATCGCACCGCTGGTTCCTTACGGTATCAGGGGCGTCATATGGTACCAGGGCGAACGCAACGCGAAAGAGGGGACGGGGTGGCATTACCGGTATCTGCAGAAGCGCCAGGTCGAAGACTGGCGAAAGGCCTGGGGGCAGGGCGAATTCCCGTTCCTCTGGGTCCAGGTGCCCACCGGCGCGAACGGCGGTGGAATGGCACAACTGCGCGATTCCGAGCGAAGGGCCCTGGCGCTGACACCCAACACGGGCATGGCCGTCTTCTACGATTACGGCCCCTCGCTGCACCCGCCGAAGAAACGGGCGGCCGGGCAACGCCTGGCGCTTTGGGCGCTGGGAACAACGTACGGTAAAAAGGACCTGGTCTACTCCGGCCCGCTGCTGCGCGACAAGGACATCAAAGTACCCGGTAAGACGCTCATCCTGAGCTTCGATCACGTCGGCGGCGGACTTCTCGCCAAGGGCGGAGGGAAGGAGTTGAAGTACTTCGAGATCTGTGGAGCCGACGGAAAGTGGACCCCCGCCAAGGCGGTTATCGAAGGCAAGACCGTGATGGTTTCGAGTGACAGTGTCGCCAGACCGCTCCACGCCAGATACCTCTGGTCCACCGGCGGCAAGCCCGTCGTCAGCCTCCTGAACAAAGAAGGCCTGCCCGCATCGCCGTTCGTGACCGACCCCAATTTCGGAAAACCCAAATAGATGGAGATACGATGAATTCGTTCGCAAAGAAGTCGATCGCATCGTGCGTTGTATTGTTGGCGGTAAGTTCGGTCCAGGCGGAGAACTGGCCCCAATGGCGCGGGCCGCACTCCGACGGTACGACCGCCGAAACGAATCTCCCGACAACCTGGTCGAAGACCGAGAACATCACGTGGTCAACGAAAATGCCCGGTGCGACCGCTTCGACGCCGATTGTCTGGGGCGACCGCGTGTTTACCACGGCCGCTGACAAGGCAAAGAATCTGCTGGCGATCTGCCTCGACGCGGGCAGCGGGAAGATACTGTGGTCCGAGAAGACCGGGAAAGATCGTAGGGTGGCCGGGTCGAACCATAACATGTCCTCGCCGTCGCCGGTCACCGACGGTAAGAGCGTGTTCTTCCTGTTCGGTACGGGCGATATCGTTGCGTATGACTTCAAGGGCAAGCGTCTGTGGTCTCGCGACATCGAGAAGGACTACGGTCCGTTCATACTCAAGTGGGGATACGGTTCCAGCCCGCTCCTGCATGCGGGCAAGGTTTACGTGCAGGTCCTGCACAACAAGAAACCGGGAGAGTACGGGGTGAAGGGCCATCCCGCCGGTGTGGTCGAATCGTATCTGCTGGCGCTGGATGCATCGAGCGGTAAAACGCTGTGGAAGCACGTTCGCCCGACCGACGCCGGCGGCGAAAGCACCGAATCTTACGGGACCCCGCTGCTGTGCGAAATCCAGGGCGTCAAGCAGATCGTCATTCATGCGGCGGAATATCTGACCGGGCACGATCCGAAAACGGGCAGGGAGTTGTGGCGATGGCAGTTTGTCCCGCACGGACGCGAGAGATGGCAGCGGGTGGTCTCATCGGCGGTCGCAGGCGATGGCGTGCTCTACTTCGGGCGGCCCCGATGGCGCGGGCTCTATGCGGTCCGCCCGAGTGGAAAGGGCGTTTTGAAGCCCGAGGCCATGCTGTGGAAGCACGATAAATTCGCCAACGACGCCAGCACTCCGCTGCTTTATAAGGGCAGGCTGTACGTGCTGTGCGGAAAGACCAAAACGATCGCGTGCATGGACCCCAAGACCGGAAAGCCGGTATGGTCGCAGAAGCTCGACGCCAAGAGCCAGTTCCGCTCGTCGCCCACCGGGGCCGACGGGAAGATTTACTTCACCAGCATGAACGGAGCCGTCTTCGTTCTCCAGGCGGGCGATGCGTTCAAGCAACTCGCGAAGATCGAGATGAAAGAAAAAAAGTGCCTGTCGACTATTTCGGTGTCGGGCGGGAAGTTGTTCCTCCGCACGCCGGGATTCTTGTACTGCATCGGTTCGTCGAAGTAGCGGTTGCGGGTTTGTGATGAGATCGCCGAAGATCGTTAAACCCGAGAAGGTGTTCAATCGCCTGCACAAGTTGGCGGGCGCGGCGATTCTGGTCGCCAACAAACTCCGCCACGCGGTTATGGGTTATCGCACGCCGCGACCGTTTGGCGCGTCGCAGATCGCCCGGGCGGTCGAATACGATTTCAGTGTGGTCGACGGATGGCTCGGCTGCCTGAAGCGATACGGTGGCCGGCCGGTTGACCTGTCCGGTAAGCGGGTGCTGGAACTCGGCCCGGGCGCCGATATGGGCGTGGGCCTGATCCTTCTGGCGATGGGGGCAGAGAATTATACCGCCGTCGATGCGCATAATCTGGTCGACACCGCCGGCGCGGAGTTCTACGGCAAGTTGTTCGAGAGCCTCGCGGATCGCTCGGACATCGATACCCTGCGCCGCGAACTGGCGTTGGCGAAAGACGGCGCCGGCGAGAGGCTCCGCTATCATTGCAGCCGTGCATTCGACTTGTCGGTTATCCCCGACGACAGCATCGACCTTATCGTCAGCCAGGCGGCGTTCGAGCATTTTGACGACATGCACCCCGCGATAGGGCAAATGTCGAAGTTGGCTTGCCCGGGTGCGGTGTTAGTCTGCGAGATCGACCTGGCCACGCACACGCGATGGATTCGCGACCGCGACCCGCTGAATATCTACCGCTTCTCCGACGCATTTTACAACATGCTGAAGTTCCGCGGCTCGCCCAACAGGGTCCGCCCGGCGGCTTACAGGGAGATGCTGGCCGACGCGGGGTGGGGCAATATCGAACTGTTCCCTCTCGCAGTACTCGACGAAAGCTACCTCGCCCGCGTTCAGCCCTCGCTAGCCGGACGATTCACCGATGAAGCAAGCGAAATGAAATACCTGAGCGTGGCGCTATGTGCGGAGAAGATCTAACGGCTTGGCAGTTGGCAGTTGGGGAGAGATCGCCTCCGACGAGGACTTCTTGATACAGACCGCGACCAATAACCACACATATATTCCCCATCGTGTACGCCTGGCCCGTATTGCGACAAACGCTCCTGCCCTGAAAGCATGCCTCGCATTGCTCACACGCCTTCGTATTCGTCGCCGTGTGGTGGGGGTGGTACCGGAGCGACAATTGTTGCTAACTCACGTGGTAACCTTTAGATTGATAGCACCAATGCGAGCTTGTAGTTTCGCAGGGGCGGAGTGTGAACATGTATCATGCGTTCAATACAATCATTGCCGCGTTTCAAGACAACACATGTCCCCCCGATATGGCGGGCCTTGGAATGGAGCTTCTTGTCGCAGCGGTCATAATGGCCTTTATTCTCTTGTTAATGCTGAGCGTGAAATACGATACTCATCGCCGCCGTCGGCTGGCGGCGGGCCGCGTGCATATGTCGACGGAGGAGTTCATTGCTTCTGTAGATGCGGGCCCCATGTATGACGCCCTTTGCGTGGTCGTGAGAACCGAAGCCGCCCGCCAGACGAAGCTTCCAGTCGAGACGACATATTCGAGCGACACCATGGAGTTCCTTGAGTCACTTGCCGACGGTAGACTTGATACGGTTGAGATTGTCGCGGCGATTGAGAAAGGACTGAAGATGTCTATTCCCGACGAGATCGCAAAGAAGATGCCCTATCCTGATAAGGGCTTCAGAAACGCCGGGACCACCCTCGCCGATTGCATCAGGGGGTTCATCGGATGCGAGGAGTTTGTAGCTTTGCTGTCTGTTGAAGAGCCATCCGGGGGAGAGTGACTGAGACTGGTGTGTCGAGGTCTTCAATCACCCTTCTCCGAAGGGCTCCACGGATACGGTCGATCGCTATTCCAATGTCGGTCTGACGATCTCGCCGCGTAGTTGGGCTTCGCCGCCTTCTTTTTCGTAGACTCCGTAAAAGATCGAACACGAATCGAGCCATAGCGTGATGCGGTGGAGATCCTCGGCGGAGAGTTTCACGCGGTCCTTGTGGCTGCCGGTGGTCAGCAGCGGGTACAGCTTCGACGCCCGTGCGCCGAACTTGCCCGGTGTGGTGCGCCATCCGTCACCGTAGCTCCAGAACCCGTATTTCTGTGCGAGGCTGTGGTACGATGCGTACCACTTTCCGCGTCCCTTGGCGATGACCTTGCTGCTGAGGTCGGGGGGCTTGACCTTGACCTTCGGGTCCTTGGCGTTCTTCTCGTGACACTTGACGCAGTTCTTCTCGAGGACCGGTTGGACCAGGCGCGGGTAGCTGAACGGGTTGCTCCCGTCGACGTCGGGTTTGGGCTTGTCGGGCTTGCGGCGGTGCGCGATCGCCAGCCTGCCCGGCGCCAGCGGTACGTTGTGTTTCTGTTCGTGGCAGCCCTGGCAGGTGAGGCGTTCATTGGCCTGCAGATACGTTGACGACCGCATCGACTGGATTGCCAGACCCTTCTCGTCCAGCGCCTGGAAGAACAGTTCTCTGTGGGCCGGTACTGTGAAGTGGGCGCTTCCGTCTTTCTCGACCGGAACCGTGCCCAGCACGTAGCGGGCGAGGATCACCGAATCGCGGGTCGTGGGCGGACGCAATCCTATTTCGTGCGGAGGTCCGCCCGAGGGAACGGACATCGGGATGATCTGGTAGATCCGCAGCGCTTTGACCTTAGTTCCTTCGGGCCATTTCTTGAGGCTGTCGTAAACGTTGACCAGCGCCAGCGTAGCGGTTTCGGGCTTCTTCGACAGCGTTGCCCCGCCGGCCGGGGCGAACACGCGAGTCGAGTTGTCGGGGATGATCGGCGGTCTCTTACGGGGGCGGAGAGGCATGGGGCTCTGGCAGGCGATCGCCGCGTCGCGGTAGATCAATTCCTTGTTACCGAATACGTCGACCAGGTATATACCGTATTTCCCAGGTGTAGCCCTTCTGCCCTGGCGTCCCATTCCGGGCTTCATGCTCGGGTCGTAGACGCAGAGGTAGTAGTTTTCGCTCAGCGGCCAGGCCGTCGCATAAACCTGGCCTCCGCCCTGGGTCTCGGGGAAGGCGACGTCTGGCGTCAGGCGTTTAACCGGGGCCATCGCGTCGTCGTCGGGTACGCGCGGGTCGAACATGACCAGCGAACCGAACGCCTGCCCGTGGTGCGGAGCGGCGGTGGCGACATACTTGTGCGAACCGGGAATCGCCCGGATGTCCAGTTCCATGTCGGGGCGTTTGCCCCTCGGGGCGAAGTTTCCGTGAACCGCCCGCGAATCGCGTCCGTCAGGCGTGGTGATCCATGGCAGGTGTGCGGTGCATCCGTGGCGGTCGACGTAGTCCCACCGCGTGTAGATTATCATACCGTCGTGCGTGACGCTGGGATGCCACTCGTTCGTTTCGTGGTAACTGAGGCACTGAATCTCCGTACCGTCATCCTTCATATCGTAGAGCGTGTAAGTGGGGCAGGTCCGCCCGCAGCGAAGGTATCCGCCGCGCCGCTCGGTGATAAACGCCAGTCGCCCGTTGGGCATCCAGCACGGGTCGAAATCGTTCCACGTCCCGTCGGTCAACTGCTTCAGGGCGGTACCGTCAACGTTCACCTTGAATACGTGGTAGCACCGCTGCTTGTCCCAGTGGCCGCGAGAGGGGTCGGTGTGGCGGTCGTGACCGGTCTTGCCTTTGCACTCGACGTAAGCGAACGCGATTTCCTTGGCGTCGTACGACAGGTCGGGCGAGAGGAACGACCCGTCAAGCTTTGTGCCCTTCAGGCGTCCGATTTCGACCTTCGAATCGGCCAGTACGTCGCGGACCTTCTGCTTGTCTTTGTCCCCGAACGGATTTGACAGCACGTGAATCGACCCGCCGGGCAGCGTGTTGACGCCGTAGTACTGGTCGCACATGTGGTTGAATCGCGATCGGTGGCGCGTAATGAAGAGTATCTTGTCGAAGTTCAGCAGCGGGTTGGAAAACGATATCTTGCGGCGGAGCGTGCAGACTTTCTTGAACAGATCGAGGCGGGCTTTGGACTCTTTGGGGTCGAGCTTCGCCGCGGAGGCCTGGAATCCCTTGAGTGCGGCGGCGTCCGCCGACAGGTCCGGCGCGCCGGTCAGTTTCCCGATGTCCGCCAGAACGGCGGTCGTGCGGCGGAGAATAATGTCGAGCGGATCGCGGTCGGAATCGATTATCAGAGACGACGCGTTGAACGTCTGGGGGGCGTACTGGGTGAAGCGGCGGCGCTTGCGGATATCGTTGGCCAGCGTTTGGTACTGGAACTCCATTTCGTCCGCCGGAGTCAGGACGGCTTGTGGGGCCCTGGAAGCCTTGGCTCGCTTCAACCGTTTACCGCCGGCGCTCTTGGCCTGGAACTTGACACCCTTGGAGATGATCCGCAGTTCGGCGACCGATGTATATGGTTGGGCTTTGACTTCCGACAATGCCCGCAGGCGGACGTATCGCCCCTTTACCGGCGTCTTCAGTGTGATCACGTTTTCGGCGTCTCGCTTCTTGAACCCACCGCGTGCGACGGGCTTGCCCTTGGCTTTGTCCTTGTCGGTGGCGCTAACGTAGAATTCATAGTTGCCTATCGTCCCGTTCGATCCGCCTTTGCGGGGAAGGTAAGCGAATCCGGATATCTCGTAAACGCTACCCAGGTCGATCAGCAGTTCGTGCGGCGGCGGCGGAGCGAAACCCGAGAACTGCGTATGCCATATCGTTCCCGGATTACCGTCCATCGCCTTGTATGCCTCGTAGCCCCCGTGCTCGCTGTCGCAGCGGACAGTGACCTTGACCACCTTGTCGGCGCCAAACGCCGTGGCGCACATCAAGACGCATACGACTGCGGTGGTAAGCTTCATCAATTGCATTTTTTCCAATCTCATTCTCATCGAGACACCTCTGCATCGCTGTTAGTGCGGTTTTTCTACCGACAATATCTTACCCTATCGGCGCCCTCGGATAAAAGAGCGAATGACGTCCGGTGCTTATCTCTGGAACACTTTCACCAGTTGCGCTCGAAGGGCCTTGGGGTCGAGCTTCCCGGTTTGCGTGTGGATTACCTCTCCGCCGGGGATGATCATCGCCGAGTAGGGGGCTTTGGCTTTGCTCTTGTCCTTGGCGCCGAGCGCCTTGAGCAGCGCCGCGGAATCCTTGCCCGTGAAGACGTAGTTTATCGGCGCCTTGGGATCGGTCCGGGAGAATCGCGACGGATCCGGACGGGCGGCGTGGTGCTTCTTGAGCAGCGCCAGAGCCTCTTTCTTCTTGGCGGGCGGGTCGACGTTCACTGTGATAAGTTCCAGCGGGCGGTGCTGGTAGATGCGGCGGAGCATTACAAGGTCGTCGAAAGCGGCTTGGCTGGATTTGTCCGTCAGCGACCAAACGCAGATCAACCGCAGCACGCTGGTGTCGTTGGCGGCGAGCTTCTTGACCGCGGCCAGATCGATGTCGGCCATACCGACGGTCTTCTCGTTCCACATTGCCGTGGCGTAGTCGACCGAGCGGCGTTTGAATCCCCATTTGGTCGAGCATCCAAACGGGCGTGTGCGGTCGTATACGATCTTCTTGCCCGCCAGCATGCTCTCGATGGCCACGCGAGCGTGCGGTCCGCCGGCGGTCGAATAGGGCGGGCCCTCGACGGCGCCGGTGTAGCGGAGTTTGCGGTCTTTGTCGAAGATGAACATTATTGGCGTGAGGGTGGCGCCGTAGGCCATCGATGTCTTCTGCGTATCTCCGTCGTAGAGGTACGGGAAGGGATACTTCTTCTCCTTGGCGCGGATCTTCATTTCCTCGAAACTGTCGCCGAGTACCGTGCCTGCCACTTCGTCGGGCCTCAGGGCGCCCGGATCGTTAGGTGAAATCGCCACCAGCTTCACGCCCTTCTTGGCGTAGTCGGTCGACAGCTTGATGATCGCGTCTTCCTGCATCCGGGAAGTGGGGCAGTGGTTGCAGGTGAAGACGACCGCCAGGATTTTGGCGTCCTTGTACTCCGCCAGCGTGTGCGTCTTGCCGTCCACGCCGGGCAGCTTGAAGTCCGGCGCCGCGTCGCCGATGCTCAGTCCGATCACCTTGGGATATGGTGGATACGCCTTGGTCTTGGGCTGGGTCGCGGGGGCGGTTTTATCGGCGGCGGGTGCGGGAGACGCCGTAAAAACAAGCATTGCGACGGCGATTGCAGCCAGGGGCAGACAGTTCTGAGAAGTTTTCGACATCATCGATGATCTCCTGTTTTTCTTTCGTTTGTCTCCGCCGTTTTGGCGGATGGAACATTGTATATTCTCACACCGGCGTTTACCACAGCCGTCTGGCGACCAAGAAAACTTGGGGTGTGAGAAGTTTTTCTGGCATCATGCTGCGAGGGCGTTTTGCAGGAGCCA
>CAZSLS010000120.1:0-19604 GCA_964607575.1 uncultured Planctomycetaceae bacterium | reverse complement strand
CCGTTCCAGGGAACCGCGGCGTTCGAGGGCACCTCGGCCGGCGGCGGGGACGTGGACGCCGTCTGGGATCTGGTTGGCGGGCAGACCTACACGCTGCGCCTGACCCCTCGCGAGGACGGGGTGGCCGTCGACGCCATGCGCCTTGTGCTCGTGCCCGATCTGGATTTGCGATGGGGCATCTACGTCGACGGCGATCTGCTCGCCTGGGACCAAACGCGGATGGTCGGGGGTGATTTCGACGGGAGCACGTCGACGACGTTGATCGTTCCCGAGCTTCGCCCGCCGCTCGATACGCCGCAGTACGCCTACGACACGGCGCCTTATACCGACGTGGTCGTGTACGTCGAGGCGCTGACCACACCGACGCGGAGCGGTGATTTCGCCGTGTTCGTCCAGTCCGACGGGCGCCTGCCGATGCGAAACGCCGAGTTGACGATCCCGCCGCGCGACTACCCGTTTGCAGAAGCCACCCTCGGGTTCAGCGAGGGGCTCGACGGAACGGACTGGGTGCGACTGGATGTGCCCGTCGGCGTCGTCGGCGACGTGCTGCTGGAAGTAGCCATGTCCGGCATACCCGGCGGCGGGATACCGATGCGCTACGACCTGTACGATACGAACGGAGATTTCGTATCGTCCGAGACCCGATCAACGGAATCTCCGGACTTCGGGAAGCTCACGTTCGAGCTGACCGGCGCGGCGCCGGGGACAAGCTACTACCTTCGCGCGGGCGTGGTAGGCGACGCGAACAATGTCGTGCGATTGACCGCCACAGCAGCGCTGCCCAAAGCCGGCGTGGATTTCTTCGGTGTCCCCCTGGCCACACGCGCCTTGTACGGAGAGGAAATGCGGCGCCAGGCGATGAAACCCGACGGTACGCTGGGCGGAACGGTTGTCCAGCCGTTCGACCCGCTTCTGCCTGGTATCCTGATCTCCGAGGCGTTCTGGGTGGGAACGCCCGGGCTCGCCACGTTCAGCATGGAACTCTCGAATTCGGTCCGCCCGTGGTTGGCGCTTTACCGCGGAAAGGCCGTCTACAACGGTCCGGGCGAGAATCCGGTCTACACCCTCGAACTGGTGGACTACGTCAACAGCGCCAATGTCGTCAACGGCAACGAGTACTACCTGACGGCGTACGTTGAACCGGGGATGTACGCCCTCAAGGCCGGACGGGCCTCCGGTACGGGGATCCCATCCTACTCGATAGACATTCCCGATTACGTAGCCCAAGAGGTCGTGCTCAATCCCAACAGCGGCGCCAGCGGGCTCGAGAGGCATCTCGGTATCGACTCGACGCGCGACGGGTTCGGGCAGTACGAGGTAAACCAGTTCGTGGCTTACCGGACTACTTTCTTCCACGTCGTCACGCCCGCGGGCAGCCAGGCGGGGGTAACCGCGACGGCGACCACGAATCTCGACACCAGCCTGCTTCCCAGTGACTACATGCCGGGCGCCTACGAAAACGGCAGGGCTCGAATCGTACTCTATCGCTGGGAGGAGTCGGGCGGTTACTACGATGGGCTCGCCAGCGGTCTTTACCTGGACCCTCCGGGCACGTCGCTCATATCGGTTCCATTTGGCGCCGGCGTGGTCTACCCGTTCCGGGAGTTCTGGGTCGCCCTGAACCGCGAAAACCTCAAGGAGATCCACAAGATCGGCGTGGGCCTCGAGTTCGTCGTACCGCAGTCCGGTACACCCGAGTTGATTGTCGAACCGCTGACTCTCCTGCCCAACAGCGGTCAGACGCTCGCAAAGGCCACCGTGAGGAATATCGGGTTCGCCAGCACGTCGTTCTTCAACTCCCGCTTCCAGTATACCGACACGTCGGAGAACCCGGATAAACTGACCACTTCGGATCTCGCGGATTTGCCCATGGGTCCACTGAGTTCGCGGCATCGGTCGATGGACTGGATCGACCCGCAGCGCCCCCAGGACGAGGCGACTTACATCGCCGACTTCAAGGAAGGCTTCCCCGCCGGAGCCATCGAGGAACTGGACGAGACCAACAACACAACGGCGAAGATGCTGGCTACGGTCGATCCGCACCGCCCGACGGTCACGCTGAGCCTTGCCGATCCGCTGATGGACGGTACGGGCCCCGGAGACGGCGTGTGGGGGCGGTATATCTCCGGAGTACCAGGCGTCGTCACAGACCTGCAGATCACCGGAAACGACCCTGATGGCGACCTGTTCCGCGTCACCGGACACTTCCCGCCATTCAACCCGGCGCCGGAGGTTGATTATCTCGTCGGACAGTTCCTCATCGCCGGTATGGACGGTTCGCAGGATGTCGTGAGCATCGTCAACTACAGTTTCGGAAACCTCCGCCGCACCACACAGCAGAACCCCAACCGCATCGAGATGATCGTCAAGGACGAGTACGGTCTTCCCAGCGACGAGGCGACCATGACGATCCACGTCGAGGGTTTCCCGGGTTGGCTTGACGATTCGGAGAGCAGCTTGACGTTCGACGCGCCCAATTACCTTTACGTGATGCAGTTCCACAACTCGCTGATCGACGTCGAGGGGACAATCGACAGCCTCACCGGCGTGTCGGTTCCCTTCATCGGCGACCTCGAGAACAAGATTCTCGCGGAGATCGCCGCCAGCGGGACCGCTACGCTGGATCCAAGCGAGACCGTCACCGCCAACGTCACCGCACACGGGCAGGTCACGATCCTCGGTGAGGACATCATCAACGAGACCTACACCGGTTCGACCCAGCCGACCGATCATTTCTACATCAGCTCAGTGCTGTTCGTCGACAAACAGACGCTCGACGCCCAGACGCTGGCGGTCACGTTTGAACTGATCGATCTGCCGCTGTTCAACTTCGAGTCCCCCGAGATCGTGCTGTTCGCTTACGGCGTTCCAGGCGTGGCGAGCATCAACGCCAACCTCCAGTTCCTGCTCGACGCGACGCTCGACGCCGCGGTCACGATCGGGATCCCCATAAACCCGCCGATCATCCCGGGCCTGATGTCGCCTAGCTTCGTGGCGCCAACCGTCACCGCAGGGCTCAAAATCGCCGGTGAAATCGAGATACTCGGCTTCGATATCGCCGAACTGGCCGGTACCGTCTCATTCGGCATCACCCCGGCGTTCGGGCTGACCACGCCGCCGAGCCAACTCGTACCATTCCAGGATTTCTTCAACGAATCGGGCCTCGACATCCTGGGGGAAATCAGCGGGAATATCGCCGCGAAGGTGGTCGGTATCGAGGTATTCAGCTTCGACCTGCCTTCGGCCAACTTCAATATCAGCACCGGCGGCGGAGTCGTTATGGCTCCCAATGCGCCGATCGCCTACACCGTGACGATCCCCGGCGGCGGCGACCCGGTCGGGACGATCTCCGGAGACCCCGCGCCGAATCTCGTCATCGATCCGATCACCTCCGAGGCCGTCTATCTCCAGTTGGTCGACGTCGACACCGATCCGAACATCATCAGAAACAACCTCGCCTTCTCGCAGCGCCAGGGCGCCTGGGGCTCGCTGATCGAAATTCCCGACCCCACGCATGTGTCGGGCCCCGTGCTGGCGATGACGCGGGATGATGAAGACGCGCCCGCTGTCGTGGTCTATCAGTCGCTGGTCGTCGCGGGCGATCCGGCCGACACAACGCGAAACCTGTTCTTCACCGGTCAGGACATTCGCTCGCGATACTTCGACGGTTCAATATGGCACGCCGAACAATCGCTCACCAGCGACGCCCTGTACGACGCCGAACCCGTCATCGCGTTCAACAACGCCGGCGGCGGAGTGACCGCATGGGTGCACAACACCAATCCCGCGCCGCTGGGTCCGGGAGGCGAGTTCGACCGCTCGTCCAACGAGATCCAAGCCGCCGTCTGGGACCCGGTCGCCCACGCCTGGGATGCTACCGCGACGCTCACCACCGACGCCCTGGCCGACATCAAGCCCGCCGTGTTCGCCGGTGACGACGGTACACTGTACGTCCTCTGGCTGCGCGACATGCCTGGCGGCAACGAGATCATGTTCAGCACCAATACCGGGTCCGGATGGACCGCGCCTGCCGCTCTCGACATCGTCGGCCTGCCCGAAGGCGGGAAGATCGGATCCGTGGCGATCGGCAGCGAAGGCGCCGACCGCGTCGACGTCCTGCTGACCCACTCGCGCACGTTCAGCGACGATTCCGTCGAGTCACGACTCTACAACCGCCCGAGCACCGTCGCGGGATTCACCTCGCCGACCGCCCTCGAGATCGTCGCCGAAAACGCCAATTTCTCGCATCTCAGAACGGTCCGCGCATCGGACGACGGGGCGCTGGTGGCGTACTGGCAGCAGGGCGACGGCGTGACAAACGAAATCTTCGCCTCCCGCATCGGTCCGGCCACGTCCACCTGGTCGGCTCCGATACGCCTGACTTCCGGCGAGGACCTCGAGTTCGACCCGTCAGTAGCCGTCGACACCGACGGAAAGTATCAGGTCGTTTACGAGATGCAGACCGAATCCCCGCCCGCGGCGCCCGGTCAATCGCCCGCCTCGGCGCCCGATCCAGCGGTCGGCATGCCGACGTCCGGACTCGTCGGAACCAGCAGCGTTCAATTACTGCCCGAACTCAGCTTCTCGCGCGAGATGGGTTTCCCGAATCGCAGCCTCGCACCCAGCGGATCCGACGCCCTGGCCACCGCGCGGATCGTCAACCACGGTCCGGCCGGAGACAATGTCCTCATCCTGTACTCCGAGGACAGCGCCGCCACCGGCGGACCCACGGTCGTCGACAGCGAGACCGTCTTCCTCGCCCCGGGCGACGAGTACGAGATCAACCACTCGTTCGTCACCGCCTCCGGACCGGCTGTCTACTCCATGGAACTGGTCGCCGCCGGCGGGCTCGAAGTCGTCGGAGACGGCGACAACGTCTCCAGCGCCGAGATCGAGGGTCTCGGCGATCTGACCGTCGAGAGCGTCGTGCTGTCGGACGACGAGCCTCAGGGAGGCGACATCGTCGTCGTAACCTCGACCGTCCGCAACCTCAGCAGCGAACCGATCGGCCCGTTCGACGTCGAGCTGTTCCAGGGTGACCCGGCCTACGCACACGAACCGGTGATTCCGCTCGACGCGGCCACCATCGGTGGACTCGCGCCGGGCGCTTCGGTCGAGGTCGTGTCAAATTGGACCGTCCCCTCCAACGGAGGGACGTTCGTTTTGACTTCACTCGCCGATCCGGCCGGATCGATCCCCGAGGCCACCGACTTCAACAACAGCGGACACGCCGTGGTGACCGTCCAACCCGACGCCGCAATCCTCGACGATCCGGTCGCAATCGTGCTCGATTACACGGGAACCGACAACGTCCAGGTAACCGCCGAGATATGGAACATCGGACAGGTGGACCTGACCGACGTCAAGGTGCAACTGCTATCGAGATATGAAAACGGCGAATTCGAGAGCGTAGACGTTACCACCATAGGCTCCCTGCCCGCCGGAGCGAGCGTTCCGTTGGTCTGGATCGCCGACGGGCTGGCCGGCGAGAACCGCTACATGGTCCTGGTCGACCCGCCAATGGAGAAGCCCGACAGCGATTCGACCAACAATGTCGGCCAGGCGATGGTCGTTCTCCAGGGCCTGAGCGATCTGGAAGTCTCAAACGCCCGTCTCGACACCGCCCTGCCCGCCCAGAACGACGTTGTCAGCGTCCTGGTGGACGTCGCGAACCTGGGCATCGATGGCGCCGAAAATGTGCTGGTCGAAGTGTTCGCCACCACGAACTCGAAAAGCCATTTCCTCGTCGGACAGACCTTCATCGAGGCGATAGATCCGCTGAGCAGTACGGTCCTCGATATCCCCATCGACACCACCGAGCTGATCGGGGACGTGTGGATCAGCGTCGTAGCCGACCGGCCCGAGCACATCCTGGAGATAACCGACCTCAACAACGAAGACGCCTTCCGCGTTATATTCGCTTGGGACTCCACCCCGCCTACGGTTGTCGACGTGCGGGTGGTCTGCGGGCCCGGCGGTTCGGTCGAACATTCCATCCCCACCGGACCGGATCAGCTCAAGAATCTTCCGTGGACCAATATCTCACAGGTCAAAATCGCGTTCAGCGAAAACGTGTTTGTGGAGATGTGGTCCCTGGCGGTCAACGCGTCGGAATCGCACCGCTTCATCGATTTCAGCTACGACGCTGATTCGTTCACAGGCACATGGACATTCATGGAACCGCTCGGCGCCGACTCGCTGCAGTTGGTCCTCGACGAGAGCGTGTTCGACATGGCCGAAAACGTACTCGACGGCGACTGGTTCGACAGGGCCAGCGAGTTCCCATCGGGTAACGGCAGGCCGGGCGGCGCCTTCAGGTTCGGCATAAACGTGCTGCCTGGCGATGTTGACGGTGACAATGTGGTCGGTAGCGGAGACTACAGCGCACTGATGGGCCAATTCGGTCTGCGTCAGGACAACCTGGCGACCGACCTCAATAGAGATGGGCGGGTCGGTCTGGCGGACTTTGCGATCATACGAGGCAACTTGGGCAATACGCTGCCGGCCGCGGCCCCACCGGCCACCCCAATTGCAGCAGCACCGGCGCCGGTCGTTCCGGTCATCAGTCAGCTACTCGACAATGATGAAAACAGCGCAAATACTGACCCAATCGCAGCCGCTGCATCGGCGCCGGCTATTGATCTGCTCATAGAATCGCCGTCAGCGAACGCCTATATACCCGGGGCTCAGGCGATATCACGCCGCTTGCCGACAACGACGCTATATCGTGCTGCTACGGCGGGTTATGATTTGCGGCCGTTGAGTGACGATCTGGCGGCTGACAGCTTGGCGGATGATCTGCTGATCGATGTGCTGGCTGAATCACCACTGGCGGTTCGGCTGTAAGTCTTAGGCTACCACCTATTAACCAACAGCTCGCCACTTTTGAGCCTCTCGGGTCATAAGGGCGTAGTTGACAGCTAAAAGCTGAAAAGCTGCCTTTTTTTGCTGCTTTTATCGATTAATTCTTGACATAGGGCCTGTACGTGGTTATAGTATTAGGTGCTTAGGAAATAGGCGAATGCGTAATGCTCCAGCATTCGTCGTGTGCTCAGGTTGCAGTGCTCAAGCTCGGAAGGGTTGGAGGATCATTTGGTTTCCTCTCTAGCGCACTGCCCAAAGGTGAGGAGATTTATCATGGCTCGTATTGCTCGGTTGCTCTGTGTGCTCGGTGTGTTGAGTTTGTCCACTTCGGCTTTCGCCGCTATGATGGTCCCCATTACCGACGCTGAACCGTCAAATGATGACTGGACCACGGTCGCGACAGCATTGACTACCGGACGAACCGGCGTTGAACCGGTGTTCGGTTTCGGTACCGGTCTGGGAATGACCGCGGTAGACAAAGACTTCTTCCAAATCGATCTGCTGAAGTACGATTACCTGCAAGTCAACACGTCTATACTGAATCCATCGTTCGCCACGACCGTGACACTGTACGACAGCACCGGTACGGTCATCCCCGGCGGAGTGGGCGCCGCTGGATACATCGACAACGCGCCGGCCGCCGCGACTTACTACGTCGGCGTCACGGGCACCGGGACGGCCTCGTACATGATGACGTTCTCTATCGATAACTTCGAACCCCCCATCCCCGAGCCGGCGACGATGTCGCTTCTGGCCATCGGCGGGGTGGTATTGATCAAGCGACGCAGAAAGAGGTAGCCCCCACAAGCCCCACGCAATACTCGCTCTTGCGCCCCGCGGTTGCCCGGCTGCGGGGCGTCCTTTTATCAACCCGAATGCCTCACCGAACCGCCCGGATCGGCTTCAGGTGGAAATCAGATCGCCGATTCGCTACAATCCCGCCGACTGCGTGGAGTCTGACATGCGTTTTCGTGGTACTCTTAAGAATCTCAAGCTTCCCGGGCTTACCGGGATATCGAAGCTAAGGAAGGTACCTGTGGGTTCCGGGATATCCGGGAAGAAAATAGTCCTCAGCCTGGTCTGGACGCTAGTCGGTCTGATGATCGTGGCGGGCGTGCTGTACATCCAGGCCAGCCGGATCCCCGACAACTACCACCCGGCGAAGCTCACGCAGAAGGAAGCCGGTAAGGCCACGCATAATTTCGCCCGTGACATCGCCGAGGGGTTTGGCAACAGTGTCAAGATGGTCGAACCGTTCGAATGGTCGATCAAGCAGTCAACTGTCAACCGGTACCTTGCGGCGATGGACGAGATCGCCTTCAATCTGCCTAACGGCGTAAGGAGGGGATACATCAATGACGAGATGGCGAAGCTCGGTCTTGCCGATCCGGCGGTGGCGTTTGAAGACGGTAAGGTGACGCTGATGGTCAGGTCCACGACCTATCGCAAGATCCTGTCAGCCGAGATTTCCGTGGACCTCGTGGCGGACAACAAGCTGCAGTTCACTCTCAACGCCACCCGCATCGGAAAGCTGCGCGTTCCCAGCGGGTTCCTGAGGGGCAAACTCAAGGCCCTGTCGAAGAGACTCACCGGCGAACGAGCCGACAACATCTCCGAGACGCTGGCGGGATTGCTTTCGGCGATAGACGGCGAACCGATCAGCCCGCCGGAGACGTGGCGTATCCAGGGAATCAAGGTCGCAATCGAAGGGATAACTATCGCAGGCGGCGAGTTGAAGCTGAAGGTCCGCCCGATCCCTCCGGCGCGAAAGTAAACAAATCCGGTATTGGGTGTAACCATTTGGGGGCTCGCACGCACTTGCATGTCGAACCGGCAAATAGAGAGACCGGCTGGGAGAGTGAACCCATGACTGCTATTGCAAAAATCGTGTTGATCGTGATTCTGGCCGGCGGGGCCCTTGGCCTGGTCGGCTGCAAACGCCACAGATTCCGCCACGGTCACGGCCGCGGCTGCCCGTGCTGCCGCATCGATATCGTCGATCACGACCGATACGACCGCGGGGTGGACGTCCACGTTTCCCGGTCGCGAGACTACGATCGGCATGACGGTCGCCGGCATAGACATTGACAGCCCACGGATCATTGAGCGGCGCGTGTGCGCCGTTCAGTGGTCCATAACTCTCTGCAATGTCCACTTGTCGTCATCGTGCCCGTCGCGTCGCAGTTCGAACCGGCCCTGGAGTCTGGAGGCGCCCAGTTCGAACGCCCACAGGTTGTCATCGCAGAATGCGACGGACAGTTGTCCGGAGTCTTGAAGTTCGACCCGCCCCCGGCGGCCGCTCACCGGACCGGAGTAATCCAAGTAAGCTTTCCGGTGGTCGTGGATCCTGGCCGCCTCGATCCGGCCGCCGGGGGATATCCCGAGCGGATCAGCGGCGATCCGCCAGGTTGCCAGCGCATCGTCGATCTCGAGCATCAAATCCCAATGCACCTCGCCACAGCCGCTGTGCTTGTGTAGCACGAACCGTCTCATATCGCACATCATACCAACCCGCAACGCCAAAACCAGCGTTGGGGTCGTGACAGGCGGCCGGAGGCATGCTAGAATATCGCCATCATGGCAAATCGACACGACAGCTACGTCAGCCCACTGGAATCGCGATATGCTTCCCAGGCGATGCGGGAACTGTTCAGCGACAAGCACAAGTTTACGACATGGCGGCGCCTTTGGATCGCTCTGGCCAGATCCCAGAAGCAGTTGGGCCTGGATATCAGCGACGAGCAGATCGCCGAACTCGAAGCTCACTCGGGCGACATCGACTACGATGCCGCCGGCGAGTACGAGCGCAAATTCCGCCACGACGTGATGGCCCACATTCACGCTTATGGCGACGCGGCCCCGGGCGCCAGGGGCATTATCCACCTCGGCGCCACCAGTCAGTTCGTCAACTGCAATACCGATCTGCTGATACTGCGCGACGCGCTGGGGATGGTGGCCGATGCGCTGGCGAACGTTATCGACGCGCTGGCGACGTTCGCCGAAACCCACCGCGACCTGCCCTGCCTGGGCTTCACGCATTATCAACCGGCCCAGATGACAACGGTGGGCAAGCGGGCGGCTTTGTGGTGCAGCGAGTTCGTTGCGGATCTGGCGGAGGTCGAGCGGCGCATCGATACGCTGGCGTTCAGAGGCGTCAAGGGCACGACCGGAACCCAGGCGAGCTTCCTGGCGCTGCTGGACGGGGATCACGAGAAGGTCAAGCAGCTCGATGCGATGGTCGCCGCGGAAATGGGATTCGAGACGACCATTTGCATAACCGGTCAAACGTACTCCCGCAAGATCGACGCAATGGTCGCACAGACGCTCGCGGGCATCGGCGCCAGCACTCACAAATTCTGCAACGACGTTCGCCTGCTGGCGAATCTCAAGGAACTCGAGGAGCCCTTCGAGAGTACACAGGTCGGCTCGTCAGCGATGGCGTACAAACGCAACCCGATGCGGTGCGAGCGGGCGACCGCCCTGGCGCGATTCCTCATGGACGTGGCGCAGAGCCCGCTGCACACCGCCGCGGAGCAGTGGTTCGAACGCACGCTCGACGACTCTGCCAACAAACGCATCGCAATGTCCGAGGCGTTCCTGTCGGCAGATGCGATACTCAATATCGTGACCAACGTCGCGCGAGGCATGGTCGTCTATCCAGCCGTCATAGGCGCACACATCCGTGCCGAGCTGCCCTTCATGGCCAGCGAAAACATCCTGATGGCGGCGGTCCAGGCCGGCGGCGATCGGCAGGAACTTCACGAGAAGATCCGCCTGCATTCCCAGGCGGCCGCACAACAGGTAAAAGGCGAGGGCAAGCCCAACGATCTGCTCGAACGGATCAAGGGCGACCAGGCGTTTGTATCCCTGGACATCGACGCCCTGCTCGACCCGTCGGCATTCGTCGGGCGGGCGCCTCAGCAGGTCGACGATTTTCTCGCGGCGCTCGTGACGCCGGTGCGAGCCCGTTACGCGGCGCAACTCGGGCGCGGCGGCGAGTTGAACGTTTGAGTCGGGAAAGCTCCCTGCCTCAGCCTGAATCGGATGAAGTTTGTGCAACAGGACCGAACGACGCCCGTTAGTATACATTGGACGGAACACACCAGCCCCCAGGCGCCCGAGCAGTTACGATTACTGAAAAGGAATTGAATTCGATGTCATTTACGAATCGCTGTCGCTACACGTTATTTCTGGTCTTAACTCTCCTACTGCTCGGCGGTCCTGCGCTGCCGGCGGCTTCGGCGGCGAAAGCTAAACCGAAAGCCAGGCCGAAACCGAAGATAGTTCCCGATTTACCGCGGACCGAGTCCCGTTTTGGATGGTTGCGCCACGAACATCAAAAACCCAAAGAAAGATCACCTCGCCCCAGGTCCAAACAAACCAATCCGTTCCGAAATAATTTCGACTCATTGCGTCTGGCGATTGAAGATCTGACGAAAACGTTCGGCCCGAAGTACCCCAACGGGAAAAAGTATCTCGCCCGGTTGGCGAAGTTGGAAAAGGCGGTAAAAGAAACACAATCGCCGCTGAAACCACTGGCCGACGAGTTTGACAAACTGCTGGCCGAAGCGCTGCTCGCCAATCCGCTGATCGATTTTGACAAGCTCCTTTTCGTGGATTCGTCGAACGCAATGACTCCGCGAAACTGGCTGAGCCTGGACTCTGTCGGCGGATCAACAGGCCGAGGCGTGGCCCTGAAGGTGCTCTCGCCTGTGGCGCCGGACGGAAAGATCACCACGCTTTTTGTCCCGCCGGCGAAACGCAACCTGATCGCGATCGACCTGCACTGGGACGCGAAGAAACTGCTTTACACCGCAACTGGTCTTACCAACCGGGGACACCAGCTTTTCGAGGTTGATATGCCTCCGAAAACGGACCCGAAAACCAAGCTGCCCGTCGTCCGGGAGATTGAAACCATTGCGGACAAGGAGGTAAGTAATTACGACGCCTGCTACTCGCCTGACGACTCCATTATTTTTGTCAGCACGGCGACGATGAACGGTGTGCCCTGCATTCGAGGCAAGTCTCCGATCGGCAATCTCTACCGGAGAAAAACCAGCGGAGCTATCGATCGCCTGACCAACGACCAGGACCACGACTGGCATCCGACGGTTCTGGCCAACGGTCGGATAATGTACCTCCGTTGGGACTACACCGACACGCCCCACGCCTTCAACCGGATCATGTTCTCCATGAATCCCGACGGTACGGGCCAGGCCGCGATGTACGGGAGCAACTCGTACTGGCCCAACTGCATGTTTTACCCGAAGGCGGTCCCGGGCAGTTCGACGAAGTTCATCGGATCGATAGTGGGGCATCACTCCGGAACGATCGGCGGAATGTTCCTGTTTGACACCGCCAGGGGCACGTTCGAGGCCGACGGTGTCGTCCAGCAAGTCCCGGGTTACAAGAAACCGGTGTTCGCGAGAATCGCCGACGGTCTGGGCTACCGCGATCCGAAGATCACCTCGTCGCATCCTCTCTCGGACAAGTATTTTCTCACCGCCTGCTGGCCCGGTTCGAACTGGAACGGGAAGACCCAGGGTATTTACCTGATGGACGTATTTGACAACGGGCTGGAGCTTTGCAGCGTTGAAGGGCGAGTTCTGCTGGAGCCCACGCCCTGGAAGAAGCGGACCCGTCCGCCGGTCATCCCCGACAAGACCGACCCGAAGGCGACTACCGGAACGGTTGTACTCAATAATGTTTACTTTGGAAGGGGCACGAAGGGTGTTCCCAAGGGAACGATCAAGAGCCTGCGGATCTACTCTTACAACTACGCGATGCGCCGAATGGGCGGGCAGAGCGACAGAGTTGGAATGGACGGCCCGTGGGATGTCCGCGTGATTCACGGAACGGTGCCCGTCGAGGACGACGGCAGCGCCAATTTCACGGTTCCGGCGATGACCCCGCTGGCGATCCAACCCCTCGACGCCGAAGGCAAGGCCGTCCAGCTCATGCGGAGCTGGTTCACCTGCCGACCCGGCGAGGTACTCTCGTGCATCGGCTGCCACGAAGACCCCAACACCGTGCCCGAACCGAAGATCGTCAAAGCCGCCAAACGACAACCTTCGAAGATCACGCCCTGGTACGGACCCGTCCGCGGATTCAGCTTTAACCGCGAGGTCCAGCCCGCGCTGGACAAATACTGCATCAGTTGCCACAACGCCAAGACCACTGTCAAGGACTCGAGCGGAAGAGCGATCGCCAACCTTACGTTGCGGCCCGACATCGTCGTCAGGGGCCATGGAGCGTTCAGGAAGACGAAATCACCGCCACAGACTCTCGTCCAGCAGATCGACGCGCCGCTGCTGTACAAAGACCAGATGGCCCAATCGAAGGGCAAGATCTACGGCGGGATGCATTTCTCGCCGGCATACCTCGAACTTTTCCGGTTCGCCCGAAGCGCCACGCTGGAGAGCGACCTGCATCTGCTGACGCCCTACGACTACCACGCCGACCAGACCAAACTCGTCCAGATGCTCAAAAAGGGACACCACGGAGTCCGCCTGGACAAGGAAGCCTGGGACAGAATCATCACCTGGATCGACCTGAACACGCCGGCCCACGGGACCTGGCAGGAAGTCACAAAGCCGGAATACCCACAAAGTTACGGGAAGAAACGCGCCGAGCTGATGAAGAAGTACGGCGGGATCGACTTCGACCCGGAAACCGCCTTCGTCCTGCCTAAGGAAGGCGCCGTCCGCGCAAAGATCCAGGGAGTCGATCCGATGAAGGTCTCCCGCAGCGCCTCCATTCGCGCCAAGTTCCCGTCAAAGGCGGACGCAAAATCTCTGGCCGGAGCAAGAGATTCCACCTCAGGCAAGCTACGCGAGCTTACGTTCGATCTCTCGAAGGAAAAGGCGACTCTCGAAGCGAAGTACGCCGCGATAAAAGACCCACGCAAACGCCCGAGAGTTAATCCCAAGACGCTGAACATGACGTTTGTGCGCATCCCGGCCGGTTCCTACGTGACAGGCAATGTCAGCGGCGCCGAGGACGAGATGATCGAGCGGAAGGTGACCGTCGACAAGCCGTTCTGGATCGCCTCGCGAGAGACGACAAACGAGTTGTTCAACCTGTTCGACCCGACGCACGACAGCCGCCTGGACAGCAACGAAAGACTGCATTTCGGCGACGGGACCGTACGAGGTTTCCCACTCAACAAACCGCTGCAACCCGTGGTGCGAATCTCGCAGGCCCAGGCGCTGGGCTTCTGCAAGTGGTTGTCCGCCAAGACGGGTAAGAAGTGTACCCTCCCGAGCGAAGCACAGTGGGAGTGGGCCGCGGTCTTCGGAAAATGCGACGAAAACGGTTTCGCCGGCAAGGATTTCAGCAAGTTGGCGAACCTGGCCGACAAGTCGTATTTAACCAAGTACGCCAATGGCGAGATGCCGCTGTGGCGCCCTTCTGTTCTCAACTCAGAGGACGGCGCCAGAGTTTCAACGGAAGTCGGAAAGTACGCCCCCAACGCCGCGGGCGTTTACGACATGATCGGCAACGTCGCGGAGTGGACTACGACCGCCTGGAAAGCGCCCAAGGGCGCCACCGCCCCACCGCAGCTTGTCGCAAAAGGCGGAGGTTGGCGCGACCGTCCCAAGACAGCGACCCCATTTTCAAAAATGCCCGCACGCGGCGAGATTAAGTTCGTCGACGTCGGTTTCAGGGTAATTATCGAAGACTAGATCGCAGCATTAAGGATAACGCCAATGATTCGCCTGCACGCTGCTGCGTCACTTATCGTTCTGACGGTTATTGCCGCGCCCGGCCTGGCGGCGGGGCCGGACAAGTTTCTCGAATCGGCGCCGGCCCGGATCGAGAAGCATCGTAAAGGCGACGTGCAGATCACCGTACTCGGTAAAAACGGAAAACCGCTGGCCGGCGCGACGGTCCGGGTGCGTCAGGTTGGTTCGGAGTTCCTCTTCGGCGGCAGCGTGTTCCCGCTGGTCTACAAGGTGCAGAGCGGCGATCTGAAATTACCGCTCGCAGAAGGCGGGTTTTATCATAAGTTTGGCAAGCGTTACGCCGAGCTGTTCAACTTCGCAACGCTCCCTTATTACTGGTGGGGATACGAGAAACAGCGGGGCAAGCCCGTGCACGCCAGCCGCGAGCTTCTTGCGGCCTGGTGCAAAAAACGGAACATCACCACCAAGGGACATCCGCTCGTCTGGAATTATTCGCAGCTCAAGTGGCTGCCGAACGACCTGGCCGAAGTCGAGAAGCTGCAACTGGCCCACATAAGCGATTGCGTTAAGAGGTTCCGGGGCAAGATCGACATATGGGACGTGGTCAATGAAACTACGAACTTTGCCCAGAAGCCGAACAAGGGCCGCGCGCCTACAGTGACGGCGATGTGGGAAAAAGTCGGACGGATCGAACTGCCGCGCAGGGCGTTTCGCGCCGCAAGAAGCGCCAACCCAAACGCAACGCTTATCATTAACGACTTCCACGTCGGCGACGATTTCGCGAAAGTCGTTCGCGCGCTTGTAGACGAAAAGGGCAAACCGCTGTACGACGCGATCGGCCTACAGTCGCACATGCACGGCGGGACCTGGTCGAATGCGAAGCTCTGGAGCGTTTGCGAGCGGTTCGCGGCCTTCAAGAAACCGATCCATTTCACCGAGCTGACCATCCTGTCGGGCAAGAAGGGCTGGCATCGCCCCAAGCCATGGTCGTCGACTCCCGAGGGCGAGGCTCAGCAGGCCCGCGACGCCGCGCGCGTCTATACACTGCTGTTCTCGCATCCGTCGGTCGAGGCGATCACCTGGTGGAATCTCACCGACGCCCACGCATGGATGCAGGCGCCCTCTGGTCTGCTAGGTAAGGACATGTCGCCCAAGCCCGCGTACAACGTCCTGAAGAAACTGATCACCGAAGACTGGCGAACGAAAACGAGCTTCACGACGGACGCCGACGGTAAGGCAACCTTCCGCGGTTTCCACGGCCGCTACGAACTGACGATAACAACGCCCGACGGCGCACAAAAACGCATCAAGAATCTGAAACTGAACAAATCGCCACGACAGAAAACCGCCAACTGGACGGTGCGTATGAAGCTCTGACCTCATACGTATCTATTTCTTCTCGCCGCCGAATTTCTCCCTTTGCCTGGCCTTGTTCTTTTCGACGGACGCTCTTTCTTTTTCGTACTTTTCCTTGTTCTCGTCGATGAAGGCCCGGGCTTCTTTGAGGCGGCGCTCGAGGTCGTCGAGGCGAAGGTCCCTCTGGGCCTGCCATCTCAGGCGGCGGTTGTACTCCCGGGCCGGGATGGAGGTGTCCCATACGTACTTCTCGGGCACTTCCTCCTGCTTCCAGTTATCGCTGCGCTGGGTTGCAAACGGGATCGTGGTATGGTCGGACCTCGTTAGATTCCCCATCGGGTTCCGCCCCCAGGCGTAGCGGAAATGGATCGGATTGGGAACGTGCTTGCTGCTCAGGACGACGGTCCGGCGGTCATATTGCGGACGGTTGTGTCGGTCCTTGCCCTTCACCAGCCAGTTGGCGTCGGCGGGCTGGAATTTGCGATCCTTACCGGCGATGGCGAAACCGACAATCGGTCCGTCGTCGATGGCCTTGAGCCACGTGTCCATCGGCAGGATGATCTTCCCGTCTTCGATCTTCATCTCCTTGTACATGGGCGGAAGCCACGGGATATCCTTCTCCATACCGTATTGCGTCGCCAGCGCCCATGCCGCGGTCCGTTCGCCGACCTGGACTTTCTTCTGCGGGTGATACCACGAGCGACGCTGATCGAAACTGCTGACGAACCCGATGTTCTTGTCGCCGGCTTTGTAGAAATCGAGGAACGTTTTGTACTGTGCCTCGCGGATGTAGATTCCGTCATTTAGCATCTTCTCGAGATAATCGTCTCGCGTTTGCGGCTTACCTGCCGTGCATAACGAAATGATACCGAACGCCATTTTCGGATCGCCGAAAGCCGTCCGCCAAGAGGTGATCATCTTGCCGAATATCTGGTAGTACATCGCCGAACCGGCGGACCCTCCGTTTGCGTTGTTGTATCCCTGGTGGAAGATGGCGCCCTTGACCGACAAGCCGGCAATGGGGGCGATCATACTGCTGTAACAGTTGCCCGGGCGGTTCTGGTCCATCGACGGACCGGGACGCAGGTCGGTCGGAACTTTGCGGTGTTCGGGGATCTTCCGGTTCTGCTTCTTCATGTTCTTGACCCAGTTATGGAAACCCTTGATCCGATTCTCCAGGTCCTTTTTCGGATCCCATTCGGCGATCTTCTTATCCCAGTCGGCCAGTTTCGCTTTTACTTCCGGCGTGTCGATCTTTTTCAGAACCGCCGTCGGTGTCCAAGTCTCGACGGTCGTTCCGCCGCGCGATGTGTCGATCACGCCGATGGGGACCTGGGCGGCCATGTGGAGGCGGCGGGCGAATACGTAACCGATCGCCGACAGTTCGCGCACCACTTCGGGAGTGCAGACATCCCAATCGCCTTTGCGGAAATGGCGGGAGGACCAACCGCTCCATTCGTGGAGGCGCGGGAAACCCTTTTTCTCTTTCGGCCCGTTCTGAGCGGGAATGGTCAGGATCCGGATCGCGGGGAAGTTGGCTGAGACGATTTCCAGCCGTCCATATTCGACATGCTGGATCGGTTCCTCCATATTGCTCTGCCCGCCGAGTATCCAGACATCGCCGACCAGAATGTTCTCGAGGGTGAGCGTTTTACCCTTCCCCTGGACGGTCAGCTTTTGGGGAGCGGCGTTGGCCTTCATCGCCGGAAAAGTAACTTTCCACGAGCGGTCCTTGCCCGCCGTCACCGTCTGCTTCTGACCGGCGAAGGTGACGGTCACTTTTTCGTTAGCCGCCGCCCAACCCCAGATGGCGACAGGTTTGTCGCGTTGGAGAACCATGTTCGTCTGGAACAGATTATGGACACACAGTCCTTCACCGATCGCGGGAAATTCGATGACGTCCTCTCTGGGCATCTTCTTCTTTTCCGCCGACGTCGCCTGGGCGGTGATAATCCCGAGAAGCAGAACGGGCAGGCAGTGAAGTAGCATTCTTTTCCACCGGTTTCGCATGTTCCGCATTTTCTTCATTTTGTTTCTCCTCAAACTGATATTACCCATTCTGAAACGCCCTAGCTTCCAATCATTTCGCAGAGTCGCTGCTGCGTGAAGTTTTTGATGTGCAGGAACTGCATACCGACCGCTCGGGCGCCGCGACCGTCCCTGCTATCACGATCGCCTACGAACACTATCTCTCCGGGTTCGACTTCCAGGAGGCGGGCAATTTCGGTAAAGCCCTTCGCCGACGGTTTGAACTGGCCGACACCCCGCTGCCCGGACCAGATCACCGCCTGGAAACAGCCCGCCAGACCCAGCGCGGCGAGCTTGCCGTCCGGCGGGTAATCGGAGTAAACACCCTGGGGCGTACCGCGCCGACTCAGCATGGTGATAGTCTCGATGAGATCGGTCTTCGCAATTCGCGGGAGGAATCTCAACGGTCTCCGTGCTACCCATTCATGCACGGTATCGTGAATGTCGGCGGGTTCCATGCCCAGTTTTCGGGCGGCTGCGTGTAGTTGCGGATCGCTTACATCCGGATCTCCCGCGGACCGTCCTCGCATCTTGTCTAGCATGGAGCGGTAGACCTGGAGGGTTCTCACTTCGCGCAGCAGGCGGATCGGCGAGTGTGCGAATCGCCAGGCCAACTCGCGAATCATGTAGAACCGCATCGGCCAGAGCGGATAGAGCGTACCGTCAACATCGTATACCACTGCCCGTGCCACTATCGCTTCTCCTCGGCGAATCGCACAGCCAGTTCGGCAAACTGATCGCCCCGCTGCTGGTAGTTTGTGAACATATCGTAGCTGGCGCAGGCGGGGCTCAGGAGTACGACATCGCCCTCTTCGGCAAGTTCGCTCGCCGTGGCGACGGCGCCCTGGAGATCCACCGCGGTATGGATCCAGGGCTCCGGATCGGATCGGGCCTTCTCGGCGGCGGCGGCAATCTTCCCGCCCGTAGCGCCCAGAACAACAAGCGCCTTGGCCCGTTGGGCGACCGCTTCGCCCATCTTGTCAAACGAGACATCCTTGTCCGAACCGCCCGCGATCAGGACGACCGTGCGTGGTTCGAAAGCATCCAACGCTACGATCAGACCGCCGGGCGTGGTACACTTCGAATCGTTGTAATACTTCACGCCGCGGCCTTCGGCGGCCAGTTGAAGGCGGTGCGGAAGGGACTCGAAATCCCGCAGCGCGGCGGCGGCCGCTGTGCGGTCGATACCGAATTGTCTGGCGACCGCCCACGCCGCCTGCGCGTTAATCTGGTTGTGCCCGCCGGTCACCCGGAGATCGAAAGCCTCTCCCAGCGGATCGAAGAACTCCACTCGCCCCGGCGCCAGGTCGCCCCAACCTTCCAGCGCCTCGTCGGCGGAGTTCAGGATCAACAGGTCCGACTGGCCCTGAAAGCGGAAGATATTCTGCTTGGCATGGGCGTACGCCTCCATGGTGACGTGGCGGTCGAGGTGGTTCGGCGAGAGGTTGGTCACCAGCGCGACGCCCGGACTCACGCCAATCGCTTCGGTCTCTTCCAGTTGGAAGCTCGACATCTCCAACACGACCACATGGTCAGGCAGTATCGCCTCGAGATCGCCCAGCAGGCTCTTGCCTATATTCCCGCCGACATGCACGGTAAGGCTGCGGGAGAGTATATCTCCGATCATCGCGGTGGTCGTGGACTTGCCCACCGATCCGGTAATCCCGACGA
>CAZSLS010000119.1:0-19950 GCA_964607575.1 uncultured Planctomycetaceae bacterium | reverse complement strand
CATCGTAGTTGGGCAGTTCCTTGTCGGCGACCACCTGGATGCAATCCATACACGAACCGTCATTGAGCGTAATGAAGCTGAAACCGCCCTTGGACGCCCGGACAGTCCGGATCCATCCGCCAATAGTAACCTCACTACCAACCTCGACGTCTGCCAGCACATCCGCGATAAGCGTCCTGTCAATGTTCATATAAGCTACTCCCATAGATATTTGCCTCGAAGTGTAACTCAACGGTATGGCAGTTGGCAATTGTCATCCCTCGAGGCAATTGCATTTGCGAAATCTCTGCTATCTGACGATAATACTCATAGAAGCGTGTAAGACGGATCGTGGGCCTGGTCAGGGACGATCGATAATGATGAATAAGACTTGGTATTACATAATGGCTGGTGGGGCGGGGGTGCTGGTGTTGGTTGCGATCGTCATCGCCAGGAGGTCGTTGTCTTCGCCGGCGCCCGACCGTGCTGCTGAGCCGATTGCCCGTGTTGTCCCGCCCGCTGCAATAGTTCCCCCCCGGGAAACCCAAGGCGAACCTTCCGGCGATCCGACCGGTTCGCCCGGTTTGGCGGAGATAACTCAAATGAATCCACCCGAAGCCGGACTGTTTGACCCCCCTGAGACTGCGGCGCCAAAGATCGAAAAGATCCCCGATGCAGGTGCAGATACAACAACCGTCTCGACACCGCCGTCGACGGTTAAGCCCGCCCCGCCCGGAAAGGCGCCGCAGCTTAAGCCCGCCCCGGTCGACTCCAAAGATTCACCGCTCGGTCCGCTGATCTCGCCGAGCATACTGGTCGAGAAATCCGCCCTGCGCCTTACCGTCTTCGACGGGGATTCGGGAGTGAAGTCATACCGCGTAGCCGCCGGGGCCGTCATGGGCGACAAGCAGTGCGAAGGCGATCGCAAGACGCCCGAGGGCGACTTCTACATCTGTATTCGTAAGACCAAGGGGCAGACCCGATACACTCGTTCGCTGGGCCTGAGCTATCCGAACCTCGAAGACGCCCAGCGGGGCCGCCGCGACGGACTCATCACCGCCGCCCAATACTACTCCATCGCCCAGGCCATTAAGAACAATCGCAAACCGCCATGGCAGACCAAACTCGGCGGGGCGATCATGATTCACGGTAAGCGCGAAAACCGGACCGGTACGCTGGGTTGCGTCGCCCTGGACGACGACGACATCATAGAACTCTACAACAGACTCCCCCTCAACACGCCGGTAAGAATCATCCCGTAAAACTGTTCGGTGGCTACGCGGCGTACGTTGAGACTTCTTCGTCCAGACGATCTCCGATCTTGTCTCGTGCGACATCCAACTCGTAGCGGGTCTGAAGGTTCAGCCAGAACTGTGCGGACATCTGGAAGTACTTGCCGAGCCGCAATGCCGTATCGGCCGATATGCCGGCCTTGCCTTTGACGATCTGGTTGATTCTGGTCGGCTGAACACCGATATCCTTGGCCAGGCGATACTGGCTCAACTCCATTGGCTTGAGGAACTCCTCGAATAGAATCTCACCGGGATGAACAGGTTCTAGTTTTCTTGAAGGCATTGCATAAACCTCTTTGCGTCAATGATAGTCGACAATTTCAACGTTGCAGGCATTTCCGTCATCCCAGACGAAACATACTCGCCACTGATCGTTGATTCGGATGCTATACTGTCCTTTGCGGTTGCCTTTCAGGCTTTCAAGTCTGTTGCCCGGTGGGACCCGCAAATCGCCCAGTTCAACTGCGCTGTCCAGCATGACAAGCTTTCGATATGCTGCTTGCCGTAATTCCTGCGGCAGCAACTTCGAATGCTGGCGTCGCATTATGGCCGCCGTATGCTTGCATGCAAATGACCGAATCATGTCACACTTAATTCTAGTGCAAGACAGCGCTATTGTCAATGCCCGATAATATTGACTTTCGACATGTCAGGGACGGGTATTTGCGGTAGGCGCATTAAAACGCGCGCCTGGTGTGCAGACGCGCGTTGGGGTTGCGTTTCTTGGCGAGGTTGTTATTCGGTGGCTTCGGGAGTATCGGTTTCGACCGGCGGGGTCCAGGTGCGTTTCGGGGGCTTGACGATCAGACCGTTGCGAATCGCTTTGGCGGAAACGTTTATCTTGACGACCTTTCCGTCTATCACCGCGCGAACTCGCTGGATATTGGCCTTGAACTTCCGTTTGGTCTTTCCGGTGATCTTCCTTCCGACGCCGCCGAGGCGTTTGGCTTTACCGCGGTGGGTGTAGGTTCGTCCGGATGTCGTTTTCTTTCCCGTAAAGGGGCATACGCGAGGCATGTTGTGCTCCAGTAATCTCTAAGTATCCTGAATCGAGCCGCGCACTATACCCGTTTATCGGCTTGAAAACAAGTCCGCGGGCGAGATTTTTTCGGCGATTCCGGATCGCGGTCCTACTTGTCTTCTTCTTTTTCCTTCACCAGGGCCGCGACCAACTGCTGCTGGACGTTTCCGGGTACCGGTTCGTAGTGGCTTAGTTCCATGGCGTAAGAGCCCTGTCCGCCGGTGACCGAGCGGAGTTGGCTGTTGTACTGCATCACTTCCGACAGCGGGGCCTGGGCCTTTACGACCACCTGGTTACCGGGCAGCATGTCCTGCCCGATGATCCGTCCGCGCCTGCTCGATAGATCCGAGGCGATGTCGCCCATGAACTCCGCGGGTACGGATATTTCCATGTCGACTATGGGTTCGAGGATGGCGGGTTTGGCATTTTTTACCGCGTCGATGAACGCCCATTTACCGGCCGCACGGAAGGCCACTTCCTTCGAGTCGACCGGGTGGTGCTTACCGTCGTAGACGCTCACGCGGATATCCTGCATCGGATAGCCCGCCACCGCACCGTTGACCAGCACGTCCTTGACGCCCTTTTCAATCGCGGGCAGGTATTGTCGCGGGATCGACTCGCCAAACAGATCGTTGACGAACTCGAAACCCTCGCCGCGTTCCATCGGCTCGACGCGGAGATAGACCTCACCGAACTGTCCCGATCCGCCGGTCTGCTTCTTGTGGCGGTGGTGACCGTCGGCCTTACCGGTGATCGTTTCCTTGTACGGGATCTTCGGGGGCTTTGTCTCGACTTCCAGGTCGAAACGCTCCTTCATCTTTGTCAGGAGTATCCGCAGGTGCAGGTCGCCTATCCCCGAGATTACCGTTTCGTGCGTCTGGTTGTCGCGGGCGTATGCGAACGTGGGATCTTCCTGGCTGAGTTTCGTCAGGGCTTCGGATATTTTCTGTTCGTCACCGCGTTTTTTCGGCGTCACCGCCAGAGAGAACATCGGCGTGGGGGCAGCCGGGATCGAGCAGTACATCGGTTCGTGCTCGGCGTGCAGGACGGATCCGGGGGTGATGTCTTCCACCTTCGCCAGGGCGATGATGTCGCCCGCGACGGCGGTTTTGGCGTCCTTGCTGTCCTTTCCGAACACCTTGTAGACATGCCCGATTTTAGCGGCCTTCTTCGCGTCCCCGAGGAAGTATGTCGTCTCCGGCGTGACGGTTCCCTGCAGGATGCGAATCCACGCGAGCTTTCCGACGAACGGGTCGGTGGTGACTTTGAACGCCTGCGCGATCAGGGGCCTGGCGGGGTCGGCGACGACTTCGATTTCAGCGGCTTCTTCATCTTCACCCGACATAACCGGTCGCAGGGGGCAATCGGCCGGAGAGGGGAAGTACTTTGCGATTGCGTCGATGGCGTCTGTCACGCCGATGTCTGCTTTGGCGGAGGTAAACAGGATGGGGATTACCGTTCCTTCGACCATGGCTTTCGACATGGCGCTGGACAGTTGCTCGGCGGTGAGTTCTTCATCGCCGAGATACGCTTCCATCAGATCTTCGTCAGCTTCAACGATATTATCGATGAGTTCGGTGCGAGCGTCGGCGACGTCTCCCAGATCGCTGTCGCCGGTATCGTTTGCGAAGCAGTCTATGACGGATGTGTTTCCATCAGCCGGCAGGTTCATCGGTTTGCACGCCGCCCCAAACGTCTCGGTGATCTGGCTCAGGAGGCGTTCGATGTCAACGTTCTCGGCGTCGATCTTGTTGACGATGAGTGCTATGGACATCTTGTTCGTCTGGGCGAGCTTGAACATTCGGCGGGTGTTTACTTCGATACCCGCCGGCGCCGAAATGACAATTACGCCGATATCCGCTCCGCCCGATGCGCTGATTGCCCCGCCGATGAAGTCCGGATAGCCCGGAGCATCGATGATGTTGATCGTCGCTCCGGCGCTATCGAAAAACGCCATCGCCGGGTCTATCGAGTGCTTGCGGTCCTTCTCGATGTCGCTGTAGTCCAGATGGCTCGTACCATCGTCCACCGAACCCAATCGACTGGTGACCTTGGTTTCGTGCAGCATGGCCTCACCAAGGGTGGTCTTACCCGAGCCGCCGTGACCGAGGAGTACGATGTTTCTAATGTTCTCTACTTTAGAAGCCGGCATAATCTGTCTCCCGAAGGGGTTTTCTAATAAACATACCTTCCAAATCGGTCCGGACCGGACCCGCGTCATATCATGGGTATCACCGCCGGGACCTCATGCAAAACGGAACGAGACACTATACCCATCTGGCGCTTGAGAGCAAGCAAAACTTCCTGATAAGCGCCTCGATCTGTCGTTACCGCTTGCGTTTTGACTTCGGCAGGTATCTGGACAGGAACTGACCGGTGTACGAATTCTTGCACGCGGCGATCTGTTCGGGGGTTCCCTGGGCGATGATTTCCCCGCCGGCGTCGCCGCCTTCGGGGCCCAGGTCGATAATCCAGTCGGCGCATTTCACCACGTCGAGGTTGTGTTCGATGATGATAATCGTATTGCCCATGTCGGCCAGGCGGTTCAACACGTTCAGCAGGTTGTGGATATCGGCGAAGTGCAGGCCCGTGGTCGGTTCGTCCAGCACGTAAAGCGTGTGCCCGGTTGCAGTCTTGCCCAGTTCGCTGGCGAGTTTCACGCGCTGGGCCTCACCGCCGGACAGCGTAGTTGAACTTTGCCCCAGTTCGACGTAACTCAGACCAACATCGTTGAGCGCCTTGAGCAGTTGCTTGATCTTCGGGAAGGCGTCGAAGAACCCCAGCGCCTCCTCGATACGCATCGCAAGCACGTCGGCGATATTCTTGCCCTTGTAGCGAACTTCGAGGGTCTCGCGGTTGTATCGCGCGCCCTTGCATTCCTGGCACGTGACGTAAACGTCGGGCAGGAAGTGCATTTCGATACGCTTGGTCCCCTGTCCCTGGCAGGCTTCGCAGCGACCGCCCTTGACGTTGAAGCTGAACCGACCGGGTTTGTATCCGCGTATCTTGGCCTCCCGCGTCTTGGCGAAAAGCTGCCTGATCGAATCGAACACGCTCGTGTAAGTCGCCGGATTGCTCCGGGGCGTGCGCCCGATCGGAGACTGGTCGATCTGGATCACCTTGTCGATCTTGCCCGTTCCGAGGATCTTGTCGAATTGTCCCGGGCGATCCTTGCTCCCCTGCACCCGGCGTTTCAAAGCCGGAAGCATCGTCAGGTTCACCAGCGTACTCTTGCCCGAACCGCTGACCCCCGTAACGCAGAGAATCCCGCCCAGGGGGAACACCGCCGTAAGATCCTTGAGATTGTTCTCGCGACAGCCCCGCAGTTCGATACTGCGTTTCCGCGTCAGGCGCCGCCGCCGGGCAGGGGGCTCGATCTCCATCTGACCCGAAAGGTACTTGCCCGTAACGGATTCGTCGGTCGCGCAGATCTCGTCCGGCGTGCCTTGCGCCACTACCCGCCCTCCGTGCCTTCCGGCGGCCGGTCCCATGTCGATCACCTGGTCGGCGCTGCGGATCGTCGCTTCGTCATGTTCGACGACTATCACCGTATTTCCGATGTCGCGAAGGTGCTCCAGCGTGCCGATGAGACGTTGATTGTCCTTCTGGTGCAGTCCGATCGTCGGTTCGTCGAGGACGTAGCAGACGCCGACCAGCCCGCTGCCGACCTGCGTGGCCAGGCGGATCCTCTGGGCCTCGCCGCCGGAAAGAGTCGCCGACTTCCTGCTCAGCGAGATGTAGTCCAATCCGACTCCGACGAGGAAGTCCAGGCGATGGCGTATTTCGCGCACGATCATCTCGGCGATCTGGGTCTTTTCGGCATCGAGCGCCAGCGACTCGAAGAACTCCTTCGCTTCGGCGATGCTCATAGCCGTGACGTCGTGAATGTTCTTACCGTCTATGGTCACCGCAAGCGAAGCGGCGCGGAGCCTCGCCCCGCCGCACTGCGTGCAAGGATGTTCCGAAAGATACGAGTGGAGTTTGGCTTTTACGAATTCGCTGTCGGTGTTCTGCCACCTGCGGGTGAGATTGGGTATTACGCCCTCGTATTTTCCGTTCGGATCGCCGTGCAGAAGGAGATCTCGCACCTCGTCGGACAAGCTTTCCCACGGTACGTTTGCCGGTACGCTGTAGTGCCTGCAGAACCGTCGAACCATGCGATTGTAGAGGATGTTCATTCGCTTTCCGCCGTGGCGCCAGGCGTCGATGGCGCCCTGGCTCAGCGAGATGCTCTTGTCCGGTACGATCAGGTCCGAATCGAATTCCAGTATCGTGCCCAGCCCGTCGCAGGCTTCGCATGCACCGTAGGGGCTGTTGAAACTGAACATTCGCGGGGCGAGTTCCGGAAGGTTGGATTCGGGATGTTTCGGGCAGGCGTAGGTGGCGCTGAAGAGGCGATCGGTCCAGTGAGCGTACGGGTTGTCCGGATCTTCGGTGGGCGCGGGCTTCTTCGAGGCGGGTTTGTCTGACGGTTCGTGCGAGATAGTCACCAGCCCGCCGGCGAGATTCAGCGCTGTTTCGAGGCTGTCCGACAGGCGGATGCGAACGGTCTCTTTGAGTATCAGGCGGTCCACCACCACGTCGATCGAGTGCTTCTTGTTCTTGTTGCCCTTGATCTCGACCATTTCCCGCAGGTCTACAATCCGTCCGTCGATTCGCACGCGGGCGAACCCTTCACGGCGAACGTGACGCAGCAACTCGCTGTGCTGACCCTTCTGCCCGCGGACTATCGGCGCCAGCACCATGAACTTCATGCCCTGGGACATCGCCATGATCGCATCTACCATCTGGCTGACGGTCTGGCTGGTTATAGGGCGCCCGCAGGTCCAGCAGTGCGGATCGCCCACCCGTGCAAAAAGCAACCGCAGGTAGTCCGATATCTCGGTGGTAGTCGCCACGGTGGACCGCGGATTCCTGCTGCCTCCACGCTGCTCGATGGCGACGGTGGGGGGCAGGCCCTCGATATGCTCGACATCCGGTTTGGTCAGTTGCTCGAGGAACTGTCTCGCGTACGCCGAAAGGCTCTCGACGTACTTCCGCTGCCCTTCGGCGTAGATCGTGTCGAACGCCAGGGAACTCTTTCCCGATCCGCTCAGGCCCGTTATCACCACCAGCTTGTCGCGAGGGATGCGTACGTCAACGTTGCGCAAATTGTGCTGTCTGGCCCCGACAATCATGATCTCGCGGGGTTTCACCGCCCCGGTAGAGACTGCGGCGGTTTTCTTGGCGCGAGAGGTCTTCTTGGCACGCTTGGCGGACTTGCGCGATGCCTTCTTTGCGGTCTTCCGGGTTGTCTTCTTCTTTTCAGCCATGGGTGCGGAATCAAGCATTATACCGCGCCCATGGCCGCGGGTCAATATACGGCTAAGCGTTGAGATTCCCTGAAAATGAATTGTTTTTATAATGGGAAAGGGTTTTTATCATAATAATCGCATTTCGTATGTTTTGGGGCGGGGACTGTTCTTGCAGAATAGAAACAGAATTCTATTCCTTTCAACAGTCCCCAAGATATGTGTACAAGAGTGGGGATTATAAGCGTGGGCTACTTCTTCTTGCCGGCGCCTTTTTTCCGGGCCCGGTACTCGTTCCAGGCTTTACGCACTCGTGGCGGCCAGGAGAAGGTGGGGGCCTTGGACCGATCGTAACCCTTGAGGTGTCCGGGCTGCTTGCGATCTGAGGGGCGGACGTATTTCCATGGCTTGTCGCCGAATACCTCGGAGACGAGTTTGGCCAGGTCGGGGTCGTATTCCTTGAGTTCCTTGCGCGTGTCGACGTGGTTGTGGTCGTGATCGGGTTTGCGGTTTGTGTCGAACCACGACTGCACGGCTTCGGCCCAATACTCGGCGCGGTTTCCGGCGGCGTACTTGCCCTTCCACAGACCTTTTTTCATCGCGCTGGTGTAGATTTTGTCGAGCCTCTTGTCGAACGTCTTGTCGACGAAATTGAGGCCCAGGTGATGAATCCCGTGGGCGAACTCGTGTATGAGGATATTCTCGGTGATGTACGGGTCGCCCTTGTATCGCAGCAGATTCTCCTCGCCGCAACTGGTGGCCGGACGGCGGGGCATGCCCCCCAGACCTCTTGCCCGCTTGTCCCAGAAACCCTTGGGCTTCAGCTTGCTGTGTTCGGGGATGTCGGTGGTGAACTCGTCTGTGCCCATGATGACCATGCGCGCCTTGTTGGCGATCATGGCCTTGCAGATATCGTCGCGTCCCTCGAGCATATGGTTGATCAGATACGCCGCCTCCAGCAGCGCGTAGTCGGAAACCTTGTCCGAACTGATCACCGCAATACCGCAGGCGCTGATGTACTTCTTGTAGAACGGATCGAGCTTGAGTGACTTCACGACGTCTTTGGGCGGTGCGGTGACTCCGGCGAGGGGAGGGGGGGCCTTCTTCCCGGCGGTCGCTGCCGCAGCAACCCCCATCGCCAGCAGTATGCATAGAATACGTACTCTCATGTTCATATCATTCATTCCCGTCGGATTATAGACGCCACGGTCCCCGCATAGGTCTATCGATCATGCGATTGGCCTGTTCGTCGTTGGTGAATCGTTCGGCCGCCGGGTCCCACTTGAGCCTGCGTCCGGTTCGCATCGCTATATCGCCCAGCAGGCAGGCGGTGCAGGAACGGTGTCCGTTTTCGATCGGCGCTACGGTCTTCTTTCGCAACCTGATACCGTCGATCCAATTCTGTTTGTGGTTCGAGTTGCGATAGAGGTGGAGTTCTTCGGGTCCGATTACTGACTTCAGCAGCGTTTTTGGATTGGCGTCGATGAATCCGCGCCTCACGTAAACCCATCCTTCGGTGCCCTCGAACATGACGCCCTGTTTGTTCTGGCGCGTATCGGCGCAGTTCAGCGGTATCCCGCCGGGGTAGACATAGTCGATGCTGAACCGCCCGTGGACGTCCCATATCCCGTCGGTGGGGAATTCCGCGGTGCCCTGTATCTCGATCGGTCCGCTCGCTTCCATACCCATGCCCCAGTGGGCGATGTCCATGTGGTGCGCGCCCCAACCGGTTATCATACCGGCGCCGTAGTCGGATATCCTCAACCATCCCGGACGGCCGTAACCTCTTTGGGGATGCACGCGTTTCTCGGTGTAAGGCTTCCACTGCGCCGGTCCGAGCCACATGTCGTAGTCGAGATTCGCCGGTACGGGCATCGTCTGCTGGACCGTTGTGCCCGGGTCTATCCCGAAGCCGACCTTTACGCTCACCAGCTTTCCGATTCGCTCATTGCGGACGAGTTCGCATGCGTGGCGGAAGCGGGAGTCTGATCGCTGCTGGCTGCCGATATGACCGATTCGCCCGTATCGGGCGACCGCGTCGGACAGGGCTCTGCCTTCTGCGATTGTCAGACTGAGCGGCTTCTGGACGAATACGTCCTTACCGTTCCGCACCGCCTCGAGCGCCGGAAGGATATGCCAATGGTCCGGTGTGGCGACCTGGACGGCGTCGATATCGTCCCGGTGGGCGACTTCCCTGAAATCACCGCACGGTTTGCAGCCCTTGGTCTTGCCATAGCGGTCCACCATCTGGGCGGCGTTCTTGGCCCGGTTGGCATCGACGTCGCAGGTGGTAAGCACCTGCACGCCGCTGACTCGCATGATCCCTCCGAGATCGCCCCTGCCCATCCTTCCCACGCCGACACAGCCGATCGTCACGCGATTGCTGGGCGCTGCAGCCCCGAAAACCGACGATGGGAGCACCATCGGCAGCGCCATCGCCGCACCGACTGCCACTGTTCCCACGGCGGTGGTTTTCAGGAATTCACGTCGTGATATGCGATTGGATGTCATCTGGTATTACCTTTCCTCGTGCCCGCCGGGGTCTCAGGCGGATGTCCATTACCACAGGTTATCCTCCGATAGGGCGCCGATACAAGAGTTACTTATGCGGGAACGTTTCGTCTATTGGCGCAGTGGCGAGTTCCGCCAGGAAGCTGCTGATCCGCTCGCAGACGAGTTGCAGATACGCCTCGCCCCGCTCGGCTGTCGCGCCCGTCGGATCGCCCGAGGCGCAGTGATCGTTGAGGCGGTCGAAGCGGCGGCTGGTTTTGACCCATCCCTCGCGGAGAGCCTCGAAGAGGTATTCGCGGGTTTGGCCCGATCCGGCGACGTCCGGTTCGACCAGTTCCGGAAAAAGCGCAAGGGCCACCGACGTCTCCAACTGCCCGGCGTGGTCGTCGGGCCTGTCGAATATTTCGTCGTACTTGTCGCGTCCCACGGTCCACCAGTCGCACAGGAACACGTGGACGTCCATGTCGCACTGGATCTGGCGGATCAGCGGGGTGAAATCGTTTCCGCCGTGCCCGTTGATGATCACGATCTTGCGGATCCCATGAGCCCTCAGCGATTCGATGATCTCGCGGACCATCGCGTCGAGCGTGGTTTGGGAGACGTGGATCGCCAACGGGAAGGCCATCAGGTTGCAGTCGACCCCATACGGAAGGGCGGGCAGGCAGATCACCGATTCGCACTCGTCCCAGGCCAGGCGGCAGGACTCGCGGGCGACATGCGTGGTATGGCGAAAATCCTGTCCCTGGGGCAGGTGGCGGTTGTGCGGTTCGATCGCGCCGACGGGCAGTACCGCCACCTCGTACTGACGCCCCGAAATGCGATGCAGATTAGTAGCCGTTAAATCCCACTCGTCGATCATAACCGCGTTCTCCCGGTCGTTACTGGATTTCGGGCATGGGCACTTTCAGGCCTTTGAGCTGTTGGGCCTGGGCTTTGGGGTCGTAGACGCCATAGAAAGTTGCGTTGCAGTCGATCCATGCGGCGATGCGTCGGATGTTGTCTCCCGACAGCTTGACTTTGTAGTGTCCTTTGGGGTCGCGGAGCAGCTTTATCAGGCGGCTTCCGGGTGAACCGTACATTCCGCCCGGCGGCGTTATCTGGATGATGTTGCGGGCGCCGAAGCGGGGTACGAGTGCTTCTCTGGCGTTCTTGGGATTGGTTCTGGTTCCCCAGAAGTTCCTGTCACCGCAGAGCGACCAGTATGACCTGGTGAAGTTTCTGAGCGGAGTGGATGTCAGGTCGATGTTCTTCTTGGTCTTTGTGCCCGGGTGACACTCGACGCAGTGTTTGTCGAGTACCGGTTGGACCAGTCGCATGAACGAGAACGTTTCGCCGCCGAATTTGCCCGGGTCGATCTGTGAGGCCTTGCGTTTCATTGCGATTGTTCGTCCGGTCGCGGGGACCGAATCGAACGGTTCGTGACATCCGATGCAGGAAACGCTTTCGCCCGGTTGGAGGTATGTGAGCGATCGCATGGTCTGCACCGCCAGGCCGTTGGCGTCCAGCGCCTGGAAGAGTATGGGCTTGCACGCCGGGACGATGAATCGCGCCGATCCGTCGGCTTCGACCGGGATCGTACCGAGGATCGCGCGGGCGTTTTCCTCTTGCGCGAGTCCGACGGCGGGGCGGTCGTTGAGGTTGGTGGTTTTGGGGAGTATCTGGACGATTCGCAACTGTTTTACGGTCCCGCGTTTGATCTTGCCGAGTCCGCGGTAGACGTCTCGCATCATGACCTCACCGGTCTGTGGGGGATTCTTCGGTAGGTTTCCGGTGACCAACTGCGGGCGCTTGCGCGGTCGCAGCGGGCACGGGTTGGTGCTGGAAATCTCGGGGTCGCGGTAGATCAACTCGCGATTACCGAACGAGTCGATAAGGTACAGGCCCAGCGCGTTTACCGGATTGGCGCCCGGTTCCCAGACCAGCGGAACGGGACTGTATGCCGTCAGGAAGTACTTCTCCGACAGCGGCCAGGGGGCTGCGTAGTACTCGCGGATTGCCCTGCCCTCAGCCTCGGGGAAGGGGACCTCCGGCGTGATCCGCGTCAGCGCCTCCATACCGTCGCGAGCGATCGATGGGTCGACGACCACGATGGACCCCGCGGTTATCGAATGATGCGCCGAAGCGGTGAAGGCGATCTTGTTGCTGTTGGGTATCGGTTGGATCTGGAAGGTGCAGTGGGGTTTTGGCGTGGCGTTTCCCCAGACCGCCAGGGGATTCGTACCGTCGGGTCTCATCGACCAGAGGTTCTGGTGGGTTACCGCGTCGCGGTCGATGTAGTCCCAGCGGGAGTAGAGGATGCGACCGTCGTTTGCGACCGCGGGGAACCATTCGTTTGTGTCGTGGTAGCTCAGGGTGGTCAGGTTCCGCCCGTCGGCGCCCATTCGATGGATCGTGTAGACGTGCCACTTGGTCCCGAACTGCCCGCCGAAGCATCGCGAGTATCCGCGTCGTCTGGTGGAGCTGAATGCGATTCCCCCGTCGGGCAGGTAAGTTGGCATGAGGTGTTCGTAGGGTCCGCTGGTCAGGCGTCTGAGGCTTTTTGCCCCGGACGCGTATGCGGTTTTCGGATCGATGGCGGCTTCGCATATGTTGTAGTATCGCTCGGCGACTGGTGTTTTATCGTCGCAGGGGACGAAGGAGAATACGATCTTTTTCGCGTCGTAGTTCAGTCGTGGCGCCAAGACGTTTCCGCTTTCGAGCTTACCGTCGAAGATGTCGCGTACAGCCAGCGAATGTCCCGGGTTCTTCAGCACGAACAACCCTCCGCCCGCTCTCGCCCGCCAGCCGAAATATTGCATCACCAGGTGGCTGTACGAAGTCGGCGCGCGTTTGCAGAACAACAGCTCTCCGAAGTCCATTAGCGGGTTGGATAGCGCAATATGGCGTTTGAGCCATCGCACGCGGAGGTAGTCGTTCTCCGTTAGTTGGTCCAGGAGCTTGGCTTCAGCGGCAAGGAAGTTTTTCGGTCGATCGATTCGGAGATCGTCCAGGAGTTTCCTTGCCAGGGCGAGATGCTTTTTCGTTGCGGTTTTGAGGTCCGTTCCGTCCTGCCTTTTCCAATCGAGCTGGAGCATCGTCCAGAGCTGCAGCTCCGATCGATCGGTAGCCGCGCCGCTCATGCGTGCGTGGGCGTCTGCGAAACTTACCGCGATTTCCTTCCTTGCGCTCAGTAGCTGATCGAGGCGTTTGACTCCCGTCCGCCACCCACCTCGATACGGCGCCATCACGACCCGCGGGGCTTTCATCGACCCGCCGGCTTCGAGCTTCCGCTTGATCCCTTCGAGGACCAGAGTCACGTCGAGGTTCCCGGATTTTGTCCGCACCACGTCGAACTGCCAGAACGACTTGGGAGACACCGCAAAGACGACTCCGCTCTCGTTGGTTCCGTCGGCGATGATGAACCCGGGCAGATGCCCTCGCTCTTGCGACAGGGTCACCGCCTTACTCTCCAGCGGCGCCGCGTCCAGCAGCGCCAAGTCGCCTCCGAAAGCATGTACTCGCGGGAGGCCCATTTTTCGCCCCGCGTCCATTTGCATTTCGCAGGACCAGTCTGACTTTCCCTTTCCAGCGACAAAACCTTTTGACGCTTGGTAAATCTTTCCTGATGCGTACGTTATGATCGGGTCCCAGTGGGTGGTATCGAAGGGTATCGCTCCGCGTTTGTGGACGACGAAGCGGATCGCATCGCCTTTTGCGACAGTCAGTGTGAGCTTGGGTTCGAGCCCCTTGGTGTCTTTAGCGGCGATTTGTCCGGTCCAGAGGGTCTCGGCGTTGTGTCGGACGAACAGATTCACGCCATCGCCGCCGCCGGTGTCGGCTTTGTAGATTCGTCCGGTGATGGTTATTCGTCCCGCAGCGGGCGCCCGGAAGCATCGGACCGACGGCGTGTTAGTGCCCGGATGATGCCAATCTTTGCCCACTCGCGTCCAGTCCGGTCCCATCCAATACGTCGAGCCGTACCACTGGGCGTTTCGCCAGACCAGCGGGCGGTATTTTTGGGCCTTGCGGGCTGAGGATATCTCGAAGACCCATCGTCCGAGGATAGCTCCGTTTATCGGGATGGCTTTCTGGGCGGTGTTGCTGAGGGTGATGTCCGTCGTACGCACACCGGTTTTGTCGACGGCGGTGCGGTGGACGACTTTTTGCGACTCGTCGGGCGCGGGAGCGGTATCGTCTTTGCTGAGGTCGCCGATCAGCCCATCAACCGGCCCGTCAGCCGCCGAGGCAAGGGCAGACGCAAGTGCGAATGCAAAACAGGCAAGGATAGTCGAACGTTCAACCATGGTATTACTATCGCTCCTACTCCACGATCATTTCGATACCGGAAATCACCGGCGGAAACTTGCTGGTTCCCTCTTCGGTCAGGTCGGCGGGTTTGAGTTCTATTGTAAGCGATCCGGTGACATTCACCCCGCGGAATTCCTTGATTATCCGTCCACCCTTGGCGCCGGCGGCGATGTCGAATTTCTTCAGGCAGGGCTTCCCTTCCAGCAAGACGTCGAAGATTCGCTTGCCGGGCGCTGCTCCGTCGGGTTCGGCGAAGTGGAGCCGGACAGTGTACTTCTGGGCCTTGTCGTTCTTGGCGAGCAATGGGATTTTGCATTTCGTAATCCCCCGCACGCCGGATGCGTATATCCACGGGGCGCGAGTGTCGTCGATCTTCAGGAAGTCGGCGTTGCGTGAGAAGTACCTGCCGTCCTCGAGCAACTTCGCGTCGATCTTGAGATCCATTACGAGCCTACCCCTGAAGGGGCGCGGATACCCCAGCCAGATCTTCCCGTCGGAGTCTTTCCGGTCGCCCGGTGCGCCGAAGTTCACGCCAAGGCGTTTGACGGGTGTCATCGGTCCCGGCGCGCTGAACATTCCCCACTTCCTGCCCGCTTTCCGGGGCACGAACACGGTTGTACACTGAATCGCGACGGGGCAGACGCATCCGGAACTCGCCTCGGGCATCATGACCAGCCCGTTGGCGGGAATGCAGTTGATCCAGCATCCCGGGCGCTGACCGCCGAAATGTACCGTACCGGAGTCACTTTCCAGGTCGTAGTAGCCGGCTGTTCCCGAACGGAAGAACAGGACGTTCGGTGAGGCCGCGATGTTCCCGCAATGATGCCCCGGGCGCGCAAACTGCCACTTGGCAGTGGTTTCCGTTATCGGGTGGTTGCGGGTTTTCTCGACGCCCGTACGCAGATCGTGCGCCCACGGTTCGGCGATAACGCGGTCTCCGACGATCAACGGTCGGCTGCGATATCCCTTATGCCCGGACCATAGCATCTTCCCGCTATCGCCCGCCAGCGCGATCAGGCTTCGCCGCGAGAATCCGCCCGAGAAGAATTCCCGCCAGAAGTGTCCGTTCCAGGGTTGACCGGCCAGGAGGAGCACGTTGTTGGAGTACATCATAGTCACGTCGCCGTGGGCCTTGGTAACCTTCGGTATGCAGTCGGCGACGTAGAGCGGTTTGGTCCATTGGACCTTTCCGGTGGCGGCGTTGAGGCAGACGACAAGTCGAACGTCCGGGGGTACGGGCTTTCCTCGCGAGTCTAGGCGGGCCTTGTCGGATATGCCCTTGAGGCCCTCTTCTTTCTGGGCATCGGTGACGTTCCGGTCGACGTAGAAGAGGCGTCCGTCTCCGATGCTGATGGTGACTGTCATGATGCTGGACGCGTCGTGCCGCCACTTGAACTTGCCCGTCTCGATATCAATGGCGAAGATGCGGTTTGAGTTCCGGCTGCCGTAGAGCGTCTTGCCCACGCAGGCGATGTAGTCCCAGGTGTCGGGCTCCTTATTGTCGGTCCGCTCGAGTTCATACGTTCGCAGCGTTCGCCCCGTTTCCGCGTCGAGGCGGAGGCACTTGTCTTTGGTCGCGACAAACAGGCTGCCCATTCCGCCGGCCAGATTGGAAACCTTCGTCTTCAGGCCCAGGCGTATCGCTCCGGCGATGTCGCGTTTCCACAGCAGGATACCGTTGTACGCATCGTATGCCATGATGACATACTTCCCCTGTACGAACATCCGCCCGTCGAACGCCAGGGGCGCCGCGGCCGAAGCGTGGCGGCTTGGCATGCGACCCGGGCCCGGTTCTCCGTACCACAGGAGGTCCATTTGGCCCTTGACGAGCTGGTCGTCGCCGCAACCGGTATTGCCCGGTTCGGCGTATTCGTGCTTCCAACTGCCCGCGCCATTCAGGGCGCCGCGCGTGACCTTGACGCCCGAGCTGGTCTTCGCTATCGTCGTGGCGTTTTCCCCGAGGCCCGAGAGTTCCTTTTGCATCGCTCTGGACCAGGCGGTGAGTTTTGTCTTGTCCAGCCTGGTCAGGTACGCCACGCCGCCGCAAGGTTTGAGCATGCGGAGTACTTCGCTTGCCGGCGTGGTCGCCTCCGACGAAACGATGATGTTCGCGAAGTAGTCGCTGAAGGGCAGGGCGTCCAACCGCCCGGTCAGCACGGTGACCCTTGCGCCGTGCATTCCCGCAACCGAAAGCTTCTTTCGGGCCTCCGCCGCCGCCTTGGCGTCGGGATTGACCACGTAGATCATCAGGGCGCTGCGTTTGGCGAGTTCAAATGCCAATCGCTCCGAGCCCGAGCCCCCGAGGACCAGCCCGTAACCCCTCCTGGCTCCCGAGTCCTTGATGAGTTCCTCGGCCAGCGCTTCGCTGGGATGTGATGACCCGCCGGTGGGGAAGATGCTGAAGTCGGCTTTCTGGGCTATCTTCAGGTCCTTGCCTCCCTTGCCCGGGACGAAGCAGTATATCTTACCGGTGTCCGTGCTGGCCAGGAGTCGCCCGTTGGCGACGGCCAGGCCTTTGGTCTTACCGTCCACTCTGGTTGACCAGACGGACTTGCCCGAGGCGATATCGAATGCGGCCACAGAGTTCTTCCCGCCGGTGAACAGCAGTTTCTTCGTCAGCGCCATCGCCCCTGAGTGCGTGCATTTCGCCCGCCATTTCACCGAAGCGTCCCATACCTTTTGCTCGTCGGCCCGCCGCTTGATGTACTTCTTCATGGCGGACTGCTGGCTCTTGGTCGGGATGCCCGGTTTGCGAAGCCATTTGTCGCGGGCGATTCGTCTTTCGAGTCCCTTGATCCTCTGCCCCGCACTGTAGAGTTTCTGGGATCCGCGTTTTTTTGTCCAGTCCTTGCGGTCCAGCGCCACCACTTGGGCGCCGCTGAGTATGTAGGCGATATCCTTGTCGATAACGAGCCTCAGGGCCTCCTCGGACATCTCCAGCTTGCCCGTGTCGGCTTTGATCCCGAGCATCCGCTCGGTTCCGTTGAACAGCATATCTCCGGCCAGCACGCTGTAAGTGCCTCCGAACAGCCCCACGCGGCGCCAGATGAACTTCGAGTGCCTGACGAACTTACCGTCTTTGCGTTCGAAGGTGGCGGGCATGCCTCGCCCCGACGCCACAAACAGGCGGTCCTTCGATGCCACCATGTATCCCTGCGGCGAAATGCTGCCCAGCCCGCCCTTACCGAACCCGTCGTTGGTCCAGATGAGTTTCCCGTTGGTTGCGTTTACGGCGTAGAGGCTCGTGCCCTCGGCGGGGAATACGCCCGCACCGAAGTACGCGATATCGCCGTCGACCACCACGCCCGTGCGGACCGGCCAGAGCGAGATCATCTTTCCGTTACCCAGCACGAGCCTGTTGCTCGGGGCGGCTTGGAATGTCCAGACGACGCTTCCGCTGCGGGCGTCGAGGCAGTAGACCTTCCCGTCGTCCGAGCCGACGTAGACCTTCCCTTTCGATACGGTCGGCGCCAGGCGCACGGGCCCGTTGGTGAAGAACTCCCAGCGGATCTGCCCGCTGGGGGCATGGAGGCAGTAGACCTTGTTGTCTGCCGACGAGGCGAAGTAGATCGAATCTCCGACCGCCGCGACGTGGAATGCGTCGTCGAAACGCATTCTGGGCAGTTCGAGATTACCTTCCACCACGATTGGCTGGGGGTCTCCCCAGGCGTGGGACGGGGCGTGGCGTGGCGAAAAAACCCACTCGACCGACAGCGGGGCGGTGAGTGTCTCGCCCGATATGGCGGTGCGCTGGTTATCGCGCCGATAGGTGGGCCAGTCGTCGGACATTGCGCCCGACGCGGGAATGAGGGTTAATGCAGCGAGAACGATCAAACGTGTCAGGCGCCCTGGGTAGTAATCCATGTGTTTATCGGTTCCTTATAACTGCGGTATGCAGCCCCACTATTGTAGCTCTCAAGTTCCATTCTACAAGCTTCGTCGCCTCTCTTGGCAGGGCAATCGCATCTAGATCTCAGGCGCGATCGAAAAACTTTCCATCAAACCGCCGTCAAGCCTCTTGCATTCGCTCCGCGACCGATTCTGCGTCTATTCTCAACCACTCTGATTCTTGTAGCCGCATGAGTCTTGACTTGTGAGGGAGGCGTCAATTCGATAGGAATGATCACGAGGATTCTCAGCGACGTCTTCGGGCTTCATCCGTTGCCCGCGTGGATGTCCCCGGAGCAACTTGCCAGCCACAAGACAAACGCGGGGTCTTGAATCAATCTGAATCGTCTTGACAGACAGCGCGCAAACGTCCGATTCAAGCAGTTTAGCGCAGAATTCAACAAGCCGTTGATAGAGATCACGCCTGGGGACTGACCCCAGTCCGACGAGATCCGATCACTTCCGCCCTTCAGCAATTCTGGCGGTGCGGAGCTTTCTCACCCAGCAGCTTCTGCAAACGCATTTCTCCCGGGCGCAGGTTCCGTCTATATCCTCTTGCTTCAGAGGCGCGATTGCGCCTTCGATAAGCTTAAGCATCTTACGATATCCGGGCGCCTCAGTACTCTTCCAACCGCCTTTGGCGATCTGCCCCCATCCGCCCGCGCTGACCGCCAGCGGGGCTTTCAGGATGCGGCTTGACGTCGGCAGGGCAACGTTGACCAGCGCTTCTATCGGCTGGGCCGAGAGCTTGTCGCCGAACAGTTCACCCACGTGCGTCCGCAGCTTCTTAACGCCTGCGGCATCGAACGGACGCTGCTCGGGTCGATTGTACGAATAGTCGCCGAAGTACTGGACGTTGAGGTCCATCCAGTCGACGATCCGCTGGAAGCTCGCCCGGTCGAGCTTGATGTGCTTGGTGTGTTTCCCTTTCAGCAGTATCCCCGCGAGCTTGCCGGCGTGGGCGTAGTAGTCTTTCAGTTTGGAGTAGTGAGTTTCCCTGTTCCCGATCGCCATTTTGACCAGGCCTTTTGTCTTGATCAGGGCGTCGTATGCGGCGTTGAAGCGCGTTCGCCTGCCAATAAGCGACAGCTTCCCGTCGGGCTTGGTTTTCAGTCCGTGGCACGAGATGCAGTGTCGGTCGAGCACCGGTTGGACCGTTCTGGCGAAGCTAAGTCCGCCGGGATACTTCGGACCGTAGGGCGGCGTGAGGGTTTGTATTTTCAATCTTCCGGGGACGGCCTGCAGTGCGGGCGTATCCTTGCGGGATTCGTGACAGCCCACGCACGCGCTTACCTCTCCACCCTGGAGATACACGCTGGAGCGCATGGTCATCACCGCCAGACCGTCAGCGTCGAGAACCTGGAGTTGCAGGGGCATGCCCGCCGGAGCCCGAAATGCAACCGCCCCGTCGGCGCCGACCGGGACCGTACCGACGATGCTCTTGAGAATCTCCTGGCCGCTGGCGTGGGTCAGCGCCGGTTTGTCGGCGGCGGGCTGGCTGTGAATGCGATTGACCCGAACGAACTTGACCGTGCCGACGGGTATGTTTTCGGTGCTGCGGTGGACGTCCTGGATCATGAACACGCCGGTGGTCAGACCGCTGCCCGGTTGCGAGACCGGCGGCAGCGCCGGGGGCTTGCGCCTCGGGCGGATGGGGATCGGAGCGTAGCACGAAACCTTC
>CAZSLS010000118.1:0-19962 GCA_964607575.1 uncultured Planctomycetaceae bacterium | reverse complement strand
AACAGAGCCTGGCGAGGTCAACTGAGCGTCTGAGGCCCCGCCTGAACGGTTACGATTAAATAGACAAGAGAATATTGCATCGCCCTTCGCATTCTTGTGTTAACGTCTGTTGGACCGTCGAGGGAACCGAAAGGCTTGCGGTTGACACCGCAAGCCTTTCGAATTGCGCCCCGGGTCGCTAGAATGGTCCCATGAAAGTTATTTCTCTCCAGTCGGGCAGCAATGGTAATTGCATCTACGTGGAGACCCCGAAGATCAGGCTCCTGATCGACGCGGGAATCTCAGGCAAACGCGCCGAGCAGCGACTCAGGCAATCGGGCCGGGATATTCGCGACGTCGACGCCATGCTGATCTCGCACGATCATGGAGACCATATCGCCTGCGCGGGGATTTACCAGCGGAAGTTCAAACTGCCCCTTTACATCACGCCGCCCACTCTGGAAGCCACGCAGATCCACCGCCCCATCGGACGCCTCGACGACGTTCGCCATTTCGCCGCCGGAGACACGCTGAAGTTCAACGGCGTTACCGTCGAGACGATCCCCACACCGCACGACGGGACCGATGGAGTAGCGTTCGTGGTGGACGACGGGCGACGGAGGCTGGGGATCCTGACCGATCTCGGGCACGTCTTCGACGGGCTCACCCGACTGATCGCGACGCTGGACGCGGTGATTATCGAAAGCAATTACGACTCGGAAATGCTCGCCGACGGACCGTATCCGTATTTCCTCAAGCAGCGAATCTCCGGACCCCGCGGGCACTTGTCCAACACCGAAGCCGCTGAACTGCTGGCCCGATCTGCCGGCGCGAAGCTCAAGTGGGCCTGCCTTGCACACCTCTCCGGCGAGAATAACCACCCGGACCTGGCAATCGCCACCCACCGCCGGATAGCGGGCGATTCGCTGGCCCTGCACGTGGCCGGTCGATACGAAGCGGGCGAACCGATCGAACTTCACTAACCCGCAGCCAACAGGCACTACCCGACACGGCTACTTGTCGGTTTTTGTGTCGAGGTCGTTCTTCATGTCTTCGGGGGCCTCGATGACAGTCATTCTACCGCCCTCGGCGTCGACGATCGCTTTGAGATATGCGTGGTCCAGCGTGAAGCAAAACACGTAGATTACTTTCTTGCGCCCTAACGAGCGGGCGAATGTTCTCTGGCGAATGGGAGGTTCGATGGTTCCATGCGGAAACGCCCGTCTGAACTGCTTGTCCAGATCTGCGGGCAGTTTCAGCACTCTTGCGTCAACGGGCTCAGGCGGCCAGAACAGGCAGCCATTGCCCAACGTCGCCGCGCCCGCAAGCACCACCGCCTGCAGCGCCGATACGCACAATTTCTTCATCGAAACTCCCGTTGGTCTACTCCGCTTCACGAGACAAAGAGCAGCGCCAGATACGGGACGAGGTTGAACACGAATATGCACAGCTTGAAGAACGTCATGCCTGCGTAATGAATCGCGTCGAACCTCTCGACCGACAGTTTGAACCACTTCCCATGCTTCTTGTAGATCCAATCGTGGGCGAGAATGAACATCCCCCCCCACAACGACAGCATTACAGTGTTGATCAACGTGCACACCAGCAGCCAGTGACGAAGCGTTTCAATTGACATTCGATTTCTCCTGAATGTTAGTTAACCCGTATATATCATTATAATAGGACCTCGGCGCCATAGCGAAAGGGTTTTCGCCCCCAGAGAAACCTCGCACAAGCTATAATGAACCACCGGAGCGCCTCTGTATGCACGAATATTTCGACTACATCCAGGCCGCCCAAGACGCGGGCATCTCGCAGGCAGACCTGGCGACCCTTCGCAAGCACGTCGAAAGCATCTATCCCAGCAAAATGCTTCGCGAAATGCATCTCCTTACGATCTGCACGGAAATCGCCCAAGGGAAACTCACGGTCGCCGAAGCACTCAAGCCCCCCACCAGTGGAAAACTCCCCGACATCTCAAATCTCCGCCTCGGAGGGTGACCGGCGTGGTACGGTAAAGAACCGATGCCCCAAAGGGCAATCATCTCGTCTTCTTCCGCAGGACGGTTTTGCAGCCGAACAGGCGGGCTACGTGGTGGTTCTTCGCCCCCTGGAAACGCACGCGCACTTTCTTCCTGCCCTTTGTGAGCTTCCGGTCGATCGGGTAGAAGATATCGACGAACCGGTCTCCGGGCAACTTGTCGGTATTCACGGTAGCGATCTTCCGATCGTCCACGAGGATGTCGAACACGCGCGTGCGGTCGGACCACCACGTGCAGACCAGGTCGATCGGCTTGTCGGGATCGACTTTCATGTCGAAGTCGAAGAACCCGCCGCTGCGCGCGTCGCGGTACTTGCGATCCAGGTATCGCCCGACGTACGACGCCTTGGACGATTTTAACTTGTGATCGCGTTCGGGCTGCATCTCGCCGATTCGCATGTTGTCGCAGGTGCGTTTGCGGAGGGCTTCGAGGCGCTGGGTTTCGGCTTCGTATTCGGCCTGCTTCTTGGCCCATCCGTCTTTGGTAAACACGTCCATGTAAACGGTGTAGAGGCTCTTGTAGACCGCGTAATGCGCCCGGAGCGTCACGTCATGGGGAGTGCCCAGGCCCTTGGTGCGGAAACTCAGCGGTTTGCCCTTGACGCACCTGATATTGTCCAGCAACTCGTCTATCGCGGTTACCAGGACGGGCATGTCCGCCCGCTTCCTCAGGGGGGCGCACAGCAGGATCGGACCGTAGAGAAACGCCACGCGATCGGCTGCATCGGGCGTGGCCTGGTATCGCAGCGACATGGGCATCCGCACGCCGATCACGTCGCCGCTGGTCCACTTCCGCTGCAACGTAATATACGATCCAGCTTTTGCGTCGGATTCTACCTCCGCGCCGTTGACCGTAACGGTCATCCCCTTGTCGGTCCATTTCGGACGGCGGAGTTTGATCGCCAGGTTCGTCGGCTTGTCGCAGGTGATCTTGAGCTTGACGCTGTCGCCTAGCGGAAAATCCGTTTCCATCCGCACGCGCACGCCGCGCCGGGTATCCTTCAGCACCGAGGGGATATAGAGATTCACGTAGAGCGACTTCGCGTCGCGCCAGTAGATCGACTCGCCGTACCTTGCGTGATTCTCGATGCCCGTTCCGGTGCAGCACCAGAAGGACCCCAGCGGCGAGCAGAAACTCTTCCGCCCGGGCATCGACAGATAGCCCTTGTAGACCGTCATACCCGTCTCGGGGTTCTGCGACGCCAGGATGTGGTTGTACAGCGCCCGCTCGAAGTAGTCGAAGTACGCCGCCCTGGGCTTCCATCCGTACAGGAACCGCGTCAGGCGGAGCATGTTATAGGTGTTGCACGTTTCGGTAGTGCAGCCCAGGCGGCTGGCTCGCTTGTCGCGAGCGCCGAAATACTCGTTATCGCCATTTCCGCCGTTGACGTAAGTGTGGTGGGCGATCACCGTATCCCAGAAGAAGCTCGCGGCCGTCCGGTACTTCGCCGACCCGGTCAACTCGAACAAGCGGGCGCATCCGATAACCTTGGGTATCTGCGTATTACCGTGCAGACCGGGCAGTATGTCACGCTTCCTCGACAGAGGACCGAGTACCTTCTCGTGATAAATCCGCTCAGCCATCGCGAGATATTTCTTCCCGCCGGTCAGGCGGTAGAGGTCCGCGAACGATTCGTTGATACCCCCCTGCTCGGCGCTGAGCACCGACTGCATCTGCGCCTTGGAGAGATTATCGAACACGCCGATCAGGAAGTCGCCCAGTTCGCGGGAAATCGTAAGCGCCAGGGCCCGTCCGCACAGCGCGTAAGCGTCGTGCAGACCGGCGAAGGTCTTGTGAAGATTGTAAAGCGGGACCCAGCATCCGTTCAGGTCGAAGGCCTCGGCGCGGATATCGCCGGCGCCCAGTTCCTCGAAGATCTCCTTTCCGCGCGGGAAGCCGAACACCAGTCCGTTACCGTTGGCCTGCTGACAGGCCCGCAGCTCCGACAGCATGTAATCGACGCGCTTCAGGTGCTTCCTGCTACCGGTAGACGCATAGTGCAGCGAACACGCCGAGAGATAGTGCCCCAGCGTGTGGCCGGCGATCGAATCTTTCTCCCATCCGGCGTACCGTTTGCCTTTGGGCTTCAGCCCGGCGAACTTGCGGAAGTTATGCAGCAGCCGATCGGGCTCGAGTTCCAGGAGGTATTCGCCGTTGAGATCCATCGCGTTCTTGAACGGTCCGCCAAGCAGGCGGACATCGTGCAGACTGAACGGGTGGACCTCGATCGGAATCTTCGGGGCGACCTTGTCGACCGGTCTAACCGCTGCATCGCAAGATGGTGCGATACGGGCCTGTCTTGTCTTCTTCATCTTCATAGGCGTCACCAAGGGTCATTCTCGAATGAACCGGACGCGGATGCAAGAGCCCGAGCGCGTTCGACAAACCTGTCATTCGCTCGCGCTGAGCCAAGTCGAAGGGGTCGAAAAAGAACCCAGCACCCGGAACTTGTGGTTGTAAACCAATTGTGACACCCGTATGACGGCGCGAAGAGGTAAATTGGGGCGCTAATTTTGTGGTTTTTTTTGCTATACTTACCGAATAATAGGTAACAGGCACATGGAAGTGCCCCCACGGCGCTGGGAACGATAAGCGTGTCACAACAAGAGTGAATGGAGTCATCCGAACCTGAAGGGAAGGAGGCTCCCGAGCGTCCGTGCGCGCAGCGGCCTACAGGAAAGTGAGAGAGCGATGAATAAGAAGACCTGTATCATACTTCTGCTGATTGTCGGCGTACTGGCATGCCGGGCGGAGTCCGACGAAGTCAAGATTGGCGGCTTGTCGTACAGGAACGTCGCGGTAACCGGCGAGCAGAACGGAAACATCGTTTTTGTCTTTCGCGGTAACAAGATAAGCAAACCACTGGCGCAGGTCAGTCGGATCCACCTGTCGACCAATTCGTTCTTCAATACTGGCGAGTCGCTGCGCAACGGGGGGAAGTTCTCCGAGGCCGCAAAGGCATACAAGCGTGCGCTCACCCGAGCGCCCCAGGCTCTCAAGGGTCTCATCGCAACCCGCATAGCACTTGCAGAAAGCTTTCAGAGCGGTGCTACTGCGGTCAAGCGGACCACCGCACCGCTGAAGGGCAAGTGCCCGCACTGCAGGAGCACGGGCCTGATGGCATGCCTCGACTGCAAATCCAGCGGACACTCAAATTGCACCGAGTGTCTCGGTAGGAAGCGCGTGGCGTGCCCGACCTGCAGCGGTAACTGGGGTCGGAAATGCCCCGAATGCCTGGGCAAAAAGGAGATCCAGATCGGTAAGAAGCGCGAAGGCAGTGGCGGGATATTCGTACGCCCGATATTCGAAGCCTGCAAGCGATGCGATCGGACCGGATTCGTCTGCTCGATCAAACTGGGCGGCGTGGGCGGAACCGCCTGGATCAGCCGCGCCGGACTGTGCCCGACGTGCGGGAATAACGACATCAATCACCGCGGGAAGATGCCTTGCGCCAAGTGCAAAGGCGTGGGGCGCGCCGGTTCCTGTCCGCGATGCAAAGGCACGCGGAAGACAATTTGCACCTTCTGCGTCAAGGTCTCGAAAACCGATCCGTCCAAGACCGCCACCGCGGGCACGGGCGCCGCGGGCACGAGCCCCGCCGGTGCGTGGAGATTCAAGCCCGGTCCGGCCGCCCTCGCCAAGAAAAAATACGATGCCAACGCCAATAACGCCCAAATCGAATACCAGCGCCGCCTCAAGGACCTGAAGGCCAAACTGGGCTTCACTCTCAAGGATATCCGCCAGGCGCTCATCATCGAGTTGGACGCGGCGATCAAAGAAGCCGCCGCCAAAGGGGACCTCGACGAAGCAGTAAAGATACGCGATGCGAAGATCTCCGCCACAAAGGGCCTGACCATACCGGTCTCCCCGCCGACGGTGAACTGACGGTCTGCATCGGCGTTACGCCTGCGCCAACCAGGAACCTCCAAAAGACACGTGATTTGACGCGAACTATCGGTTATCCTTTGCCCGTTGGTGGACTGCGATTGGACTTGAGAAAGGACAACCGATGAAACTAGCCGTCTGCAGGTGGTCGCCGGACGTAACGGGCGAGGCGATTGAACTCTTGTGCAACCAGGGCGTTGATATTATCGAAGCGCCCCCGTCATTCCTTCTGGATTTCGACGATACCGGCGTGCAGACCAACACCGAAAGACTCACCGCCGCGGGTATCCGGATCAATGTCTGCCACGGTCCGTTCTCCCACGACGATGACATTTCCGTCATAGACCCTTCAGCCCGGGCAGCGGCTCTCGAAAGGCAACTCCTCGCCCTGCGCCGCGCCGCATTGACCGGCGCGCACTGCATGGTCGTACATCCCAGCGGGCCCGTGGACGCATCAGAACTGGACGCCAGAACCGACAATCTCCGCGCCGGGCTCGAGGCGATGCTGGAAGTGGCCGAGCAGACCGGGGTGAAACTGGCCTTGGAGAATATGCTCCCAAAACACCTGTGCAGCCGCGTAGCCGATATCAGGGGCTTCCTCGACGAGTTCGACACGCCGCTGCTGAGCGTGTGCTTTGACGTCGGGCACGCCAATGTCGGACCCGAGAATATCCAGCAGGCGATAACCGCGCTCGAGGACCGGATCATCGCCTTCCACCTGCACGACAATGACGGTACGCGCGATATTCACGTCCAACCACCATACGGTTCGATCGACTGGCCGGCGCTCGTCGCCAAGCTCCTGTCGCTGGAGTTCCCCCATCCGTTCAGCATTGAGTGCGACCCGTGGAATCAAGCGCCGCTGTCGGTACTCCTCCGAGAGGTGCGTTCTATATTCGCCGGCGAGATGCCCGCCGAGACGCGGTTCAACGATGTAACGGTCTGGTCCCTCTGCCCGCAATGCCGCCACTACTTCTTCCCGTCCGATCAGGGCGCGATTTGCGCGTGCAAATGATCAAACTGTTATGCATAGCTATCGGAGGAGCCGCCGGATCGATGTCTCGATATGGTCTCGGGCATGCGGCCAGGCGGCTTGGGGTGGAGTTCCCGTGGGGCACGTTGTGCGTTAACCTGGTCGGAGCGTTCCTGATCGGCCTGATCGCCGGTGCGCAATGGGAGGTAAGTGACTCGCCGAAGATGCGGCTTCTGAGCGTACTGATTGTCACGGGTTTTCTGGGCGCGTTTACGACGTTCTCGGCGTTCAGCCTGGAGAGCGTTTCACTGATCCGTCGCGACCATTTTGGCTTGGCGGCGGCGAACGTTTTGGGCAATTGCGCCGGCGGATTGCTGCTGGCATTTACGGGCCTGTGGGCGTCGAAATATCTGATCGGTGTGCTGAAATGAGCTCACGTAAAACCCGCGTTCTATTTGATTTTTCGGACCTCTGGAAGACTGGCGATCCGCTTCCGGCGCGGGCGACTCTCAAAGCGATCGCCGATCGCTGCGGGCAGGCCTGGGAGATACCCGACCTGGCGCGAAGGGTGACGATCGTTTACAACCCGCGATTGCGTACCACGCTTGGGCGGGCGATACTGGACGACAATCGCGTCGAGCTTAACGTACACCTGCTGCGCGCCTACCCCGACGAACTGCTGGTAACGGTGGTACACGAACTGGCCCATCTGGCGGTGCGGATGCGGTATGGCAAGGTCCGCCCGCACGGGCGCGAATTCAAGGCTCTCATGGGCGCGGTGAACATGTCCGCCGACGCTACGCACCATCTCGACACGGCGAGGGTCAAGTTGCAGCGTCGCAGGTACGTTTACCTGCATCGGTGCGCTGATTGCGGAATGATGTTCATCGCCCGCAAACCGCGTCGCGACTGCTATTGCAAGGCGTGCGGACCGGAGATGTCGTGGAATATTCTCCGCGCGCCGGCGACCACCGCCGGTCGACGAAAGCTCAAGGAGATCATGGATTCGGCTTAGAAACGATAATCGTTCGCTTTTTCGTATGGTTTCAACGCTTCAACTTCTCTCGCCGCTTTCGCCCTGTACGTTTGCATGAACTTTTCGAGCGCGTCGGGCCGATACCGATTGTCGAAAGCGCCCAGCACAGGGGCCTTGACTCGAACCATCCATTTGCGAAGCCGCCCGCGAAGGAGGTCTATCTGTTCCCGCCGCTTATCCCCGGGCATCTTGCCGTCCGGGGCGTCTTTCAGCAGATTAACGAGACAGTTCGGGTCAGCGCGCAGATCGTAGAATTCCTCGACAGTTCGAAACACCAGGTGTCGAATGCGATCCGCCATCACCGCATCGGTCTTTGCAGCCTTTTGCATGGCTCCAAAAGCGGCGCCGCCCAATCGCGTGAAACGACGCTTGCCGTTAGACCACGGGTTAAAGACATAAGCATACTCCCTGGTCAGCACTGATTGCATGGGCAAGGCGTCTTTCCCATGGATATGGTAGAACTGCGTAAAGACGCAATCACGATTCGACTGGGTTTGCCCGTGCAGCAGCGGCAGGAACGATCGCCCGTCGGACGCCCGGGTGGGGGGCAATCCAACTGCCTCCAGGATGGTGGGCTGCAGGTCAACTGCGGAGATCATATGCGTCCGGTCAATCGCGGCCTTTTTGATCCGCCCCGGCCACCTGATAATCCACGGCGAACGCATGCCGTCGACATAGCAGTTGAATTTGGCGGATGGAAAAGGCATACCGTGATCCGACAGGAAGATCACTATGGTATTGTCAACGAGCTTCGCTTTTGCCAGTTCGTCAAGAACCCCTCCGACCATATCGTCCAATCGCCGTACGGATGTGCAATAGGCGGCCAGCTCTTTTCGAACCGCGGGCAAGTCGGGCAGAAACTTCGGAACGCGGACTTCTTCGGCGCGGAAAGTGCGCGAAGCTGGAACCCGCTGGTCATGCTTCCGGGTCGCCTTTCCGCCGGCGAAGGGGCGATGCGGGTCGTGGGAATTGGCCATCAGGAAAAAGGGTTGTCCGGATGTCCGGGCCATCTCGAAGAATTTTCCGGCGAACCGTCGGTAGACGCCCGGATCGCGTCCCCAGCGGTCTTCGTCGCCGACCCCTTTCCACCTGTAAGTCACTGACCAGCGGAACAGCTCTTGCTGACGAAGGGGTTTGCCTATGATCCCGCAGAGGTATCCGGCCTTGTTGAGGATCGCCGGAAGCGTCGCCGTTCCGGGGCGAATCCGTTGAAATCCTTCAACGCCGTTATTGTGAGGAAACAACCCGGTAAGAATCACGCTCCGTGACGGCGTACAAATCGAAGCGTTGACATACGCATGCGAAAATCTGATGCCTTCAGCCGCAAGACTATCGATGTTCGGCGTGATTTTAGGAGCGGCTCCGCCAAAGCACCCTGGTGTGTCCCAGTTCATGTCGTCGGCGACAATCATCAGAATATTCGGTCTCTTCTTTGGCGGCGCCATCTGCTGAGCCAGCATGCTGCCGGCCAGCGCCGAACCGCACGCGCCGGTGGTCAGAACTCTGAGAAAATGTCTTCTACCGCAGGCTTTGCTATTCATGTGTTTTCCTGGGCCGAATGCCTGGCGTCATGCGCGAGCGGACCGGGCCGTAAGACGGTGCGGGTCACTTGTCGCTTGCATGGCTTTGTTGGCGCATGGTCTTGTTGAGTTTCTCAGTGTCAAGGGTTCGAGTGATCCTGTAAATGCCCGTTGGCGTTGAAAACGGACCGCAGTAAATGAAAACGTGCTGCACACCGTTTTCCGCGTCAATAACGGCCCCGCCGGGATGCGCCGCGTCGATGTCTGTCGGGCGGGTGTTCAACATACCGGACCGAAATCGCAGCAGCGTTCCTTCAAACCTCCACTTGTCGGCGTGCCCTGCATAGAGGTCCTCTTTCGAGATTGACCACAGGTTTACCGTCTGCTCGTGCTTCTCATTCTTTTCATTGGCTTCGGCGCCGCCGCTTCGGTTCGTGACAACCGCCTCGAAACGCTTCGTGACCGGATTGAAGTCGATATCCGTCGTGTCCGGCCAACGGTATGAGGATATGTTGGTCAGCTTCTGGTGAGTCATTGGAAACCAGCCCGTGTTGGACACCATCATGCAAGGCCGCTGGGTAATACTCAGATACCGATGCCACTTGAACGGAAACGTATGGTTTCGCGAAACGAAGATAAGGCGCCCGTCATGGTACATCGCCGTCGGTTCGAGGGGGTGGATATCGCCGGCGAGCTTGATTCTCTCGTGCTTCCAGGTGGCCCCTTTGTCTTTCGAGTAGAACATGTCGAGATACGGAGCCCGGGCGACTCCGGTCGGGATCGCCAGGCCCCTTTCCGGGTGAATGATCATTCGCGGTCCGAAGTTGCCCGCTGACTTGTGCCCCGTCTGCTCCTGGGTCAGGGCGTCGGGGATGAGTTTCCACGTCTTGCCCTCATCGTCAGATCGATACAGGCCAAACCCGGCGGCCAGGAAAACGGTATCGCCCAGCACGCCAAAAGCATTTCCAAAGCCCAGCACCGTCGGCTTCTTGCTCTTCCCGAACTTCCTCATGTCCATTGGCCCGGACCACGTCTTGCCCCCATCGGTCGAACGCACAACTACCGTACGGCTGGAGGTCTCATCCGTGCGCGGACCTTTTCCGTGGTGCCGCAGCGTCTGGTGGTAGGCGCATAAGAGCGTCTTTCCGACCTTGCTTCCGACCGGCCATCCGAGATGGAGGTTCTTTCCGACAAGGTGCTTGCCCGTCGGAAGCGCAACAGGCCTGATGGTTACAATTCCCTTCTTCTCCAGCAGGACGAGCCTTTCTTTCTCCTTCGCGGAGATCAGCAGTGTCTTTGCGACCAGATCATCTGTGTCATCTTTCGGTTCCGCCGCCACGCCCTCATTCCCGCAAACCATAGCCAAGACGATCACACAGAGCATTTTCTTCACGAAGATTCTCCTTTGCCAACGTTTCGCGTGGTCAGTATCCCACGCCGCGACAGGTCGTGTCAACTGCCGGTGGTGGTTATCCAAACGCTCTCGTGGGATCATGGATTCGACCCGGTAATCTCATCAAATCACTCGGAGTAAGATCGCCCGGGCATCTTGAAAATTGCTCGCAGTTCTCTATAGTAGTTGGACACTCTAGCGGCCTTTATCCGGTCACCCAGGAATGAAGCCTATGTATGAAGTTGTCTCTAATGAAATAATAGCACCCAATATCCACCGCGTCGAGGTCCGCGCGCCTCGCGTCGCCGCGGCCCGCCTGCCGGGACAGTTTGTTATCGTTCGCTGCGGCGAAGGCGACGAGCGAATCCCGCTAACCATAGCCGACGCCAACACCGAAACCGGTACGATCACGCTGATGATCCAGGCTATCGGAGAAGGTACCGCCAAGCTGACGGCGATCGAGCCGGGCGGCGGTATCCGCGACGTAGCTGGACCGCTGGGCATGCCCACCGAGATCGAGAAGATCGGCAAGGTTGTCTGCGTTGGCGGGGGCGTGGGGACGGCGGTTCTGTTCCCGCTGGCAAAGGCGCTGGCGGACGTGGGAAATCACGTGACCACCATCATCGGCGGGCGGAGCGAAAAGTTCGCCATACTCCGCGACGAGTTGGCGGAGTTCTGCGACGAAGTGATCGTGACCACCGAGGACGGTTCGCTCGGGATCAAGGGCTTCGTCACCCTCCCGCTCGGCGAGATCATCGAAGACCCCGATCGACGCCCCGATGCGATATACGCCGTCGGACCCGTGCCCATGATGGCCGCAATTACCGAACAAACCCGTCCCGCTGGTATACACACCATTGTCAGCCTCAATCCCATAATGGTTGACGGGACGGGCATGTGCGGCGGATGTCGCGTCACCGTTGACGGCGAGATCAAGTTCGCGTGCGTCGACGGACCGGAGTTCGACGGACACATGGTCGACTTCCGCGAACTGTCGACCAGGCAGCAGGCCTATTGCGGCGACGAACACTGCCGCACGACTAATGCAACCGCCCAACCGGGCTCGGAGGACGACGCATGAGCGACCAGGAATTAACACCCAAGGAGCGCATGGCCATCGAGCGGACCTCGATGCCCGAGCAGGACCCCGCCAGGCGGGCGACGAATTTCGAGGAAGTGAACTTCGGTCTGGATTTGGAATCGGCGGTCAGGGAAGCACAGCGATGCCTGATGTGCAAGTCCCGCCTGTGCGTGGAAGGCTGCCCGGTGGCTTTGAGGATCCCCGAGTTCCTGGAAGCCCTGGCCGCGCGCGACCTGGCCAAAGCCGCCGAAATCCTCCGCGTTGACAACGCGCTCCCCGCCACCACCGGGCGAGTATGCCCGCAGGAGGTCCAGTGCGAGGAAGTCTGCGTACGTGGCAAGAAAGGCGATCCGGTAGCCATCGGCTGGTTGGAGCGTTTCGTCGCCGACTGGGCGGCGGAGAACCTTCCGGATCCAACGCCTCCGGATAAGCACACCGCCTTCAGCGTGGCGATAGTCGGTTCGGGGCCTTCGGGTCTGACCGCAGCCGGCGAACTTGCCCGCATGGGACACAGCGTCACTGTCTTCGAGGCGCTGCACGCATCCGGCGGCGTGCTGCGGTACGGTATCCCCGAGTTCCGCCTGCCGAAGAAAATAGTCGACGCCGAAGTTGCCTGCCTCGAGTCGCTCGGTGTGAAGTTCGAGTTCAACGTGATAGTCGGCAAGACGATCACGGTCTCGCAGATCACCGAAGAGTTCGACGCGTGCTTCATCGGTAACGGGGCGGGGCTTCCGATGTTCCTCAACGTGCCCGGCGAGAATTTCAAGGGCGTCTATTCTTCAAATGAGTATCTCACGCGCGTGAACCTCATGGGCGCCTATAAGCCCGACAGCCCCACACCCGTCGCGCGGGGAAATACCGCGGTGGTTTTCGGAGGCGGGAACACCGCGATGGACTCGGTACGCACCGCCAAACGCCTGGGCTCGCAACGTGCGATCATCGCCTACCGCCGAAGCCGCGCCGAAATGCCCGCCCGAAACGAAGAGATCCACCACGCCGAGGAAGAAGGCATCGAATTCATGCTGCTGGTCAGCCCGCTGGAGATATTCGGCGGCGAGGACGGATGGGTCAAATCCGTCCGCCTGCAGAAGATGGAACTCGGCGAACCGGACGCCTCAGGGCGCCGCCGCCCCGTCCCCATCGAAGGCAGCGAGTTCGAGTTGGAGGCCGACATCCTGGTCGTCGCGATAGGCACGCGCGCCAACCCGCTCCTGACGGCCGCCTGCCCCGAACTGACGCTCAACAAATGGGGCAATATCGAAACCGACGAGAACCAGATGACGTCGATCCCCGGCGTGTTTGCAGGCGGCGACATCGTACGCGGCGGAGCGACGGTGATCCTCGCGATGGGCGACGGAAAACGCGCCGCCAACGCCATCGACCAATACCTGCTGACAAAATAGTCATTCGCCCGCCGACTTGCGGGTCTCTACGCCGAGGATGTTCTTGCGGTCGCAGTCCAGTGTCGGCCAGACTACTTTGCCTTCCCGCTGGATTTTCTCGTTATGGTAAGCGCCGATCTCGTTTGAGTTGCAGTCGAGCCATAGCGTGATACGGCGCCGCTCTTCGGCGCTCAATTTGACTTTGTAGTGGGACTTGTCGAGGTACTTCGTCAGCTTCGCGCCGTAGGCTCCGTGCTTGCCCGGAATGCTCCGCGACCCGCCGTACATCGGTATCGTCAGCCAGCGGCCTGAAGACGGTTTTCCGCCCACGAGGTAGAAGCAGTACTTCTGGAGCGACTTGTAGCTCATGGACGGGGGCTTGTTCTTCTTCTTGTGGCATGGAGTACACTTGGCCGCGAGCACGGGCTTGACGAGGCGGTGGAAGTTGATCGGCTCGAGGCCGCCGACTTCGGGAGTGATCTTCGACGGAGCCCGGCGAAGCGCGGTGGCCCGGGGATTGAATTTAGGTGCGGTCCATTTCGATTCGTGGCATCCGATGCAGGTCATCTGCTCGCCGGGATGCACGTACGTGAGCGATCTCATGGCCTGGACGGCTAGACCGCTTTCGTCGATTAGCTGGAAGCTGATCCCCTTGCCCACCGGCGCCTGGAAGTTGATGCTTCCGTCTTCATCGACGGGTACGGTCCCGAGTACGATTCTCGCGAGGGTCTGTTCGGCGAATCCGATCCTCGGATCGAACAGTTTCTGGGTGGTCTTGGGGAAATACTGGATGATACGGAGTTCCTTGAGTTTGGTTCCCTTTGGATACGGCAGGTCGGTGATGTATGCGTTCATCACGCGTATGGTCGCCTGCGGGGCGTCGGGGGTCGCACGCTCGCCCTGGAAGGTTTGTATGGGCAGCACAGGCGGTTTTGGGCGGGCCTTCAGGGGCATCGGCTCGGTTGGGCGATGGGCCCGGTTGGTGGTCTTGCAGATCAGGTCGCGATTACCGAATTTGTCCAACACGTAGAGTCCGTCCAGGTAATTGACAACGTAGAATTCATCGCTGAGCGGCCAGGGCGCGCCGTAGTCCCACGACTGCTTGGAGTTGATCTCAGACTCGGGGAACTTTCCGGGCGTGATGCGTTTGACCTGCGACATCAGCCCGTCGTCTTCGATGCTGGTGTCGATCAGGACCAAGGGTCCGAACGGTTCGCCGTGGTGCGGTCCGGCACATGCCACGTAGAGTGACGAGCCGTTGTAGGAGTCGGATCTCGGTACGGCGCGTATGTGCCATTCGCAGCACGGGCGGGTGGTGAAGACGCCTGGTCCGAAGTTCTTCCGCCCTGGTTCCCACGTCGAAAACGGGTGTACGTAGTTTCCGTGCGACGACCGGGGGTCCCGCCCGTCGGGGAAGCAGGTCCAGAGGTGCTGGGCGGCGTTGGAGTTGCGGTCAACGTAGTCCCATCGCGTGTAGACGATCATGCCGTCATTGTTGACGCTGGGCTGCCACTCGTCGGTCTCGTGGTAGCTCAGCGGGATGATGTCCGAGCCGTCGGCTTTCATCGAGTGCATGAAGAACTGCTGGGGCGCCCGCCCGATGAAGCATCGCGGGTAGATCCGCCCGGTTCCCCTGGACCGGGTGCGGGTCGACATGAACGCGATCCGCCCTCCGGGCAGCCAGCAGGGGTCGAAATCGTTGTTGTTGCCCTCGGTGAGTTGGACGAGATTCGAACCGTCAACGTTGACCTTGAAGATATGGAGGCTGTTTTCCTCGGTGTACTCCCAGGGGCGCTTCTTGCCCTTGGCGTAAACCGGTTTGGCGTAGGCGAAGAGAATCTCTTTGGCGTCGTATGACAGCTCGGGCGAGCAGAACGCCCCGCCGGTGAGCTTCTGGCCTTTCATGGCTCCCTTGGCAACAACGGAATTGGCCACAACGTTGACTATGCGAGGCTTGTCGGACTTGATGCCCTTTACGATATACAGCCCGCCACCGTATTCCTGGGTGTGCCCGAACCAGACGGTCGTCATGTGCTGCCCGCCCCAGTTGCCCTTTCCGAAGTTGCCCCGCTCGACGTAGAGAATCGAATCGAAGTCCAGCAGCGGGTTGCTGAATGCGGCCTGTCGCGTGATGGCGCGTACTTCCATGAACAGGATCTTGACCTTGTCGCCGGCGGCGTCGGGGGCTTGTTTTCTGATAGCGGCCAGACGGGCCGCGAGCTTGTCGAGCTTGGGCGCATTGCGCATGGTCTTCAATCGTTTGAGCAGCGCTTCGGACCGCCGCAACGCGACGTCCAGCGGATTGCGATCGGTCTTCAGGATCGCGCAATTGACGTCCAGCAATTGTTCCTGTGGGGGCGGGCGCTTCCAGACGTGCAGCTTGTGGGCGTTGGCGTAGTAATCGATCATCTTGACGATCCGGGCGTACTCCGCGTCGAAGTCTTTGGACACTTCGTCGCCGTTGGCGCGGGTGCATGCAAGTGCGATTATAAGGCATGAGGTTAACGCGGCGATCTTGTTCATTCAGATATTGGACACGTTTCGACGGGGAAATGCAACGTGACTTGCGGACCGGGACTACAGGGGGTTGCGCGTTCGGCAGGTACCGTCTCGACACAGCGGTTTCCTGCTGACAGTCACGGGCAGTTCGCAGCGTCCGGTATCTACCATGAGTCGTCGCCCCGGCTCGGTCAGAAGCGTCTGGACGTATCCCATACCGATCGATATCTCCAGGCTCGGCGAGAACGCCCCGCTGGTGACCACGCCGACGGGCTGTCCGTCCCAGAATATCTCGTTGCCCGGATTCGTTCGCCGGCGCGACTCTGCGCGGAAGGCTACCAACTTGCGAGGCAGCGGGGTCTCGATCAGCGCCTTGATCTCTCTCGACCCGATGAAATCGTCGGCGGGATCGATAAAGCTCCCCAGGCCCGCCTCGATCGGATTGTGTTCGACGCTGAGTTCGTGTCCGTACAGCGGGTATCCCATCTCGAGGCGAAGTGAATCCCGCGCGCCCAGCCCGGCCGGTTTGACCTCGTCGCGGGCGAGCAGCTCATCGAAAATCGCCTGAAGGTCCGCCTCAGGCGCCATGATCTCGTATCCCAGCTCTCCGGTATAGCCCGTTCGGCTGATAACGCAATCCCGCCCGAGGCATTCACCGCGTCTGACCCTGTAGTAGCCCATCGTCATCAGGTCGATGTTCACCATCGGCTGGAGCACGCGCGCCGAGAGCGGGCCCTGGAGGTCTATCTTGCCCCATCCGCCGGTAGAGCGGTCCACCAGTTCCACCGCGCCGTCCAGATGCTCGCTGAGCCAGTGAAAATCACCGGCGGTCGGGCCTGCGTTGACCACTAGCAGAAACTCCTCGAGCCCCAGGCGCATCAGGATCGTATCGTCGATAACGCCAGCATCGGCGTTCAGCAGGAAACCGTACTTGCATGCCCCGCGAGCCAGGTCCCTGGCGTTCTGCGTTCCGATGCGGCTGAGCTGGTCGGCCGCGTCCGGGCCGCGAACCACAAACTGGCCCATGTGACTCGTATCGAACACAACCGCCGACCTGCGACAGTGTTTATGCTCGGCCAGCACGCCTTCGTACTGGACCGGCAGCATCCATCCGGCGAAGTCCACGACCCGCCCACCAAGCGCCACGTGCCGATCGTACAGCGGTGTCTTTGAACTCATAATCAGTATCTCGCAAAGAGCGTTGAAATCATGATACCCGCGTTTATCCGAATCCGAAACACCCTTCCGACGCCGGAGGCGCACAGAACTGGCGCGCCGTGACCGGCACGCCAGTTCAATAAGCTCTGCGATAACTTTGCAGTCAGTATCGCTTGCGGTTCGAGGCTATTATGCCTTGCGGCGACGTCGTCTCAGCACCGCCAGTCCGCCGAGGGCCAGCATGCTCATCGTCGCCGGTTCGGGAATAACGGTGTAGATGTCCACCCGTTGGTTCTCTACGGGCTGATATTGACTGTCACCGGCGAAGAGGGCCTGGTTGCCCACCGATGTCGTCATTGGACCGTCATGCCAATTGCGTGCAGCTTCAAATTCAAACGTCGACCACTCGCTGCCCGCAGGCTGAGACGGATCGTATACGTCGACGAGCTTCGTCCACACATACCCGTGCCCAAAGATCGCCACGCCTCCGGCGGTGGTTGCCCCAATACCGCGCCGTGGTCCGCTCGGCAGAGTCGACGTGGACCACGTGTCCGTGCTCGCATCGTAGATGTCCACCTCAGCTCTGTCCGACCCCGCGTAACCGCCTCCGAACATGGCCAGGTTCCCCACCGTCGTTGAACCAAGCTTCATTCGTGCCTGCGAAAGGTTGGCGGTGGACCACGAGTCCGTGCTTACATTGTAGATGTCCACAATATTGGTATAGCCAGCCGCGCCTTGGCCGCCGGCGAACATCGCCAGATCGCCGACTGTTGTGGCCGTCAGGTGCCGGCGCGCTACGCTGAGTGTGGCGGTGGACCAGGTGTCCGTGCTCGCATTGTAGATATCCACAACATCGCTATAACCCGAGGCGGAGTAGCCGCCGGCGAACATCGCAAGATTGCCGACCGTGGTCGCTGCCGGGTACTCGCGCGCTTCGGAAAGAGCGGCCGTGGTCCACGTGCTCGCGCTCGTATCGTAGATGTCCACAACATCGCTCTTGCCCGCTGTGCTAAACCCGCCGCCAAAGAGCGCGAAGTTGCCAACGCCCGTGGACGCAAGACCACCCCGAGCCTGTGACATGTTCGTCGCCGACCATGTGCCCGTACTGCCGTCGTAGATATCGACAGTGGCGTGGTACCCGCCAAGGACGCCGCCGGCGATGAAGGCCTGATCGCCCACCGATGTCGCCGTTCCACCGTTAGCACGCGCCACTGAGAGTTGCGCGTTGGAATGAGTTAGTGACACGTCGGCGTCCGCCTGGACAGCGAAGGTCATTACCGCCAATCCAACCAACAAGACCATACCAGTTGTTTTATACTTCATAATTATGTGTCCCTTCTGTTTGTTCCTGCCCCGGCAGACTCAGCCGAGGCTCGTTCAAAGTCGATTCTCTACGCCGAGATCGATCACAGTATTGCTATTCGAGGTCAGTTACACGTCCGTTTGTCAGCCTGATCACATTCTCTCTCACGTTCAAGTTCGCCCGTGCGATCACGCCTTGCGACGACGTCGTTTCAAAATCGCCAATCCGCCAAGGGCCAGCATGCTCATCGTCGCCGGTTCGGGGGCCTCGATGACATCGGACATGGCATAGAATGGGTATTGAGTGGGCGGCCAGGACGAGTTCCACTGCACCCAATCTCTGTCCCGGAGCGCGGATGGCGAGAATCCTCCGTAAGTCGCCGTGCCGAGGAGGTTGGATCCCAGCGGCCGACCGCTCTTCATTGCCCCATTTGTCTGGGTGCCTGTGTGTACGCGAACGGTGCTATCGGCCAGAGATATCCCATACTGGTTTACGTTTATGTCAGCGTCGATTGAACCATCCCAGAGATCGAAATAGTTGTCCGCCACGACCGTACCGTCCAGTCTGTAAATGGGAACACCTGTTCCCGACGAGGTCCCGGTGTTGGTGCGGGCATTGACTGAAGTCGTGGAACCTATTACCTTCCACGTCGTGCCCAGAGCAGCCAGCTCCGCACTCAAATTGGCTTGGGCTGTTACAAACGCATTGTAGTACGCGATGCTGGTGTTATCGGCTTTGTCTGCTCCATCAGTTACGAACACCAAGCGGTACAGGTCTCCCTGCCCCAGGCCCGGGGGAACCGTCGTGATAGTCGATGCTGACAGAGGTCCTGTGACGAGGACCAGCACCATCAACGCAAGGGTTCCCAATCCAATACGGCCCAATCGTCTCTCGCTCTTTCTCGCTTTCATTAGTTGTCCCTTCTGTTGTCTTCCTGCCCCGACAGACTCAACCGGGGTTCACGCAGGTCGATGCTCTACACCGAGATCGACCACTCTGCTTCCCATCCGACGCTAAGCCATTGTTCTCTGTTTCTACATGGCCAGCGCCTTTTTCCTCTACTTGCAGTGCCCAGGCTCCCTTCTTCCGGCCGGCGCTTGTGCCTGTCCGAATCGTCCGCCGCCAGGCCGGCGTAGCGGACACAGGTCTCTGTATGTTCTGAAAAATGCACGTACCGGACCATATCCGCTTTGGCACAGAGCGCAGCGAAGCACTCCGCGCGCAGAAACAAGGTCATTGCCCGAACGTCACAATCCTTAATTACAGACGGGGGTGAACGACTCGATCGTTCTTACCCTCATACTCTGATCCGGCGGGCTCACGCCGAATGTCCCTTTGCTTCCAGACCCAAACCAATGAATCCATGGTCCCGAAACCAAGTAGTGACATTTTATCATAGGTTCGGTGGATGTCAAGACAAAACCTACTCAATTGGTGTAAATCGATGTGTTGTATTCAAGTACTACTTCACAACTTAAGTGTTAATAAGCAATGAGTCAAGGCGTTACGTAATTCCGTTATTCCATATCCCTGCAAGGGGATATCAGGCATTTGCGCTAAGTTTTTTCAATCTCGTGCTACTTTCGACCGGGCTGCAAATCCGATCGGCGCAGCAGACGGGCGCGCCGCAACCGGCGCGCCCGTTCAATAGATTCTGTTGACCTGCTCCCCGAAAACTGATCCATGTTGAGTGAGAGTCTCAGCCGACGTT
>CAZSLS010000117.1:0-20035 GCA_964607575.1 uncultured Planctomycetaceae bacterium | reverse complement strand
TTTACTCCTGCTCGACACGCAGGAGGTCACTGGTTCAAGTCCAGTACGGCTCAGTGATTGAACAAGAAGGACTTAGGAGAAATCCCAAGTCCTTAACTTTGCGCCTAAATCCCAAAGGTGGACACTTTTCACCGTTCTCGGTGGACACATTTGGCGATTATGGCCCCTTTCCCCGTCATAAATAAGGCCAAATCGGTAGACACATTTTTCGACAGTATGAGCCGAAGAGTAGACACTCTCGGAACACTGCCTTGTCTTCCACTGGGAACATCGAGGGGACGCTATTACTACGGAGTGAACGAGAGACATGCGATAGCAACCCTGGTCGCATTCCGCCAATCAGGAATGAACCGAAGGAATATCAACTCCTGACCAATGGTCGACAAGTGAATCCGGGGCTTTAGCAAAAGCACTACCGATGATTCGCGAGATCGGGATTGTATCGGAACACGATGGAGGGTACTTTTTGGGGATAGAGATACCGGATAAAGGATCAAGAGGAGAACGCAATGAGTTTGACTCGTTATCGCGTATGGACAATCGCGGTGGTATGCGCGCTGACATCAACGGCGTCCATCGGGCAAGCGGGCTCGCGTAAATGGCAGATCATATTCGACGGGATATTTCGCGGCGGAACCAAGCCATTGTACCTCTACGGGCGCGAAAACGACGGCAAGTGGATTGTGGCGGTGGGTTCTTCGCGCGATCCGGACCGGCAAGGCGGCAAGACGTACAACCGCAGTTGGTATTTTGGAGATCTGTCCGGCGTACCGATCAAGGACGGGAAGATGAAGGGGCGATTCACGCTCCATATTACCCCCGACCTGTGGGTGCCCCGCGACCACAAGCACTACACGATGGAGTTCGACATCGACACTGCGATCGACAAAGCGGGCAAGATGTCGGGCAAGTACAAGATCGCGGCGATCAACACCAAAGACGTGTCGGTCAAGGACCTCGGGCGAAGCGGAAAGGTCACCGGACAGGCCAGCGACGACAACCAACCGAACCTGCCGGACAACGTGACCTTTCAGTGCAATATGCAGGGTACGCTTGTAGGCGGCGACCCGACCTACGGCGGGCGATGCATGGTCCTGCTGCTGGGATTCGAGGGCGGAAAGCGGACCTCGACAATCCACGGGCAACTCAGCCAGAAATTCGCCGTACACGGCAAGAAGGCCTTCACGTTCAAGGGCAATACAGCAACCGCCGACCGCGACCGGATCAAGGCCCGCATCACCGTTCCGAGCAAAACGCTCGACATGGAGCCCTGCCGCTACATCTACGACCTCGAAGGGGCATATCTCGGCCCGGTAATGGTCGGGATGTACAAGCTGACAGTCAAGATCGAGGGCAAACCCGACGTGGAACTCACCGGCAGCTTCGACGGAAAGTGGACCAAGGGCGTGACGCACATGAAGAAAAGCGACGATCGGCCCTGGTTTGAGCCCGTCAAGGGTTTCAAGCCCCCCGCCGCCGGTGAGCATCCGCGCCTGCTGTTCCGCAAGAGCGACGTGCCAACCCTGCGAGCCAAAGCCAAAACGCCCGAAGGCAAAGCGATCCTCAAACGTTTGGGCATTCTGCTCGATGGCAAGGAGGGCAAGACCATGACAACGCTCTTCAGCAAGGCCACTCACGCCTACATGGGCGGCGGCTACAAGTCCACGAGCGTCGACACACCGGGCGTCTACACGCTCAGCCACGTCGCCGGATACGGACTACTGTACCAACTGACCGGCGAAAAGAAGTACGCCGACTTCGGCAAGCAGTGTTTCGAAAAGGCGCTCGCAGGCGTGCGCGACCGGGACGACCGCTACAGCTTCCGCAAACCGGGCGGCGCTCTCCGCGCCGGGCCTACGGTCGGCTGGTACGCCGTCGGATACGACCTGTGCTACGACGGATGGGACAAAGCAACCCGCGAGAAGTTCGGGCGGGCGCTGGCCGAATACTCCGAGGGCTCCAAGAAAAAGACATACGATCTCGAAGCCCTGGCCCGAGGGACCATGCCCCCCGGAAGCAATCACTTCGGTATGCAGATCGGCGGCGCGTCGATGGCGCTGCTGGCGGTTACGGGCGAAAAATTCGTCGACCAGAAGAAGATCGACACGCTGCTGGCGATCGCACGCCAGAGCATGATCCGTAACGTAAGCGAAGGCTTCGGCGACGGCGGATTCTTCGCCGAAGGCGACGGTACGGGCTCAATGGCGTCGCACATCGCCTACCTGACGGCCGTTCAGGCGTGGCGCAACGCGGGAGGTCTGGACTACGCATCCATAGAGCGCCCCAACGTACGGATGACGGCGTTGAAGTGGATGTACTTAACGGTGTTCCGCAACGGAAAGCCCGACTTCTGGCCGATCAGAGGCGCCTACGGGCACAATGTTTGGTCCAGACAGGGCATCAGCGGCGGCGGGTACTTCGCCCTCGGGCTTGGGGCCGTGTCTCCGTCGCAAAAGGCGGCGATGAAATGGTGCTACAATCACTTCCTGGCCGGACACGACGCACGAGCGTCGACGCCATACGACACCGCCAGCCGCTACCCTCACGTAGCGGTATGCTCGCTGATCAACTGGCCGATATCTCAGAGCGAAAAACAACCCGCCGACGTCCTTCCGCTGTGCTACCGCGACTCGAGTTGCGGGTTCTACGCGTGGCGCAACCGCTGGCGGGACGGCAACGACACCGTCATTACCGTGCTGACCAACAGAACCCAGGGCTACATGAGCGCCAAGCCTGACCGATCGTTCCGCCTCAACACCATGGGCAAGCACGTCAGATGGGGCAGCGTAAAGGACGGGCCGACGAAGTACTGGTGGTCGTCTCGGCGCGGGCAAGCCAGCTCGCTGACGCTGGCTGACGGCACGTGCTTCGCCGTTGACTTCACCGGGGCAAGCGGAGCAGACGTAATGCTGGCGACCACCGGCAAGGCTGACGGCCAGTCGGTCACACTCGGAGGCAAGAGGCTGACATTCTACTTCCCCACCGTTCAAAACCCGCCCAAAGCCAAGATCCGGGGCGACGCGGTCGCCATCGGCAAACAGCGGATAACGCTGAAAGACGGTAATCTCGCGGTGGGTGTATCGAGCCCATAACTGCAGAACCGCATCCCTGAACTTCATGTGGAGTCCCAGCCGAACTTGCGATGGCGTGAAACGTAATGAAGTGTCAAACAGTTGTTGTGGTGCTATTCGCTCTGTGGACCGCCCGGGCCGTGCGCGTTTTCGTGGTCTGCCAAAACAGATCGATTGTCTGTTTCGGGAAATAAAGGAGCAGGGAAAATGAATCTGATGCGATGTGTTAATGTGCTGTTGATTATCGCACTGGTGACGACTTGTGCGTTTGGCCAGGATGGCGACGTTATCACGGTTGAACAGGCCTGGAAACTAGGCTGGCCTGCGATGCAGGGGCCGAGGGGCAACTTCGTCGCGCCGCAGACAGGCGTCAAGATGATCGAACATCTGTCCGAGGCCCGTTTGCTGTGGGAAAGCTCCGAGAAAGACTTCGGGCGAGCCAAACATACAACAGGTTCGTTCAAGCGTAAGGGCAATGTAGCGGCACTGCTCGGCCCGGACGCCGCGGCGACCCCGGGCGGATGGGCGGCTCCAATCATCGCTGAAGGCAAGCTGTTCGCCGCCACATTCCGACCGGCGGGGAAGATATACGATATCAAGACGCTCTTCAATACCGTCGAGAAGGGGCATCTCCAAGCCGAAGATCTCCTGATCGCACTCGACGCCAGGACCGGCAAAACGCTCTGGAAAGCAGTCGAGCCGGGCGGATTCGTCTGGGGCGTCGGTAAACGCGGCGGATTTCAGGTGGCGCCGGTTTATCATGACGGTAAGGTCTACAGCATGGGAACAACCGGGCGCATCTTCGCCTACTCCGCCGACGACGGGAAGAAACTGTGGGAGACCAAACCCGAGCCGCGCATGATCGAGCAGCGCGACAAGCATCTGGCCAAATCCCACGTCCTCCAGGCGTCAAGGGGCTATGGTTGGCGACAATCGCTTGTATTCGCCGGCGGGATGCTCATCGTCCCGCGAAAAGACGTGCTGCTCGCCCTGGGGTCCGCCGACGCTAAGATCAAATGGACGCTGACAAAGGTTATCTCATCCTGGACCACGCCGAGTGTTTGGAAACACGGAGACAAGGAGTATCTGCTGTGCGCCACAGGGGGCAAACCCGGACAGGCCAAGTTGCATCTGATCGATCCCAAAGCGGGCAAGATCCTCTGGACGGTCGGCGGTCTGCACGCCACGCAGTTCAACCTCGCCCCGTCGGCCGGTTACGTGCTGGTCAACGTAGGCAGTTCCATTATCAAGGAAAAGCCCAATGGTTCGGCGCCCAAAGACGCAGACGGCAAGGCCCCGTTCGCCCTGCCCGGAGCTTATCGGATCACGCCCAAAGGCGCTAAATGCGTATGGGCCTTTCCGGACAAACCGCATTTCCTGGCGCCGACATGGAACGACTCGGTCGCCCGGCCGCGAATCCTGATCCGCGGGGGACTGGTATACTATGCTTCCGAAGGGCCGGACAAAGAAACCGACCGCCGTCTGATCATCGCCCGCGAAGATACCGGCGAAGTCCTGGCAGACCAGCCGCGGGCAAACGACTTCTGGTTCCAGTTGATCGAGGACAAACTGCTGCACTGCATCGACTGGTCCCACGGCAAGCGGGCGTCATTTGATCTCTACCCGGCCGGTCCAAAGAAGTTCAAGAAGCTGTCCGGCCCCTGGAAGCCCAAGCAGCCGCTGACGACAGCTTACCAGGTGTTCATGGAACCGCCCGTAATAGCCGGTCACATCTTCCTGCGAACCGAAACCGGCACGGTCCTGTGCTACGACCTGACAAAGAAATGAAATCCAGTAGCCTGTCTGAAATAAGGGCTCGCACCATGAATAAACGCATTTGGCTTATCACAATCGCACTGATCGCCATGACCGCCGCTGGCCTGCAAGGCATCGGCGAAGAAACCAAACCCGTCGCTAAAGGAACGTGGGACGTCGCGATAACCCTTCCCCGCCCTCCGCGACGAGGCAAACCGCAGAAACCATCGATAGCCCACCTCTGGCTGCCAAAAGACGAGGGCAAGATTCGCGGTCTGATCCTGGCGGGAAAGATCAGGCTCGAATCGCAGATTTGCAACGATCCGGCTATTCGCAAAGCGGCGTCCGACAAACGCCTGGGTATCGTCTACTTCGAGCCGCACTTCAACGCTGTCTTCAGCTACGCGACCACTGACAGCGAAGACGATCTCCAAAAAGCTCTGAATCAATTGGCGAAAAAGACCGCGCGCGCCGAGTTGGCGACCGTGCCCTGGATTACGATAGGCCACTCGACCGGCGGGATATTCTGCCGCAACGTCGCCTTCTGGAAACCCGAGCGGGTAATCGGCGTGATTCACATAATGAGCGGAAATTTCCAGGACCATATCCAGGACAAAACTCGCAGTCTGGCGGGCGTTCCGTTCCTGGCGATAAACGGCGAGTTCGAGGATTGCGGACCGGCCGGAGGCGACATCGGGCGCGGCCTGCGGGCGGCATACAGCCTCCATCCCACCGACAAGAAGAAACGCAACCAGAGCCAATGGATCCTGATCCGCATGCAGATGATGGCCCGGCGCCGCAAGAACCCCGACAACCTGATGAGCCTGGTGGTCCATCGCGAAAGCGGACACGTGTCCTGGAGCGACGACATGACCGCCCTGACCGCCCAGTTCATCCGAAGTTCCGCCGACGCGAGAATCCCCAAGACTGATTCGGACGGTAAGGCTGTAGTCGCCTGCCGCCCACTGACCGCCAAGGACGGTTGGCTGAGCGACGCCGACATCAAGGCCCCGAAGTTCAAACCGGCTCCATACGGCGAGTACAAGGGCGACAAGGCACTGGCGTTCTGGCACGTTGACGAAGCGATGGCCCGAGCGGTCGAAAAGTATCACGCTCGTGGATGGAAAGACGCCGACCCGACAGCGGGACAACCCGCAGACAAACGCTACACGCCTTCGACCATGCTGCAGGACACAATCGATTCAAAGGAAGTAAAATGAAACTGCGATGCTTGCTATTGTCTCTCTTGGTATGTGTTTCCGGAGCCGTCGGCGCACGGGCCGACGAGGACACCATCCTGAAAACGAAGGTCGGCCCAGTCGATGTCGGACTGTTCATCCCGGCTGACACGAAACCGCTGCGCGGCTTGTACGTTCACGCTGCACACTACCGCATCAAGGCCACCGACCGATGGGCCGAAGCGGCGCGGTCGATCGGATTCGGGCATATCGCGCTGAATATCAACCTCAAGCTCAACAACCGTCCAAAGAAACTCCGCAAGGGCCTCGATGAGGCGCTCAAAGAGTTCGCCGCAAAGACCGGACGAACCGAACTGCCCGGCCTGCCGCTGATCGGCATAGGTCACTCAGCCGGCGGGATGGTTGTCCCGGTGTTGCTGGCCAGCCCCGAGCGAGCGATTACCACGTGCGTAAGTTGCGGATGGATCACCGACCCGAAAAAACTCCAACCCGCAGATAAGTCCGTGCCGATGCTCTTCACGCTGGGAGCGATTCCTGACGCATTTAAGATGCTTCCTGGTATTGAATCCCGCTTTATCCCGGCCCGCACTGCAGATCTTGCCTGGGGACTAGCTCTGCAGTGGGGCTGCGCACACGATTTCGCCAACTCAGCGGCGCTGTTCATACCGTGGTGCGAGGCGATCACGGCAATGAGACTCGGCAAGGACAAGCTACGCGATGTAAAACTTACCGATGGCTGGCTGGGCCAATCGCCCACGATCGAGACGAACTTCGCGACCGTTGCGCCATACAAAGATTACAAGGGCGACAAAGCAAAGGCAGTCTGGCTGCCGAATCGCTCGGTCGCGTTCGTCTGGCGGGCGATTCAATCGAACGATCCGCCCGTCGTCATCGAGGCGTCAAGCGCTAACGGTTCAGCCAAACTTCCCAAAGCCAATCCGAAATCCGAACGCCAAATGATGATCGATCCGGGCGTATCAATAACGCTGAAAGCAACCGTTCGCAAAGGCTTCGACGTATCGAAAGTACAGTACTACGACGGCGACAAGCTGATCGCCGAGGCGACAAAGGCGCCGTGGCGCGTCGGGTGGAAACAGCCCGCACCGGGCTGCCGTCCGATCTGGGCGATGTGGACATCGTCTGGCGGCAAGAAAGGCGTTTCGAATCCGGCGTTGGTGATCGTCCGCCGGACGGCTTTGAAGGAGAAATAAGACATGAGAACTGCGAGTTATCTTTGTTGCGGTCTTGCGGGGCTTTTCATCGTCGGATCCATTCAAGCTGCGGCGCCAACCGACAATCCGGTGGCCGCCCACTATAGCGACGACCGCGGATATCCGGCGTGGACGGACAGAATCAAATGGTCCAACGTTATCGACATGAAGGCCTATGGCAAGGGCAAGACGAACTTCGAGAAGTTTGAAAACGCGCGGGCGGAATTGGTCGCCAAAGGCGGCGGTGTGCTTTATTATCCGGGCGGGGTGTATGACTTCAGCGATGGCCCGTTTGACGGGCCGTCCGGGCGCGGGCTAATGCTTCCGTCCGACGTGGTCATTCGAGGCCAGGCGCCCGAAGGCAAACCGCTGGCGACTTCGGGAAAGCTGGAGTTGGCTACGAAGTTTGTCTTCGGGTTCAAGAAGCGTACGGACGCTATCGATGTCGGCAGGCGGATGACGCTGGTGCTGGATGAAGGGGATATTCGAGTGCGTAAGCGCGGCAAGAGGCCGGTGACTTACGAACCGGCGGAGTTGATACTCAGCTTCGCCATCGAAAACGACAAGATTGCCTCGCAGGTCAAGGCGTTCCGGCGCGGGTACGGACGCGACGTCTGGACGGGCGAGGCGAAGGTCAGCGAATCGGGCAAGACCGCTCGCGTCATCGCCAAATTGAGCGACATTGCATCGTACGACATCACAATCACGCGGGGCGACGGGATTACGGGCAAGTTCACCGGCGAATGTAACGGGCGGAAGACTGAAGGTGAGATAACCGGGCGGGAATTCACCATCACGCCCGAAATCCCGCGTGACTGGAACTTGATCGGCTTGGCTCCGTCGAGCGGTAAGGGCGTCAAGGACGTTAACAATGTGGGCGTGGCGTGGGTACATATCGTCGGCGGCGTGGTCTACTTCGGGCCTGACGTCGCATGGGGCGAGACTTGGGCGACCGCCGGTTCCTGGAAGAGTCGGTACATCAAGAAATCCTGGGCCAATCGCAAACCCGACGGCACGCACCCGTGGGATCCGTTCGCCGGAGGGGGCAAGACATTCTCCGGGTCCGGTAGCGGACGACTCGTGTTCGGCTGCGTGCTCGAGCAGTCGGCTGTATTGAACGATTCGGTGCGAATGGGCCGTCCCGATAATACTGAAGGCTTTGGCGAGACCGGTTACTACACGCACAAATTCGGACCACGTATTGCAGTGTACGGGAATCGCGTACTGGTGGCGAACAATCTGCTTCCGATGAGCCGCGGGCGGAACTTCAAGTACGCCCAGACCACGCGAAGAACGTTCCCAAGCGGCAAGGGAGGGTCGATGGGCTTCGATCCGCCGAGGAAGAGCATCGTCTTCTTCGACTACAACAAGACCCTCGCGATCGGGATCAACAAGAGCCTGCTCGGCCTGACCAAGAATTCCCCCACCAGCAGGGCCTCAGGCGGTTACTTCTCCCAAGGCATAGCCGTTATCGACAACTGGGTGTACAACAACGGTCACAAGGGCTATGACGTTTCGGGCAGTTGGGTGACCATCGCCCGCAACCACAACGAGCGACAGAAACTCAAGGAAGGCTGGGACCCCGAGCGTATCGGCGGTTGGGAGCTTACGCTCGACGGGCATCTCGAATCGTCGCCGGGCGGTAACGGCGCGATCTCTGACAACCTCTCGCGAGCGTTCGACCTGGGCGGTAAAAACCTGTGGGTCCATCGCAACACGTACAATAACCTCGGCTCGGCGCCGGGCAATGACGGCGAGGGTATTCTCTGTCAGGCCCACGGAGGGTCGCATCTGATATCGTGGGCGATAACGTATAACAAGCACGACAAAGGCCACGGACAGACGGGCTACATCGGCGGATGGGACGTGGACATGGCCGGCGCCCTGTTCGGCTGGAACGTTATCCCCGGTTGGATCGGTTCGATAAGAGTAGCCAAGCGATCGTCGGCCGACATCGCGTTCGTCGCTAACCAGGCCGGAAGCCTCAAACCCATGAAAGGCGCCCAAGTGGGCGACGGGCCGGCGAAACCCACACCGCCGGTCGACGCCAAAGCCGAAGTCCACGAAAACGATACGATCAAGATCACCTGGACCGATAAATGCGACGGCGAGGCCGGTTTCCGAATAGATCGCAAGATCGCAGGCGGTAAGTGGACGCCGATCGCCTATCGCCCGCCGCAGATCACCGGCCACGCAGACAACCGTCCCGTATGGATCGACTTTCTCGCGCCGTCGGGCAAGGAGATCATATACCGAGTGTCCGCACTGAACGCCAAAGACGATGCTTCCGGCGCGAGCAAACCAACGGCTGCGGTGAAAATAGGTAAGGGAAAATAAACATGAAGTATGCATCACTCATGCTTGCGGCAATGTGTTTGACAGCCCATGCTGACGTCGCAACTCTGCGCAACCCGCTTAAGACGCCCTTCATCAATGAAGCGGCTCGTCTCTCATTGGATACCGGGAGCGGTCCATATGCGGTAACAACCGGCGGTAAAGAAATCCCCTGCCAACTCGACCACGCCGGACGTCTCTGGGTGCTTACCTCGCTGGAGGCCGGAGCGGTCGGCCGGTATACAGTCGAAAAACGATCGGGCGCAAAGTTCAAGTCCGCCGTCTCGGCCAAACGTCAGGGCGATTTTTATGTACTCGATAACGGTAAGATATCCATTCGCATCCCAGCCAGCGCAGGCAAAAGGCCTCCCTGCCCGATCGCGGCTGTGAAGGCGGACGGAAAGTGGGTTGGAGCGGGCGTGTGGAACACCAAACGAAAGCTCAAGAAGTTCACTGCAGCCGTCATGGGCGATGGACCGGTATTCGCCCGCATTCGACTGCGCTACGAGTTTGAAGGCACGGCCGGTTTGTACGGCAAGATGCCCGCATTTGCCAAAATTGACGTCACCGTATTCCCCGGCCGGCGCCACGCGGTGATCGCCGAATCGCACGAGATGGACCGGGGCGATTACTGGGAATTCGACTGCGCATCAGGTTGGTCGCCGCGCGGCGCAATGTGTACCCCGCACAGCAACGGTTTCGACCGTCAGAACACCGGCCCCTGGCCGCCGAACTCGTTGAAGTTCGGCCAGACGCGCATGGGCGAAACCGTGATAAACCTCATGCCACGATGGACGCAAGCCTACGACGAAGGATGGTTCTTCGCATGCCATGACGATAAGACCGCAGTCGGCGCGATGGTCGTACGAGCGGGAAGATGGTACTGGCCTCACAATAATATGATCTCCGTCAAAGTCCGCAAATCAGGCGGCTACGCGGGCCTGCGCTGCCCCACGTGGAAGGGTCGGCGCCAGTGGTTCCTGCTGGCAGGCCCGAAGGCAACCTGGTCCGAAAAAGCCGCCAAGCAGTACGTAACCCGCCACGCATTTGTCCCGTTGGACAAACTCAACAACGACTACATTCTCGACTGGCCGGGCCTGGAGAAACTCCTGTCGAAGTCCGGACCGAAACGCAAACCAAAGCTCGGCGGTTTCCGTGGAAAGGACTTCTTCCACAGCGGGATGAACCCCACCAGCGGGATACGCGGTTTCGGACGAGGGTGCGTCCGCGATGCGGGAAAACAAGGCAATCTCGAGACACTCACGCTGACACAGGTGATGTTTGACATCGACTGCTACGGTTCATATTGGAACTTCTGGTCGCCGGAGAATCCCAACTTTTTCACCGACTTCATGCGCGGCCCTATCGCGATGACATCACGCCTGAAGGCCCACCCGCAATTCAAGACATTCGCTAAGGCGGCTGAACGCAAGTTCCGCGAAGATCTCTATCACTCAATCACTCTTCCCGGCGGCGCCGGACAGGAATGCCCCGGCTACATCGCACACGCGATGAAATCGTGGTCGGCGTTGGCTCCGCTGTGCAAAGAGCACCTTGGCTTCGATCCGACCAAGTGGCCCCGATATCGCGCTGGCGTGTCGTTCCTTGTGCATCTGTCACAACCGATCGAGCCGGGCAAGCGACGCTGCCATCCGGGCGGAGACACACACCCGCTCGGGCCGGATGTATTCGCACTGGCTGAGAAGTTCGGCGTAAAGGAGGACGTCCGCAGATTCAAGACCGAAGAGCTGCCAGGCTTTGGCGTGGTCTTCCGCAACGCACCGGGCACGATCAAGGAAACCTACCTCGCGTTCAAGAGCGGTCCGAATCGAGGGCACTTCCACGGCGATCAGTTATCGTTCCACTATTGCGCCGAAGCCCGGCAAGTCGCAATCGATCATATGTGCAGTTACGGACCGCGAGCCGGGCAAGAACATATGCATAACCGCGTGGCGTTCCATACCGACAAGCTGCCCTGGGCAAATATGGATGGATACGAACGCGTGATCGCATTCAAAACGTCCGCTGACGTCGACGTGGCGATCGGGCAGGTCGAATCCGATCGCCTCCGCGTGACCACCGAGTACCCGCCCGAAGGATGGGACGTTTACCTGCCCGAGCAGAAGCTCGACAAAACACTGAAGTATCGCCGCACCATCGTCGCGATCAAAAACGCCGGACGCGACTACTTCGTCATCCGCGACCAACACAACGCACCGGTCGGCGTCAAAGCGACTTACTGCCTGCACGTACTGAGCGACAAATGCGAGCGTAAAGACAACCGCATCAAGTTCGGCAACCTCACCGCCGTATGCGTGAAGCCCGCAAAGTTCACACTCGGGCGACACGACTGGAAATTCGAGAAGGTGAATAAGAAGACGAAACAGGCGATTATCAGGGAACACACCAAAGGCATCCGCCTGACGGACGATGGCGCGGGCGGTGAGTTTATCACCGTGCTCTATCCGGGCGACAAGACGCCCAAGATCGAACCGGTCGACGGCGGTGTTCGGGTTGGGGACGATGTGATTACCTTTGGCGGCGGAATCGATGACCTCGACGCCAAAACGTACGTCAACGTCGCGCGAAACCGCAAAGCGGTAATGACTCTCACCGGTAAGGATATTGACATGGAACGCCCGCAAGGCGAGGTGGGCTTGTTCGTTCCCGACGCGGGATACCCGTTCGGCGTAATACCCGACTGGTTGATCCGCCAGCGAATTAAGGTCCCAGACTGGGAATCAGATCGCGTCAAGGCGATGCGCGCGGGCGGGGGAAAGTGAGAATAGCTCCGGGGGACAAGGCTCCTCCCGACAAGCCAAGAAAAGGGTTTGTGACTATTACTGATGTCTATACAATCAGTAAAGCTCCCAAGGACGCCCTTGGTCAATAGCTTATCCGGGAGATCCCGAGCCAATGCACTATCTGACTGCTATGGTCGTTGCGGCGGTTGTTACCGCGGCGCCTGCCTGGGGGGCGGTGTTTCAGTATCGCGTCCCCATTGACGCCGGGAAGTCACAGAGCGAGGCTTTTATATGGATTCCGGCGCAGGCGCAGCGGATCCGTGGAGCCGTTGTCGGCGGGATGACGCTCATGGAACGCGAGATGGCCAAGGATGCTGTCATCCGAAAGGCGTGCGGCGATGAGCAATTGGCGATAGTATTTCTCAAGTGCGGACTGGGAAAGTGCGATCTGCAGAAGGTCTTGGGAGACCTGTCGAAGATCTCGGGTTATCGGGAACTGGCTACCGCACCGTTGATGTTTGTGGGGCATTCAGCCGGCGGGCCTCAGGCCAGGGCGCTGGCGATCAAGCTGGCCGATCGCTGCTTCGGCCTGGTGCAATATCGCGGCGGCGGGCCGGGCCGATTGCCGCCTGGAATCCCCTATCTGATGATGCTGGGGCAGTTCGACGAGTTTGGGGGCACGATGCGGCGGGCCGACGGCCGGGAAACGTGGGAAGGCCCGCGGGACGAACTGGCCCGTTTTCGTGCAAAGAATGAGGCGAACCTCGGGAGCATTGTCGTGGAACCGGGCGCCGGGCATTTCGCGTGGTCTGATCGTAACGCAGCATACCTGGCGATGTTCATCCGCAAGGCTGCCGGTGCACGCATCGGCGCCAAGGGAATGCGTTTGAAAAGAATCGGCCATCACGGCGGATGGCTTACGGGGCTCACCATCAAGGCCCCTGGCAAATTCCCCCCTGAAGCCCATGACAAGTACAAGGGCGATAAGGGCGCGGCGGCGTGGCATTTTGATGAGGAGATGGCCCGGGCCACCATCGCCTATCACGCGGGCGGATTCGGAAAGAAGGACCAGTTCATCAAGTGGAACGACCCGTACTGGGTGGATGCGGGCACGCGGTTCTTCTTCACGAAGCTCAAATGGGTCGGCGACGGGCAGACGCTTGAAGTGCACCCGGTGTACTCGAAGGTCTACCCGGCACAGTACAAGGGGCGCGGGCCGAAATGGCTCGACGCGGGCAGGCCTGTTGGCCTTTCATCGGCGCCGATGCGCGTCAGGCACGTCAGCGGGCCGGTGACCGCCGCCGGCGTCAGCACGCTCCGCATGAAGTACGATGCCCTCGCGCCGGCAGGATCGAAGACCAGAGTTACGTTCCTTGCCTTCAGCGAGGGCGACAAGGATTACCGCTACACTGAGATCGTTGGGATGATGCCCCGCGGGTTCCGCGGCCTGACGAAGGGCAAGCGGCAGACGATAACCTTCCCGCCGATCGGAAACATCAAAGGCGACTCTAAACCTGTCCCGCTGAAAGCGACAAGTGACGCTGGGCTGACGGTGGAGTATTATGTAGCCTACGGCCCGGCCGTGATTGACGGCGGAGGGCTAAAGATCAGCCAGCTTCCCCGCCGCGTGACGTTCCCGATCGAGGTCAAAGTGGTCGCATGGCAGTTCGGGCGAGGTATCGAACCGCTTGTCAAGACGGCCACACCGGTCGAACAGACCATCCGAATCGAGAAACCGTAACGGAGAATAGAGGGAAAGGATGGGTTTGGATATCCGAACACAAACAACGTGCCTTGCATTGGTGATGCTGACCGTCGCGGGGGCGGTATACTCTCCGGTAGCGGCTGGGGTGGCGGATGTCAGGCATCCGTTTATTCTCTGGAACAAGGCGGATCTCGACAGGCTGCGCCGGGACATCAAAACCGATCCGCTCGTCAAGACCGGCTGCGATCGCCTGGCCAGGCTCTGGGCCGGCCGGAAGACCGGGCTGCACAACCTGATGCGTTACGCGATCGACGGTGACGAGAAAGCCGCCGCCATCGAGAAGAAACGCCTGCTGCAGGTAGTGCGTTCCAAGGCGCCCCGGGGCGGGGCGCAGTGGCTTACCGTGCTGCGGTACGATCTGCTCTACGACAAGCTGACCCCCACCGAAAAGGCGGAAGTCGAGAAGATGTTCCACTTCTATATCCACAACACGGTCGTCGAAAACGCCGTGTTCAATCCGAAGCTTTACAACCCCTCGCGGAACTACCAGCGCTACGACGCCCGGAAGTACACACGCACTAACTGGCTGCCGAATATCACCTGGCCGCGAAAGGTAAGCGCGAACCTGATGGCAGTCGCACTGCGTGACGAGAAACTCATCCGCGAGACTTGGGCGGCGTACGGGTCGTACAAGTGGTATTTCGATAACTACCTCAGTGACGTCGGTTTCTACCATGAGGAGTTCGGTAAGATGGGCTCCACTCCGGGGGCTATGCTGCTGTACTGCCTCGCCCTGGAGCGTTTGGGCCTGGACGAGCTGGGTTTCGGATACAAGCCCAAGGGCGGCGCGACGATGCGCGGGCATATCGAAAGCCTGATCCACATCGGATACCCGCGTGTGGAGCTTCACAGCCCTCGGCCGCACTACCCGATAGTTACGATGGGCGATTCGCGCAGCGGCGGATCGTCCCAGAAATGGAACCTGCCCTCGCCCGCGTTTCAGCACAGCATGGTTATGGGCTATGGGCCCGAAGGGAACGGTGGTTCGATACGCTGGGTGGCCCACGGCGCGTGGGGCGGTGAGATGCGCGGGAACCTGCCGCAGTGGGATGGGTACTCCGGTTTCACGCCGAAGATGCAGATCCCACTTTGGTTCGAACTGGCCCACAAGCGATGGCCCAATGCGGGGTTTGCGTATTTCCTTGCGCAGATGCGCCCGGAGGGACAGAAGCTCTACGTTCCCTCCCCCCTGTTCGGCCTGGGTCCGATCGATCCGGACAAGACCACGCCCCCCGCAGCACCCTCGACGGTCTGGCCCGAGCGCGGATTCGTCATGCTCCGCGCCGAGCAAGGTCCGGACTATTGGGAATCGCCCGCCCCTGCTGTCGCAATGCGCTTGGGCGTTAATTACGCCCACAACGTCCGAGACAGCTTTGCCCTGCTGGGCTTCTATGCACTGAATCGGCCGATCTATATCAACCGCCACGTCACCCCCGGATACGCCAGCGGGTGGACCCGCAGCGTTCAGAGTCACGCGGCCGTTCGTGTTGACAAGAGCGAACCGGCCTTTACGAACGAAGTGACTGTCAGGCACGATTTCCGCGATCCGGCGAGGTTCGTCTCGGCGACAAGTTCGAAGATATATAAGGGAGTCGAGCTGACTCGAAGCCTGTTTCTTACTCGCGAATATCTCCTCGACTTGACTGATCTTACGTCGCCACAGGAACATGACTACCACTGGCTCGTCCACGCGCTTGGGCAAGCAGAATACGATCGGCCTCGCACTTGGAGATCCGCCGAACTGCCCAAAACGCTCGACAAGCTTCCCGACGTTCGCAAGTACTCGCCCGGGAAGGCGGGATGGTCGATCACAGCTTTGCAGACGTGCGCGTTTGCCGATAAGAGCAAGGCCAGACTTCCGTCGGCCTGGTACGACCGGAAGATCGGCGTGCGGTTGAGCATGCTCGGCTGCGACGGGACCGACGTCTTCACTGCCACTACACCCCTTCCCCTCAAGAAATGGCGAGACAAGAACAAGAAGACCCGCCTCAGCGAGGTACCCAGCGAGGTCGGCGGCGTAACGTTTGTAGTCTCTCGGCGGGCAGCCAGGACGACGTTCGCCGCCCTGCACGAACCATTCGAAGGCGGGGCACATCTAATCGACGAGTTTCGCACTGTCGGCCGGAGCGAGGGGGCGCTGGTTGTGAAGATTGTATCCAAACGGACCAGGCTCAATGACCGTGCCATGGTCCAATTCTCCGGCGGAAGAAACAAGTCGGTCACCCTTGGCGATGGCCGCGAATCGTTCACCTTCAACGGCCATGCGTTCGTCCGAATCGGCGGCGGGAAGGTGCGGGTCACTGGCGGCCTGAAGTCAATGCGCCTGGCCGTTCGGGGCAGACCAAACTTGATCGTGAACGGCAAGCCCGCGCGGGCAAATAGCAAGTCGGGCATACTGTCGTACGGACAGGCAGGCAAGTGAGCGCGACACGCATCAAGAATAGGGCGGAACTATGGGCAAGCGGGAATGAACCGAGTGGCGGCTGTTTACGGTGTTTTTTCGTCACAGCAGGAGGTCATTCGCACTAGCCGGCAAGCATATTTGTGGATTCGCGGAGGGGTGGACACTTCTTCTTCAGAATGGTGGACACTTTTCGCGATTTTGGTGTCGCAAAGGCGGTCTTCATGCTAAGATAGTTATTGACGTAAGATACTTAGGTAAAAAAAGCTACCGTTGAATAAAAAATCTGGCGGCGAAACGTTTTCCTCCTGCTCGACACGCAGGAGGTCACTGGTTCAAGTCCAGTACGGCTCATTGATTTCCCGCCAAATCCGGGGGGTGGACGCTATGGCGTAACGATGCGTCCGCGGCAGGCGGGGTCCGCGCGGAACTTGGGCCAGGGCGATCGGGCCAGGGACCCGCTGGCGATCTTGACCGCATACAGCGAGCCGTCATCCGAGCCGACCAGCAGCATGCCGTCGTCGCGGATTGTCGGGGATGAGAAAACGAACTTCCGCGTCTTGAACTTCCAGAGTACCTTACCGGCGGAACTGAATGCGTACAGGTGGTGATTGTACGAACCGACGTAGATCGTGCCGTCAGTGCCGATGGCGGCCGACGAGATGACCCAGTCGCGTGTGTTGAACTTCCACTTGAGCTGGCCCTGCGGCGTCAGGGCGAAAAAGTACTTGCTCAGCGAGCCGACGTAGATCGTGCCGTCGGCCCCGATGGCCACCGAAGCGTAAACGTTACTCCCGGTGTCGAATCGCCACTGTTCGGCTCCGCTCGGGGAGACGGCGTAGACCAGATGATCGTCCGAGCCGACATAGATCGTTCCATTGCCGCCCAGTGCGGGCGAGGCCAGAACTTTCCCGCCGGTCTTGAACTTCCACCGCACAGTTCCGTCCGGGTTGATCGCGCGCAGATGGAAATCGCCCGAGCCGACATAGATGGTCCCGTCGGCGCCGATGGCGGGTGACGATGCGATCTTGGCGTCGGTCTTCACCTTCCACAGCGGTTCGCCAGTGGCGCCGTTCAGGGCGTACAGGTGCGTGTCATGCGAGGAAACGTACAGTGTCCCGTCGGGTCCGACCGCGGGGGAAGACTCGATCTTGTCGCCGGTCTTGAATCGCCACAGTTCCTTGCCCGCCGGATCGAGCGCGTATACGTATCCGTCGAATGATCCGAAGATGACGTTCCCGTTCTCGGCTATCGCGGGCGTACCGTGTACGAAATCCCCCGTCTTGAACCGCCACTTCTCCTTGCCGGTCGGGCTGAGGGCATAGAGGTGGGTGTCGTGGGAGCCGATGTAAATCGTCCCGTCAGGCGCCACAGTTGGACAGGTGGGCATGACGTCTCCGGTCTTGAACTCCCATTCGGCAGAGAACCGGGCTTCATCTTCGCCCCCGCGGCAACCGCCCGACAGAAGTGCAGCCACCGCAGCAATACCCAGCAGTGCGCGCCTCATTGCCTGGCCTCGTTGATCCGGCTGGGGGCGGAGGGGTCTCCAAGGCGAGCATCCTCGTTCAGGCGCCCGTCGGTTATCCGCAGCACGCGATCGGCGAATCGCTGCAAGTCGGAGTTGTGCGTGACCATAACAACGGTAGTGCCTTCAGAGTTGAGTTGGCCTAGCAGATCCATCACTTCGGCTTCTGTTTTGGCGTCGAGGTCGCCGGTGGGCTCGTCGGCGAGCAGCAGGGGCGGATCGTTCATCAGGGCGCTGGCAATGGCAACGCGGCGCTTCTCACCGCCGGAAAGTTCGTGTGGGTACGCATCGACTTTGTCGGTCAGGCCGACCGTCTCGACAAGCGAGACCGCCCTTATACGAGCAGCCGCAATGCCAGCCCCTTTGGGCAGGAACGTCGCCGGCAGGAGCACGTTTTCCAATACGGTCAGGGACCTGACGACCGGTGCGTTTTGGAAGACGAATCCAATCTTCCCGGCCCGCAGGTTTGCGCGGGTGCGTTCGTCGAGTTGCCATATCTCCAGCCCGTCGATATACACCTGCCCCACCGAAGGCCTGAGCAGACCGCCGATAGCGCCCAGGAGCGTGGACTTGCCCGCTGCCGAGTGGCCCATCACAATGACGAACTGTCCCGGGGCGATCTCGACGTTCACGTCATCCAGCGCCGCCACCGGCCCGCGCGGACTCTGGTATGTCTTGGTCAGGTTGTAGGCGCGGACAATCATGCGGTCTTTCCTCTTCGGATAGCCTCGTACGGTTCCATCCTCAACACGCCGAGCGCCGGAAGGATGGACGCGACGACCGCGCTGGCGGCGACAATTATGCTGAGTCCGGCCAGGAAGGCCGCCACCGTGTGCGCCGCGGGCAGGACGTCCATCGTACCCAGTGACTCGGCCAGGGCCTCTCGAAACAGGCTCACTGCGCCCAGAGCAACCCCCGAGCCGACTACCGCCGCGACCAGGGCGACGGTCACAGCTTCCCGGGCAAGCATGCCCAGAACGAATCGGCGCGTGGCGCCTTTTGCCATTAGCAGCCCGATCTCGCCCTGGCGATCCTTGACTGTTTGGGAGAACATCACGCCGCTGAGCACAAGCGCCATTACCCACAAGGCGGTAATGACGCAGACCAGCACCAGCGTAATCCCGCCGAGGTGTTTGCGAGCCGAGCCCGCCACCGTCGACGACAGGACCACCTGGACGGACGGGTGGTCCTGTTCGATCTGCTCGGCAAGATCTATCACGTCCGTACTCGGGTCGGCCTTTATGAAGACGGCCGACGCGGCGCCGTCGGCGATCCTCAACCGCATGTCCGCCTTGGCTCCTGAGTCCGCTACCATCCGCCGCAACGCCTTGTCGGGCAGGTAGACCGTCCAGTCCATTCCCATGCCCGTGGGCGCCAGGACGCCTGCCACGGTGAACTCCGTACCGTAGAAGCGGGCCGTATCGCCAACCCGCAGCGTGATCCGGTCGCCGACGACCATCCAGTTCTCCTGGTCGGGTCGGCGTTGCACGTCGCCCTCGATCAACCAGGGCGTAATCGTGAAGTCCGTCTGCGGATCGAAGCCCACCAGGAAGAACTTTCCCGCACAGCAACTGGCGTTGGTGAGTGTCTCGAGATACGTCTGCGGCGAGACCGCCCGGACGCGCCTGGCCGAGGCGACCTTGCCGATCGTTCCCGCGTCCAGATAGAACGCCGCCGGCCTGCCTGTAACGAGGGCCTCGTTGAAGTCTCTGGCGACGTTTTCGCCGGCGGGGATGACCATCAGGTCTGCGCCGAGTCTGCCAACCGTCTGGCGGACGCTGCGGTCGGCGCCCGTGATGAGAATTGCTGCGCCGCTCAGGGCGGCGGCGGCAATGGCGACGGCGGCGGCGATCAGCGTCGTGCGAAACGGATTACGAGCAAGCTCTCTGATTGCCAAACGCCATGAAGACATCGCAATTCACCTGCCCTGCCAGGGCTTCAGGGGGCCACGACTTCCACTACGCCGCGCATCTGTAAGTGGAATTCGCTGCACCAGACCGTGCAGTAGTAGTCATAGCTGCCCGGCTCGG
>CAZSLS010000116.1:0-20103 GCA_964607575.1 uncultured Planctomycetaceae bacterium | reverse complement strand
GGTTGCAGTTGACCATTACGCGCACCGCGCCGAAGGCGCCTTCGTCGGCGTCGATCGATCGCCCCGCCACCAGCACGTTCTTCGCACCGCGGGGGACGAGCGACGAAAATGGAATCTGGTAAAACAGCGCATCTTTCAAATGACGAAACTTCACCCCCGCCCCGGTGGCGCTGTGGATGTCCACCGGGTACGTTCCATTTCCGATGGCGTCATCGAATCGCTTTCCGCTGAGGATCTCGTCGACCGTAAGCGTGTGGAGGCATCTGGCGTGACGCGTCTCGCGAATTCCGATCTTCGCCGGCAGCCACGCCAGGGGCACGCCCTTAGAGTCCATGAAGTGCTCGCGCAGCAGATCGCATACGGCGCGGACCTGGCGGCGGCCTTCCATTTCGGCACGGGTGAGCTGGTCAGCATCGCTGCAGTTGGCGCCGAAGACCCGCGTCCCTGCCAGCATGATGTGATCGGTGGCGCCGGGCACGGTGGCGAGCCATGCAAAGCCCTTCTTAAGCGCCTGGGGATACTTCTTGTCGAAGATCGCTCTGTGCACGTTGAAACCGCGGTGTGTCTTCCGGATTTCTCTCACCCCGCGGAGGACGCAGCACATCGTCGGCGGTTGGACGTTCTTTCGGGCGTATACTTCAAGCCCCATGCGCGTTATCACGTCGGCGTCACCGGTGGCGTCGATGAATTGTTTTGCCCGAATGGCCCGCCGCCCGGACTTATCCTCGATGACCGCGGCGATCATCCGCCCGTTTTCGACAATCGGCGCCACAAACAGGGTGTGCAGGAACGGGCGAATGCCCGCCTTGGTGACCATGCTGTCCAGTTCGAGTTTCAGCATTTCCGTGTTCAGGGTATACCGCCCGGTGACCGCGTCGCGGCGGCGAAGGCGGTCGATCACTTCGGCGGTAAGCCCGGCGATGATCTGTTTCTTGCGCGTGCGATCGGCCAGTGAATGCCAAATGTTAACCAGGCTCGCCGTCGCCACGCCGCCGAAGAAACCGTTGGACTCGATCAGCGCCACCTTCGCACCGAGCCGCGCCGCAGCCACCGCTGCAAACACGCCGGTGCAACTCCCGCCGATAACGCACAGGTCGCACTCGTGGACCACCGGTGTCCGGCGGGCAGGTTCGCTGACCGTGGCGGACGAACTTCTCGGCCCCGACTCAGCAGCGCCGGCGGACGTCGCCATCGCCGCAGCGACCATGGGAGCGGTTGTCAGCAAATCCCGTCGTTTCATCTTGCGTTTCATGGCATTTCTCCGTCACAAATGAACCGTTCGACAGGAACACCGCCGTTGCCAACTGCCAGCCGCAGCCTATTCCCACTCGATGCGGTAATCGACGCGGTCGATCTTGTTGGTGATCTTACCGGTTGTCTGGTTGAAGTCCAGCAGGCGAACGCGCCAGCGGTAGGTTCGCGTACCGTCGGCGTGCTCGTCGGTCCAGTATTTCTCATTCCATCCCAACGGCGCCGGCGGGCTTTGGATCTGTTTGATGCTCTTGATTTTCCTGGACGTGCGGATCTCGGCGTTTACGCAGTGTCGCTCTATCCCGTATCCGCCACCGCACCAGTTCCTCGACACGTACACGCCGGCTCCGCGGCAAACGTACAGTTTCTTGCCCGTCCACTTCTTCCAGTCTTCCGGTACGCGGATAACGACCGGCCACCACGCCCCGGGCCCATGCACCGCCACCGTATCGCCCTTGGCAACTACGCGCGCCGGCGCCGCTTTCGCCGGTGCGGGCACTCTCATCCGAAATGCCGGATCGCCGAACAGCGTGCGGATGTTCAACGAGTAACGCAGCCCGCCGCCCCTTGTCATCTGTCCCCGGTCCATCACCTCGAGGCACATGCTGTTCTGCGACATGCGGTGTGCCTGCCCGATCGTATCGCCGCCCAGCACACCGTTCCAAAACGCCATTCGCAAGTGCTCCTGGGGCCCGATGCCCGGGCGACCGTTACCAACAAACCCCACCGCTCCATTTCGCAGGAATCTGGCGATTACCGTCCGGTAGGCCGCGTCGCGGTCCATCGTCGCCGTCAAACACCCGCCCGACTCCACCAACGCCGGAGCCAGCAAAACGGTCGAATTCCACGTATAGGTCTGCCCGAGCGCTTTCCAGTTGGAGTGGGCGATGTGCGTAATCGCGGCCACGCTCGCCAGCGGCGAAGACTGAACCAGTTCCCGGGCCCGCTTGCCCCTGACCTTTCCGGCGGGCTTGACTAACCATTTCAGGTCATCCACGTCGTGATGGAATTGCTTCTTGAAACCGTAATTCTCGAACAGCGGCCAATACGAGTTCTCCCATCGAGCCTGCCCGAGCTCCCCCTGCCACGACTCGTCCAGCAGTTGCCCGTAGGTAACGGCCCGGCTGGCGTATAGCGTCGCCAGCGATGCGTTTTCGCCAATCAGGCGGGCGATGGCGATTTCCGCAAACGGGTCGGTGTCGGTGTTGGCGTAGGGGTAATCGGTCAGCACGTCGCCGAACCGAGCACTGGGATCACGCTGAATCACCGCTTGCGGAAATGCGTCGGGAAAGCCCACGATGCACAAATGCTCCGGCGGGGATCCGACGGCTTGGTAGAAGACTTTCAGGTCGTCGCAAACTTTCTGAGCGGTAGGCCAGGTCAAGCGGACGTCTGCCCTGCCCACCCCGCTACCGGAGCCCAGGGTCACCGCATACGACTTGCCGCCCAGCGTAACAAATTCACCGGTTTTCAGCGGTCCCTCGCCCTTGGCGTCAAACGCCCCGTCGCCGTTGAGATCAACGTACAACCGATACGGCCTGGTCGTGGCCACGAAACCATATTCCCGCCCGTCGAGTTTGATCTCGCCGATTCGCGGGAGGTCATTTTTGTTTTTTGAGCGTTTGTTGACGGTAATGCCCTTGGGCGGGTCGCCCTTGAGCGGTTTGCCCGTAAACGGCGTTTTCCAACGCGACTTGTATTCCAGCGGGATCGCCACCCCGCCGCGGACCGCGGCAAGCAGAGGACCCGCCAACGACAGCTTCTTGATTACCGTATCGGTGCGGTCTGTCGGATTGACAACCGCGATGTAAGTGATCTTGTGCCCGTTCTTCCGCATCCAGGCGAGTGCGGACCTGGTGTCGGTAAGATGCGTGACCTTTACGCTCCTCGAGTTGAACTTCGCCTTGCCCACCACAATCACTCGAGCGGCGCCGAGCCTGCTCATCTCGCGAACCGTCGCCGCCGAAACACCGTTGCGCCCGCAAAACAGCAGCGGCATGCCCAACCGACCGGCCAGCGACGACGCCAACAGCCCCGAGGCGTAATCATCTTGTCCGCAGAGCACCACCACCGGGCTCGACTTCCAGAACGTCCGTGACAACTCCACCGCCGCGGTATCGGCGGACTTGGCGGAAACAGTATGTGTGAGCTTGGGCTTGTATCGTCGCAAGTAGTCACTGACCTCGGCGCCAATGGCGCCATCGCCCGGTAGCGCCACAACCGCCGGCTGCCCGCCGGTGGCGACAATCCCAGCCGGAACGGCCGCCAGATACGCCATCTCGCCCCACCCCACCTTGTCCGGGACCGGAACGAAGATCACAACCCGACCGGGAGCCTTGGCGGGGGCGGCAAGCACCGAACTCACGCCCGACCCAAGGACAAGAACAGCAACGAATACACTTTTGGCAAATATCATTTTCATGTACGAATACCTCATTCTATTTCTCGATCACAATCGGATTGTCGCCTTCGGTGATGAATCTGACGAACATCCACGGTTGGGGACTATTCTGGTCGCCGGTGTCTGTGACCTTGTGATATGCGGAGAACCGCAACTCGAATTGGTCGCACTTGAACATCACCGGACCACCGAACGGTTTACCGGCGGGATCGAACTTGGGGGCGGTCAGAATGATCTTGTCGACATCGATCTCCTGCCCCGCGGCAAGCGACGCCGACAGCATTGCTGCAACCAGGCACAGTCCCTTTACGGATGAACTCTTCACGCGGCGGTTCCTTCGTTTGTTGTTCGTGTCAGATCCCAGAGCGATGCCCAACAATGCTCGACGATGCACCGGTTGTATCCTTCCCTGCACAGACCAAGAGTAGCACCCAGCCAGAAAGCATCAAGCAAAATCTCGCGGTCCGGCGTCCATATGCGTGGCCATTTCCTGATCGCGATCGGATCGGCGCCTTCGGTGGTAGATCGCACGAACATTTTCGACTGAAGGCTATTCTGCTCACCAGTGGCGACAATCTTGCGATGGCCTGCCACAGCTACATAATATCTTCTTTAACAGCGAGTTATGCAGCACTAGACACCCCACCTCTCGACATCCTATTATTCATTTTGGTGTAAATCCCCAGTAGAACTTGACATTTGCACCTATTGATTGTAATTTCCCTTTATGCTTATCAAAAGAGACATAGAGGAAGAGCTACGCGGCTGCGCCAATGAATACCCTATAGTGACAATCCTTGGTCCGCGTCAGTCAGGGAAAACCACGCTCGCCCGCATGGTGTTCCCGGACAAGCAGTATTTCTCCATGGAGGACCCCAACCTGCGAAACCAAGCCGCAGAGGACCCGAGAGGATTCCTTGAGAATATGCCTGACGGCGCCATTCTTGACGAAATCCAACGCCTGCCCGACATCTTGTCCTACCTTCAGAGTTTTGTGGATAACGATAATCGCCCCGGACTCTTCATCATCACCGGAAGCCATCAGCCGGAATTGCACCAGGCCGTCAGCCAAACCCTGGCAGGTCGAACAGCCATCTTGAATCTTCTTCCGTTTTCCCATGCGGAGCTATGCAGGCTGGAGAAGCAGTGGGATCCATTTGAGTTGTGCTGCATGGGCGCATACCCCCGATTGCATGATAAGCACTTAAAGGCCGAACGATTCTTCGCAGGATACATCCAAACTTACATTGAACGAGATGTACGGGCTCTTATCAACCTCAAGGATCTCGATCGCTTTCAAGTTTTCCTGAGATTATTGGCCGGACGTGTCGGTCAACTTGTCAACTACAGTGCGCTCAGTAATGATGCGGGTGTGTCTGCAGGCACCATCAAGAATTGGATTAGCGTTTTGAAGGCGTCTTTCGTTGCTTTTGAACTTCCCCCATATTACGAGAATATCCGTAAACGGGTCACCAAATCGCCCAAGGTTTTCTTTTGCGATGTTGGTCTGGCGTGTTATCTCCTGGGTATACATAACGCTCGTCAACTTCAGAGGGATCCATTGCGCGGCGGGCTTTATGAAAACATGATAATCCTGGAGGTCTTGAAGGAGAGATTGAATCACGGACTGATGCCCCAGATGAATTTCTATCGCGATTCTCATGGGCGCGAAGTAGATCTCATTATTCGTGAAGGACGCATGCTGCATCCGATCGAGATCAAATCAGCATCCACATTTACTCCTGACTTCATTACTGGTATCAAGAGTTTTCACAAGGTCGTTGAGAATCGGTGCGGCCGTGGGATGGTCTGCTATAACGGAAAAGAGAAGACGACATTCAAGGACACTCTCATCTTCAACCCATTTATCCATGGCGGATTCGACTTCGCGGTGCGATAAGGCCTGAGAGCCCGCGCTCGGGCGTATGCTAATCTCTGATCACAATCGGACTCGCCATCACTTCTTCAGCGGTTTCAGGTGGATCAGTTTGGGACGCTCTGTTGCGGCCTGGATCTTCTGAATCGTTTCTTCGACTATCTTCGACTTTTCCCGATTTATCGAGCGAGGATGCGCCGTTTGCGTGGGAAAGTATGTAACCAGTTCCTTCAGCTTGGGTATCATCGATTTGGCATGGGCGCCGTAGCTGGTCAGAAACTTCATAACTCTTATAAGCCGGGGTTTGCTACCGTGCAACTTCTGGTCGCGAGCGTAGCGGACAATGCCCTCCATTCCCTCCCTGATTCGATACTTCACGAAAAACTCCAGACCGCTCAGGCGAATTCCATCGGCGAACATGATCCCGCTGGGCGCCGGTTCGATAATCGCCTGGTTGATCGCACCCAGCAATGGCTTGATCTCTTCATAGGTTAGATTCTTGTAAACCGAGCGGATATTGCCTCGCGCGCGCCCGTCTTCGTTCAGGAGGCCCGCGCGCACCGCCTTGAACAGCAAGTCGCGATCGATCCCGTCGAGAGACCGCCCGAGCAATCCGCGCCCGCCGAAGAGAACGAATGTGAGATAGCGCTGCTCCATGTTCCGCGGATCGCTTTTCAGATCGCGTCTTGTGAATTTCGTGAGCAAATCAACAGACGCCACCCTTGCCGGCTTGCCGATCCCGCCGAGCGCCTCAGCCGCCAGCACGCGCAACCAGAGGTCGTCCGCATCGATCGTTTTACGCAATGCGGCAATCGCCGGCTCAGCGCGGGCTCTCTGCAATCGGATCGCCTGGCAGGCGCCGTATTGGGAATAGAGGTCCCGCGCTCCGAGCAACCGTATCAGGGCGGGAACCACTTGGTCCTTGCGGCGTCCCAGCGCCATCGCGGAACGCTCACGAACCGTCGGTGACCAACTGGAAAGCCTCTTGAGCAATTGTTTTGTGCTCAGCTTGTCGTAGTAGCTTCTTCGATCCTTGTTTGTCCACCCGCGTCCGTCTTCGATGAGGTTGTCGGCCGTCGCGCGGGTAATCTGCGGGGCGGCACTGGGTTTCTTGCCCGTCAGGTAAATCTTCTGTAGCGCCTGGGCGTAACCGATCACATACGCTCCGGTGCAGTCCCAGTTTCTGTAGACCTGGGGCCGCTCAGCGGGATGCCCCTGGTACCCATACGTCCCGTCCCATCGCCTCGCCAGATCGTAATACCATCCGAATTCCTTCATCCAGGCGCCCGTCGCGTTCGGACCGGACCGCGCCACACCCGGAAGCGCCCAGGTCATGTTGAAAAAATTCCCGGTATGACCCGTATCCCGCTCCGCCCCATACGAGGCAACCGCCATTCGCGAGAAGAACTCGGTGGCTTTGGGATTCCTTTGAAAGTCGAACAGGACGGCGGCCATTTCATTCTTGCCATTGTCGCAGTGCGTCTGGATCCATGGCTGGTGATCGCCGTACGGGACCCCGCCCTTGCCCACGTAGAATTTGAGGAACGTTTCGCTCTTGTGAATCGCGTCGTCGAGCGCCGACGATCGCAGGCCCGCCTTGCGAGCGAGCACCAGTGAATACGTCAGGGGAATACCCGGCGCGTTCATCATTCCATAACCGCCCAACCGCCTGGTTTCCTTGTCGACGAAACCATGCCCCCACGAGCCGACAGTGCTTTGCCCGTCGACGATCATCTTCGTGATCCGCTTCAGGCCCCGGTCGACATAAGTGCGGTCGCCGGTGGCCAGCACGTACTCGGCCAGGAGAATATTCACATACGCATACTGCCACGTCCGCACGCCGCGAGACTGGTTATATTCCGACAGGAGTTTCACCTGGGCGCGGACGATCGGGAGGTGCGCACGATTTCCGCCGGCCAGCAGCGCTGTGGCGTTGAGAGCCCGCGCGATAATGTGCCCGCCGGTCGGTTTGGCTTTCATACTCCGGGCGATTGCTTCGCAGCCCTGGTCGATAATCCGTTTCGATTTCAGACATTTGTACGGCGCGGTCAGGCTGTAGGTCCCAAGGGGTTTGAGTTTTACGATAACATTCCGCGTCTTCCCTTTTCGCCATACGAGCAGACGCATCCGCCCGCGGTTCACAGTTTTCTCCACTTCGGTGATCGCCTTGCCGAACAGGATCCTCGGATCGCCGTCGAACGCCTTGCCCCGGACGCCGACGATCACGTCGCCCACCTGCAGCACGCCATCGACCGGTGAGCCTTTGTCGACTTTCGTAACCTGGATCTGCCTCGCTTCGGTCGTCACGCCGGTGTCGCTGTACATCCACCCGCGGGCGCCGGTCGGGCCGAGGTTCCAGTCGTGCGTCCAGCGGTCGGGTATTTTCCCGCCGCGGGTGAGATCGGGGCATTTCACTCCCCGCGCCCCGGCCGCCGCAAGCGACGCCGACAACATTACCGCAACCAGACACAGCCTTTTCACAAATACACTCTTCACGCGGTGGCTCCTTGAAATCCTCTGTGGTCATTGTCGGTATTGACCCCCCCGCGTGCAAGTACGATTGCTTTGTAGTACACGGTCCGCATAGAATCACTGGATGGACAGAAGGCAGTTTCTCAAAGCAATCGGAGGGGGCAGCGCGGTGGCCGGTTCGACCGGTCTATGGTTCTTCGGCGTCCAGGCCGGGCGGGATCCCGGTTCGTACACCGGTATGACGAACCGAGAAGGCGGGTTTCAGACCTTTGACCGAAAGAAATGGGCCGTCAGCAAACCCACCTATGAGAAGATCGGGCCAACCAGCAGAGCAGACGCCCGAACCGAAGTTATATTCGCCCGGATGGGCCATCTCGGAAGATACGATGAAGAGAGAGGGCTCGACAACATCCCGGAACACGTTTGCAAATACTACACCGAACATCCCGAAGACCTGGAACTGGACACCTACACCAGGCGGGAAATCCATAAGAAACGAGCCGAGGATTCCAAGAAGTACCGCAACGAATTCATTCTGTCCAAGGCGTGGTCCAGCGCCATGGGCGCCGTGGGACCTCGAGGCGTCAACGGACCGCCGGAGGAGTGGGACTTCCCGAAAGGACGCGGCCCCAATACGCCCTACAAGCTGAAAGACCCCGGGCGGACTTCGAGCCTGATAAAGAAGATCGCTCACCAACTCGGCTCGACCCTGGTCGGAATCGCCAAACTCAATCCCGACTGGGTTTACAAGTACCCGATGGGAGGCCGCAGAGGATTCAAGGCCAACGAACCCATAGAAGTGCCCGAGCACTGGAAGTACGCAATCGTCGTGGGAGTGCCCATGTCATGGGATCCCATGTACGCCAATCCACCTTACGGTACGTCCAACGACGCGTACTCCCTGTCGCGGATCGTGGCGTACCGGTTGACGGCCTTCATAAAGAGCCTCGGTTATGCGGCGCGCCCGCACACTCCGGGCGCATCGTATGACCTGATGGTCCCGCCCATAATGGTTGACGCCGGGCTGGGACAGCAGGGCAGGCATTCAATCGTGATAACCCCGGAACTGGGTTGTAATTTTCGCCCGTCGGTCGTCACCACCAATATCCCGATGGAACCGGACAAACCTATCGACTTCGGCGTCCAGGATTTCTGCCGGACCTGCAAGGTATGCGCCAAACAATGCCCCAGCGGCGCCATCTCCAAAGGCGAGAAGAAAACGATACGCGGATACCGAAGATACGCCCTGCACTCCTCCAAGTGCAGTAACTTCTGGTCGTCAAAACTGGGAAACACCGGATGCAGGCTCTGCGTTGCGGTGTGCCCCTACACCAGGAAAGCCAACTGGCTGCACCGTACAGCGCTGAATGTGTCGCTTCACGATCCAACCGGGCTTTCGGATGTGGCTCTGGCAAAGATGCAGGAAACCTTCTATCCGGGCAAGGATCCACAGAAGTACTACATACCTTCCATGGGCGGAGAAAACGCCTCGTACAGGGACGTGCCATGGTGGCTGAAGACCGAAGATTTCATCGATATCCCCGAAGACCCCGAAGACCAGGACGAATGACCTTCGGTCAGGAGTAGCAAGTATGTCGTTCTTTACCAGCGGAGCATTCTGGTTTGCCGAAGGGGTCCTGGTTGTCCTGGCGATGATCGGCCTGAAGGTCTGGATGGACGAACGGAATACTCCCATGGGGTTTTGGAAATGGCTTCTCGTCGGCGTGTGGATGTTGATGTCCGGCTTCACCATCGCGTTCATCGGGACCAGTGTTGGCGAGAATGAGATGGTGGCTGCACAGAAGGGCGGGATCGTGTTCTCGGTCATTTGTGTTATCACGGGGGTAATCCTCTGGCGGTTACTGCAAATCGGTCGTGTGAGAACTGTGGCCGATTCCAAGACAAGCCCGTACGAAGGTGCTAACCAGGAGTCGAGAGATACCGCTGGAGATGAAGAAGTTTGAACGAATAGCAGGCGTCGTTGCGCTGGCGACCGTCATAACCGCTTGGCTGATCGGTGGTTTGCGTCAGCGAGTGGACATGGATCCCTTCCTGCTCGAGGCGATACCGACGGCATCGGAGTTCAAACCGGTCGCCGATGGAATATATACCGCCCGAGATCCCCGCAATACGAGCAATCCGGTGGTGGGCTACGTCACAGTCGGTCGGGCCGGCGGTTACGGCGGTCCGGTGCGGGTGGCGGTGGGCCTCGACACCTCGGGGAACATCGCCGGCGTGTCCATCATCGACCACAAAGAGACGCCTGCGTTTTTCGACAAAATCAAGGCCGACGACTACCTCAAAGCCCTGGTCGGAAAGAGTTACGCCGATCCACTGGCACCGGGCGATGACATCGACGCCGTCTCAGGCGCCACGGTATCGCTCGATGCCCTTACGACCTCTATCCGCCTCGGCGCCCGTCGTCTGGCCGCCGAGGCTTTGGGGCTTCCTGTCCAGCGCCCCCTGACCGCGCGTATTCGCTTCGCTCTTCCGGAGATACTCCTGGTACTGCTCTTTGCGACAGGTTTCCTGACATACTCGAGACCGCTGGCCAGGAAACCGAAAACCCGGGAATCAGTGCGCTGGGTGACGCGCCTGGCGGGGCTCCTGCTGATAGGTTTTGTGTTTACGATTCCCCTGTCGATTATCAACATAAACTCGCTTCTGGCCGGCTACTGGCCCCACTGGCGATCAGGGATCTACTGGTACATGTTAATTGTCGGCGCCTTTCTGCCGGTGGCGCTGACCGGCAAGAACGTCTACTGCGACTGCCTCTGCCCGTTCGGCGCCGCCCAGGACGTCCTGAAAGTCGCCGGACCGGGCAAATACACCATGCCGAAACGCTACGGGGCAACGCTGCGTTGGACCCAGCGGTTTCTTGCCTGGGCCGTAATCCTCGCCGCGCTGCTCTTCCGCAATCCCGGGCATTTCACCTACGAAGTGTTCGGAACGTTCTTCACACTGACCGGCGCCGTCCTGCAGTTTGCCCTGCTGGGTGTCGTGTTGATCGCATCACTGTTCCTGCTCCGTCCGTGGTGTAACTTCCTGTGCCCTATACGGGCGACAAGCGACTACATCCGCATGCTGCGCCTCTGGGGCAAAGAGACGTTCAAGAAACCGCGGGCGTAGGACCAGACAGCCCACAGACGGCAATCTGTGGACTTTAAGAATGAAGGAAAAACAGAACATGAGACATGGCAAAATTCGCATCGTGGTCCTCCTGCTGGCGCTTCTACCCGTCACCGTCTTCGCCGATGAACTGCCAAAGGTCAAACCTTCGGCGGTCGGCATGTCCGCAAAGAAACTCGCAAAAGTCGACACCGCCGTCAACGCACTTGTAGCAAAGAAGAGGCTCGCCGGGGCGATCGTTATGGTCGCGCGACACGGTAAGGTCGTCCTGCAAAAGTCGTACGGGCAAATGGACATCGAGGCCAAGAAACCGATGCGCGACGATGCGATCGTGCGGATCTACTCGATGACAAAGGCCATCACCTCCGTCGCGGCGCTGATGCTCCACGACGAAGGCAAACTGGATCTCAACGCTCCGGTCTCCAAGTACATCCCCGCCTTCAAGGGCCTGAAGGTCTATCGCAAGGACGGCAACGTCAAGCCGCAGCGCGAGATGACCGTCAGCGATCTCATGCGACACACCTCGGGGCTTACATACGGGTTCTTCGGAAATACGCCCGTCGACCAGATGTACCGCAAAGTAAAGGTCATGGACCGCAACTCGAGCCTCGCGGTGATGTGCGGGAAGCTGGGAAAGATTCCGCTTGCCTACCAGCCGGGCAAGGCGTGGCGCTACAGCCTCTCGGTCGACGTTCTGGGGCGCGTGATCGAAGTGGTCTCGAAGAAATCCCTGGATGAATTCTTCGCCGAGCGCATCTTCAAACCGCTGGACATGAAGGACACCGGCTTCTTCGTACCCGACAGCAAACTCGACCGCTTCGCCGCAAACTACAACAGCAACCGCAAAGGTAAGCTCACCGTCAAGGACGCCCCGAAAACCAGCCGCTACCGCAAGTCGCCTGCCCATTTGTCCGGCGGCGGAGGGCTGGTTTCGACCGCACGCGACTACATGCGATTCCTCGTCATGCTCGCAGGCGGCGGCGAACTGCACGGTAAGCGCCTGCTCAAAGCCGACACCGTAAAGCTGATGACGACAAATCAGCTCCCCAAAGAGGTTCCATGGATAGGGCTCAATCGCGTCGGTGTGGGGTTCGGACTGGGGCTTTCGGTCCGCCTCAAGACCGACAAGCGCGCCAAGGCGTCGAGAGTCGGCGAATGCGGCTGGGGCGGAGCGGCCAGCACGCACTTCTGGATATCCCCCGCCGACGGTCTGGCCGTGGTCACGCTGGAGCAAACCCAGCCCTATTCATCCCAGACGGAACTGGCGGTCAAGGGCATCATCTACGACGCGATCGAGAAATGATGGCGGCGCCACGATTGAATCCGGTATGGTTGCTCGCCATCGCGGCGTGCTTCCCGGCAGGCTGCGACCGGGCGCCCGATGCGCCATCCAATGTCCCGACATCGCATCCCGCAACCGCACCGCGGCAATCAAACGCGCCGAGGTCGCCAATCGTCGCGGCCGCCCGAGGACAAGTCGGCAGGACTGTGACCTACGACCCATCCTACGTTCGCCTGGGGTACCCCATGGGCGACGTGCCGATAGACAGGGGAGTCTGCACGGACGTTGTGATCCGCGCCCTGCGCTACGCCATCGACACCGACTTGCAGAAGCTGCTTCACGAGGACATGACAACCGCCTTCTCGGAGTATCCGACCATGTGGGGATTGAGGAAACCCGATCGCAACATCGATCACCGCCGGGTCCCAAATCTCAGACGGTATTTCGAAAGAACCGGCTACTCGGTTGGGGTCAGCCGGAACAAACTGGATTACCTCCCCGGCGACCTGGTCACGTGCGACGTATCGAGGCGGCCTCACATTATGATCGTAAGCGACCGGAAGACGAGTGATGGCGTACCCCTGGTGATTCACAACATCGGCCGCGGCGCCAAAGAGGAAAACCGCCTCTTCGAGTTCAGGATAACGGGACATTACCGAATCAGAAAACCAGGATAGAAATACCGCTGATTAATCAGGGACAGTCACGTATTGTTTCAACTGGGCGACAGAAATCGCCGGGAGGTATGGGGACACAATTGCCTGATTGGCGCCTGCATGATATTATGCAAAACGTGCAATGAACATTGTGGAACGGAGAAAGAGAATAATGAAGATATGGCGGGCGATGATTTTATCTGTGGTTGTACTGGGCTGCCAACTTGCGGGAATGGCTGCGTCGAAGGAGTCAAAGGGCAATGAGGCCTATGTGTTCACCTCATTCAGGGGAAACGGTGAAGACGGCCTGCATCTGGCCTACAGCCGAGACGGGCTCCAATGGACCGCGATCAAAGGCGACAAGACCTTCCTGAAGCCCCTTGTCGGCGGGAAGCTCATGCGTGACCCGTGTATCATTCAAGGACCGGACGGGCTGTTCCACATGGTCTGGACCTCCAGTTGGCGCGATAAGGGAATCGGTATCGCCCACTCAAAAGATCTCATCAAATGGACCGAGCAGAAATTCGTGCCCGTCATGAAGCATGAGCCCACGGCGCGCAACTGCTGGGCGCCCGAAATCACGTGGGACCCCGATGGAAAGCAGTACGTCATCTACTGGGCCACAACCATCACCAGGCTGGGCGAAGGGCCCAAGAAGCTGCTCGGCCACCGGATGTACTGCACGACCACGAAGGATTTCAAGGAGTACAGCAAGGCCAGACTCTTCCTCGAACCGGGCTTCAATGTGATCGACTCGACGATCATCAGGGACGGCGGTAAGTTCATTATGATACTCAAAGATGAGAGGAAGTCGGGCAAGAACCTCCGCATAGCCACCAGCGACAAAGTTACCGGCCCGTGGAGCAAAGCATCCGATCCGTTCTCGCCGAAAGGCCTCTGGGTCGAGGGTCCGACCTGTCTGAAGAGAGGGGACTTCTGGTACGTGTATTACGACGCCTACAGGAAGCACCGATACGGCGCCATGCGGACGAAAGACTTCAAGACATGGGAAAACGTCACGGACAAACTCAAAGTCCCCAAGGGCATGAGGCACGGAACGGTCCTGACCGTCTCCGGCGACGTCCTGGACAAACTGCTGAAAGCCGCGGGCTCTCCCGGCGACGCGGGCAGGCGGTTCGAGGGCCCGCTACAGGCCTTCCTGGGCAAACCCCGCATGGAAATCCAGCAGCTTTTCGACAGGGAACGCCATCCGAATGTCGTGGTGACGATCGAGGGGACGGTTCTGGCTACACTGGGAAACAAAAGCCTGCGGGCGCGTCGCAGTGAAGATGGAGGCAAGACCTGGGGCAAAGAAATCATCGTCGCCAAACCGGGCTTCCAGGGCGGCGGGCTGACCGTCGACGAGACCACCGGAGACATCCTGGCGTTTGCCGAAGAACACCATCCGCCGGCGCCGGTGTCGGTCTATCGCAGCCGGGATGACGGTAAGACGTGGCGAAAGATGGCCGTCAAAATCCATCCCGACAGCCGGGGAAATGTGCCCTCAATGCACATGAACGAACATGGAATAACGCTACGGCACGGTAAACACGCCGGGCGGCTGATCCGCGCGGCGCGGCATTACGGCAAGGCCAATTACCCTCGCAAGCACTGGCCGACGCACTACACCACCGCAATCTACAGCGACGACCACGGAAAGACCTGGAAGACCAGCAAGCCCTTCGCGGAGATGGGAACAGGTGAGGCCGCAATCGCCGAACTGTCCGACGGGAGGCTCTACTACAATTCCCGCTCGCACTGGAACGCAAAGAAGCCGCCGATGCGACGACGCTGCGCCTGGAGCGCCGACGGCGGGGAGACGTGGACGGGCTGGCGGATCGTTCAGATCCTGCCCGATGGACCACAGGACAGAAGCTACGGATGCTTTGGCGGTCTGGTGCGCCTGCCGATCAAAGGCAGAGACATCCTGCTTTACAGCAACTGTGACAGCCCTCGCCGCCGCAACCACGGAACGGTATGGGCGAGCTTCGACGGCGGAAAGACATGGCCCCTGAAACGATTGGTTCGGAAAGGAAGCTACGAATACTCGTCACTGACCGCCGGACGCCCCGGCACGGCGAGCGAAGGTTGGATCTACTTGCACTTTGAAGGCCTCGTCCCCAAAGACTCGCACATCGCACGGTTCAATCTCTCCTGGGTGATGGAGGGCAAGCCGACAGGCGACGGGGCTATCCCGAGAAAAGCCGACACGAACTTGCCGATTGCTTTCGTCGGAAAATGGGACCCTTACGCCGCATACGACAAAAAGATCACGGATCGCATCGTCATGAAACCGCGGCCTGACTGCGGGTCCTGCCACGCAAAGGCGTCACTTTCCGGCAGCAGGCTTCACCTGGTCGTGAACCACGGAAACAAAGACGACGAATGGACCATCGAGGGCAAGGGCGACGGCCGGGCCATGGTATTCGAGAAAGGCAAGATCCGCCTTGTGCTGAAAGACGGCAAGCTGACAGGCAAGTTCACCGGAAAAATGCACGCAAACATCGAACTCACCGCCGTGTCCGCCGACAAGGACGGCAAGTAAAGCGGCGTACCGGAGCGTTGATTCCCGCGATCGCGTAAAACTCGCAATGAACATGGTCAGGTATAAGATGATAATGATGAAAACACTGCCAATCATTACGCTGTGCGCCGTTCTCACCGCGCCTGCCTTTGGGACCAGCACGCCCTGGGGCCGGACAGCGCTCAACGTCAGGATGCTCTCAAATGCGTGCGAAGCCTTTCGGGATGCATATGATGTGTACCCCCCGCAAGAGACCTGGTTGGCTGAGTTGCAGGCGACCGGCGAGGCGGTGGTCAACAACCGGCGTATCTTGTTCGTCGAGCCGGATACAGCACACGACGCGTGGGGCAAGGCATTTGTGTACAGGCTTCCCGGCATACACAACAATAATTCTTTCGACTTGTATTCCCTGGGGGCAGACGGAATGACCGAAACCGAAGGCGATGATCCCGATGATATCGCCAATTGGCACGCTTCGGGTCAATGGCGTCAACACTACAATCCCCCGGCGATCACCACGCTCCACGCCGCCCTGGGAGCAGGAATGCTGGTTTCAATTGCGATTATCGTGATAGCGCGAAAACGAAAGCAGTTGAACCAGGCCTCGGACGATACAGCCTGAAGACCGCGCTGTTTGTCTATCGCCCTCAAGTCGTCCCCATTCCGTAGTTCGCAAATCTTATTCCTGTGAACCATATGTGACATTCAGGGCAATAGGCCAAACGGTCGTAACCAGTCGGGCTGGCTGGCTTAACGCCCGATTATGCGCGCGTCGCGCCCTGTCACTCTTCACCTGCCTGTGAACCTCGAGAACCGATCCGATCGGACCGTCAGAGGGTCCAGCCCTTGCGGTATTCTTTGCGGAGAAAATCGTCGGCTTTGGGACAGTTGACGGCTTTGAGGGCCTTGGCGTCCCAGTTGATTTTCTCGCCGGTGCGGTATGCGACCACGCCCAGGAGCACGGCCTCGGTCAGCGTGCCGGAGTAGTCGAAATTGCACGTCGTCGCCCCGCCTCTCTTGCAGGCCTCGAACCATTCTCTGTGGTGCCCTATCGATGCGGGAATGGTTCGGGCCGGCCGTTTGACGGTTGCGAATTTCTCTTTCGGCAGGAGTATGAGCGAGTTGTAATTCGCCAGGACCATTCCCTTGTCGCCAACGAACAAGATCCCGCAGGACCATTTCTTCGCGCTGGGGCCCAGCGGCGCCAGCAGTTCCGCCAGCCCGGCGGGTTTTCGCCCGCCGTCGGACCAGGTCATCGTCACGGGGGCGAGCTTGCCTCCATCGCGCGCGGGGAACTGGTAGATAATTTTCAACCATCTCGGCGTGCTCTCGGCGTGTTGGGCGGGGCCTTCGGCCTCGACGCTCGTGGGATGGCGCAGCTTCAGCGCCCAGAACGGAAGGTCCATGTAGTGGCAGCCGAAATCGCCAATACCTCCGGTTCCGAATTCGCGCCACCCGCGCCATCGCCCGGGCAGGTAGGACGGATGGTAAGGACGATCCCGCGCCGGACCGAGCCACAGGTCCCAGCTCAAATGCCCGGGTACGGGCGGAGTGGGCTTGGGGCGTCCTTTAACGCCGTAGCTCACCGTATGCCACACGTGTACCTTCCCCACCGAGCCGATCATCCCGCTTTGGACGATTTCGACGACGCGGCGGTAGTTGCTGTTGGCGTGGATCTGCGTGCCCATCTGCGTGACGAGTTTGTTCTTCGCGGCCAGTTCGATCAGCGTGCGACATTCACCGACGGTATGCGTCAGCGGTTTCTCGCAGTAGCAATGCTTGCCCAGCCTCATCGCCATCGCGGCCGCCGGGGCGTGCGTGTGATCCGGCGTGCTGACTACCACCGCATCGATCTGTTTGTGCATCTTGTCGAGCATCTTGCGGAAGTCGGCGAACTTCGCGGCTTTGGGCAATCCCCTCGCCGCCCCGGCCAGCCGATTGGCGTCCACGTCGCAGAGCGCGACGATGTTCTGGCTCCTCACGCCGCCGAGGTTCGCACCGCCCCGCCCGCCGACGCCGATGACCGCAATGTCGAGCTTCTCGTTGGGCGAACTGGTCTTGCCTGACACCATCGGGCCGGAAGCCGCCACCAACGCCGCGGCGGCGGAACCGGCAAGAAAACCTCGACGCGTTGTGTAGTATTCCATATCGCTCTCCATTTGAATGCCCACTATATCAAAGCCCTCCCGTTCATGCACGCAGGCATTCGGGCTTGTCGGACGCCACCGATGCGGTACAATGGGCGGACAAATACGATACCACTACACCATGACGCAAGGAGACAACAATGACCATGTCATACGCCGGGAAACTATCCGTGATGGCCCTGGGCCTTTCGATGGCCCTGGCGATGTTGATCGGATCGGCCGCCGCAAAGGACGCCCAGCCCGGAGCGAAGAAGAACCGCGGCGCACGGGCCAAGAAGGCCCGCGACGGAGCGAAGAAGAACGCCGACGGCGCCAAGGCAAAGCGGCGCAGGGGCGGGCAGCCCGCAAAACTCCAAGCCATAAATGCCATCGTAGCCGATCTGACCGCGGAACTCAATCTTACCGACGCCCAGAAGACCAGGGTTGAAGAGATCATCAAGAAGCATCTCAAGGCCCCCGCCAAGGGCAAGGGCAAAGGCAGGGCCCCGGGCGATCCGAAGAAGCCCAGAGGCAAGAAGGGCGCCGGGAAGAGGGGCGGCAAGAAGAAGAACCAAGGCGCCACCAAGGGCAACCCCGGGCCCGGGGTCGATCGGTTCTAGCGGTTACTTGTTCGACGCGAGAACGTGTACCTGAGGCGCAGCTTCAGCCGTCGCCTCCAGGCTGTTGCTGGCGAGATCTGTAATTCGCATTGGCCTGTCCCTTTTCCGAGTGCTGCTGCCTATTTCCGGTAGCCACGTAGTGCTATCCGGTCCAGCAGAACAATCTGGTCTCGATCGCCAAACAGGAACGCCACCCGGACATCATTCACATCCCTGCCGGCGTGCCTGTACTCAACTGTGTATTCCCTTTTCGCATTCGAGATTACCACCGGCGTGGATGTCCAGAACCCATCGCCTGGGCTCGAGACGTTGGCCAATCGCACCTTAACGGTTCCCGTGCCACTGACGGACTTGGCCAGGAAGGATATCCTATAGCCCCTTCCCTTTCTCACGGAGATCAGATACCTGCCCGGAGGACTCCCCTTCCTCTTGGGAGTTTCCTGGTAGACTTCGGCACGATCCGATTTCGTGACTTCGACCTTGAGTGCGGTCGGACCGCTCAGGCCTGCACTTCTCGCCACGGATATCTTTGCGGATCCTTTGCTGATCCAGTTAGCGGTTGACCACCCGAATTCCGTATTGATCAGTGGCGACATAGGCGCCGGCCGAGGCGCCTTGACTCCCGTAAGAATATCAAGCGCATCCTGGTTCCAGCCGTCCTCGGTATGAAGAATGTTGAAGGCCCATTGGTTATTGAAACCTGCACAGTAATACATCCAGCCGATGTTGTGCTTCTTGCATTCATCGGTCACAAACCCGATATAGGCCTTGAAGTCCTTAACCGAATGACAGGGCGGCGCCCAGGCGCCCCATTCGCTCAGAAGAGCAGGCTTTCGCCATTTCTTCGACCATGCCGCCGGGTGTGATATCTGCTGCCTCACTTCATCCTTCCATCCCGGTACTTTGTCCAGACCCAAGGTCCAATGCGTGAACTTGTGAGGCTGATACGTGTGGAAGATACCGATGATATTGGTGTCGTCCTCAAACCCCGTTCCATCCTTCAGTTTGTACGTCAGGTACTTCGGTGTGACGAACTCCTTAAGTTCACGCCCCCCGTTAAAGCCCGGACCGCCGATTGCGAGGATGCGTCCCGGGTTGGTCTTCCTGATGATGGGGACAACCGCGTTGAGATACTTCATCACGGTTTTTCCATCCTTGAGGCCCTGAATCGCTCCCGGTTTCACGACCAACCCCGCCGGTTCGTTCCAGAGTTCAAAGACCAGGGCTTCGGGATAGTCCCGGTAGTACTTCGCAATTCTGTCCCAAACTCCGACAAACTTCTGTTTTCCTTCTTTTGGCTTAGATGCCCATTGACCGTTTCCCCACAAACAGATCACGACAGCAAGACCCCGGTCCAACGCGTCGGTGATCCTGGTTTTGTAGATGGCGGGGTCTTTCCCTGCGACAACGAAGAAGCGGACGCTTTGGAATCCCGCTACTTTGACGGCATCGTATTGGGCAGGATCATACATCACCTTGACAGGCGAACCTGCTTCAAACTGGGAGACATCCACGTTGATGCCTTTGCCGATCCGTTTGACCATGATCTCTGCTTTGCTCAACTTCGCCGCCTGACTCTTCTTCTCCCCTTCCGCACTTGCGGTGAGGCAGAAGGGACTCAGCGAGAGCGACATAAGGGAGATTGCCAACCCCGCCGCCCTAATCCGATTGCTTCGTGTGATCACCGTTCGATACTCCTCATTTGCTTTGAATGGCTCTTGGGTCTCAGGTGGCACTTCGTCCACGTGAGATCTATTATAGCCCAA
>CAZSLS010000115.1:0-20326 GCA_964607575.1 uncultured Planctomycetaceae bacterium | reverse complement strand
CTCAGCCCGAAGACGGCGATGTTGTTCTTATTGCTCAGCAGATCGATGTTTTGCGCCTTGTAGGATGCGTAGGCCTTACCGTTTCGGTAGATGGAGATCTTATCGCCCTTGTAGACGATCGCCATCTGCACCAGCGTCTTCTTGTCGGCGGTTTCCGGCGGGAAGGCATTGGGATTACTGCCGGAACGCTTGAAGGTGTCGCTGCCGTTCATCCATTTGCCCGGGGCGCGTTCTGCAAAGATGATCCCGTCGAATGAGCCTCCCACCTGAACGGTAAGCACCGACCCGGCCCGAATATTCTTGTCCGTCAGCGTTACCCATGAGACAAGCGTCTTATCCACACTTGCAGCGCGGGCGCCGCAGGAAACCAGTAACAAAACAGCTACAGCTATTCGCTTCATCAGGATACTCCAGTTCATTTCTTTTTGAAGACCAGTGAGCCTTTATAGACCGACTTCATCTTCCACGAGGTGGCGGTTTCGACCTTCACTTCTCCGCCTTCGCTGAAGAGTACGGCGCCGGTGTTGTCCAGGGAAACAAGCTTGGGCGCATTCATCACGGCCTGGCGATCGTTGGCGAAGACTTCGATGAGATTCTTGTCGATGAACACGCGCAGTGTCAGGTCCTCGCCGTCCTTTAAGACGAACGGTGCTGTGACCGGTCCGACCTTGAGCGTCTTGGCTTTGGGATTCACGACGATCCTCAAACCGCTCTTGCCGTCCTTGTCGCACAACACATCGAGGCCGAACTCCTTGGCTTTCGGAGCTTTGAACACGAGTTTCAATTCAACCGCGTCGCTCGCCACGTTCTTGAGCTTGCGGGATGCGCCGGCGGCGACTGTGATGTTCTTTTCGATCTTTTCCTCGTAGCGGAGCTTCTCGAGTTCGCGCAGCGGTTTGATCCTCAAGACACCGTCGGCGGGCAATTCCAGCTCGCGGGGTAGGGACTGGATTCCGTCCGGGGCGACAGGTACCCTGAGCAGCCAGGCCCACATAACGCGCCGCCCGTCTTTGGCCAGCATGGACTCGGGTGCAAAGAACTGGTTACCGTTCCAGCTCATCATCGAGTGGAAGTCGGGGATGTACTTCTCATCCTTGAAGTCGCCGAGATAGTAGCGGCATCCCAGGCGGTGGCTGATGCAGAGAAGCATCCATTTATTCCCGATCTTGAACATGTTGGCGCAGGAGATGTCTTCTTTCCGGGTTATCGGGAATTTCGCCGGATAGTCCTTGTGCAGCAGTTTGCCCAGGAACGTCCAATTCTTGAGGTCGTCGGACTTCATCAACGTTGGATCGCCACCGCCGGACAGCGCGTAGTAAGTCTTACCGTTCAGCCAGCAGTCAGGGTCCCAGAAGCGAGTTTTGGCCGGCTTACCGTCTTTGTCTTTCGGTTTCAGCGATTCGGGCTTGGACCACTTGTCCATGTCGTCGTCCTGGGCGTAAGCCAGCCAGTTCCTGCCCGACCCCTGTCCGTGATAGATCATCACGGGCTTGCCTTCCTTCGTGAAGAAGCCCGTACCGCTGAACATGCCGTGACCGGTCGTCGGCGGGGCGAGTACCGTCGGATGCCACTGCCAATGCACCATGTCCGTGCTGGATACGTGTGCGAACACAAAACCGGTGCGATTCCGGTAGATGTAGTGCATGTGGTAGCGGCCCTTGTAATAGAACGCCGGATTCGGATCGCCGGGCATCGCCCGTCCGGGACCCGGATGCACCAGGTGAAACGTCAGCCAGTTCTTTGGCGGGTTCTTTGGGAAGGGGGGCGTTTCAGGCACGTACGGACCGGTGAATACGGGTCCTCCGCGGCGGGAGATGCTGGCGGCGCCTTTGGTCGCGGCGCACACGAGCACCGAACCCTTAGCGAGAATAAGTTTCCCTTTGGACAGCTTGGCCCCGCCGGCGGTCTTGTGGTGGGGGTATCGCCCGGAGCGGTCCACGATCTTGTCGCCTTCAAAATCCCACCAGGCGTAAGGTTTGATCGATGAGGCCTTGTTCGGCGCCAGCGACTTTATCTCGTCGACGCTCAGCGCCTTGGTATAGATACGCGCATCGTCGATCTGGCCGGCGATACTGCCGTCCCCGCCGAGATGCCTCAGCCCGAATACGACGACGTTGTTCTTGTTGCCCAGAAGGTCGATGTTACCGGTCTTGTAGGTGGCGTACTCCTTACCGTTGCGGTAGATGGAGACCTGGCTGCCTTTGTAGACGATCGCCATCTGGACCTGCGTTTTCTTGTCGGCGGTCTCTTGGGGAAACGATTCGGGGTTCTTTCCTGTGCGACTGAAACTGTTGCTGCCGTTCATCCACCTGTTCGGCGCCCGCTCGGCGAAGATAATCCCGTCGAATGAGCCTCCTACCTGAACGGTGAGAACTGATCCGGACCGGACGTTCTTGTCCGTCAGCGTCACCCAGGACACCAGCGTCTTGTCCGTTGCCGCCCCAGCCGCACCGCACATTACCAGAACCACTGTCGCTACAAGCATCGCCGTCGCTATTGCCCGAAACTTCATGAACATCTCCTTGGTAAATAGAGTTTCTCGTTATCTACATCATCAGGTTTTCATTTACCCAGCATTTTCTTCAATTCCGGTTCGATCGCTTTGGCCCAGATTTCGTGGCCTTTCTCGCTTGGATGCGTCGTGTCGGGCATCATCTCTTTTGACAGGAACCCTTTGTCGTCCAGGAATTTCGGGCCTATGTCCATGAATTTGACGCCTTTGATGCCCTTGAGCAGCGCCGGCAGGTAGGAGTTCAGTTCGATGATCTGTTTGCGGTGCGGGTGGTCGATCTTGCGCCTTCGCGGAAAGACGCCGAGGACCAGGATCTTCGTTTCGGGGTAGATCTCTTTGAGCCTCCGGGCGATGGCCTGCACGCCTTCTGCCGCCTGTTTGGGCTTGTCGCTGCCCCAGCAGATGTTGTTCGTGCCGATCATGACGACGGCGCCTTTCGGCGCTTTTTTGAGTTTTGGCAGATGATCCAGACGCCACAAGACGTGTTGTGTACGATCGCCGCCGAATCCCAGATTGATCGCTTTGAGCGGTTCGAAGTGTTTCTTCCAGACTTCTTTTCCGACGCTTTCAAAATTGTGCGTGATCGAATCTCCTACCATCAGGAGGTCGATATCGCCTTTGCTCATCGCGCCGATGTTCTTGGCCTGGCGGGCGAACCACCACTCGGCGATCCGAGGCGCCGGAACAACAGCATGGTTCGCTTTCGCCTTGGCGGGCTTCGCCTCGACTCCTTCGACCCGAGGGATTGCAATCATGCCCGCGAACCCAAGAAGGACAATCGCAACGAACCCGACAAGCAACCGATGGGCCCGGACGTTGGAGATAGGGGAGTTGTGGTTTTTCATAATCTGTCACCTCAAGTTTACCGGATGTTTGAGTTTGCCGATCCGGACGCCACTTCTGCGCCGGCGACAGTATCCGCCCCCGTCGCGGCGACGTCAAGCACCGAGCTCGTGCGTCCCGGACCTGTCTAGCCCTCGCGAATTGCCATACCGCGTCGTCTCAAGACGGCCAGAGCCCCAAGGATCAGTAGTGACAGTGTCGCCGGTTCGGGTATAGTCGCCCCGAACTCACCGATCGGCGCCGAAGCCACGCCGGAACTGAAACCCCCGCGCAGCACGGCGAAGTCATCGAGGTCCACGAATCCATCGGCGTTGAAGTCGGCGCTATGGAGACCGGGCGCCCCTCCGAACTGGGCGATCAGGTTGGAGCAGTCAAGATGGTCGACGACCTCGTCGCCATTGGTGTCTCCCGGCAGGGGCGGTTTGGGGATGATGTCCAGTTCGATGTCCCATGGGTCGTCCAGGCCGATGGACTCATCGTAGAGGACCTCCGGCGATCCGCTGCCGTCCATCCGCCCGCGCATCACCTGGTGAGTTTTCGTGTCCGTCCAGTAGATCATCCCGGCGTCCGGGTCCAGCGCCATACCGTGAGGCTTGCCCTCTTCCGGGATGAAGGTGTAGAGATCCTCGACCGGCCCGCTTGCGTCAAGAGGCGACCGCTGGACCTTGTGGCTGTCGCGGTCGTTCCAGTAGATCATCCCGCCGTCCGGGTCCGGACCGACGTCGCGAATGCGGACCTGCCCTGTCACCACGTCTTCGATCGCCCCGGACCCGTCGATGTTCATCCGGTGGATCATCGTATTGGTCAACTCCGCCCAGTAGATCTTCCCCCTGCTCGGGTCCAGCTCGAAATAGTACGGCCGGTTGAGCCCCGCGCGGACGTCCTCGACGCCGCTGCCGTCGAAGTTAGCGCGGCGGATAGCGTTGCTTGCCGGATCGCTGCCGAATTGCGACCAGTAGACCTTCTCGGCGGCGAGGTCCAACTCAACGTCGCCCAGGAACGGCAGGCCCGTGACCAGGTCCTCGACGTCCGAGCCATTTAGATTTGCCCGTTGGATCTTGCCCGTGTCGGCGTCGGACCAGTACATCTTCCCGCCGGCTATATCGAGCCCCAGCCCGCGTGCCTGGCCGAGCCCGGAGACCAGCACGGTATGCGGCCCACTGCCGTCCCGGTTGCCGCGGTAGATAATGTTGGTCTTCTTGTCGGTCCAATAGACGTAGTCGGCGATCGCCGTCCGCCGGCCTGCACAGACAACGATCAACAGCCCCGCAACGAATCTGGTCTTTGAAAACATCCCGGTACCTCCCATACATGGTAAAACAGCCGAGTGAAATCCCGACAGGCTCGCGCCCTTCTCGAACCTGTCCTGAATTATACACCAACGGGTGCTGGATATCCAATGTTCCTTCGCTTGCGTTTCCGTCTTGTTCGAGCCGGTGGTTCGGATACAATTGTCGCCGAGGCCCGCGTCGATCGCGGGCGCGAGATTATCGGGAACACTCCCCAATGATGAGACGGAGTTATGAAACCTGAATCCCGGACGATCGCTCTGGTCTTTGCAATGATGCTGGCTGCATCTCAGATCCAGTGTGCCGGTGAGAATAACCAGCCCGCCATCGACTATGAGGTACCCTCCGGCGGTGTGGAACCGCGGATAATCCTGAAGGTCAAATACCCGACCGGACGCTACCGAATGATCCAGAGTCGCAGCACTGATACCAGGACCATAACCCATACCGCCCCGAAGAAACGTACCCGGCAGATCAAGCGGAAGACGACACAATGGATGAGCGTTGATGTCAGGCCTGAGCCCGCCGGCGTTTCGACGCTGGCTGTGCAGTTCGATCGAATCAGGAGGGAGATCAGCGACGGGCCAAAAAAAATGACGCTGGACACCGCCGATAAGCCGAGCCCCGGCGCCAAGATGTTCTCGGCGATTATCGGGGCGAAGGTCACCATGAAATGCGACATCGAGGGCAGAATCACTGACGCCGTTCCGCCCGCCGAGAAGACCCCGCAAGAGACGTCCGCAGCCGCTGAATTCAAAGAGTCAGTGGCCGTCGTGGTCAACAAGACACGCGAGTATCTGCCCGGCGGTCCGGTTGGTGTTGGGGCTATCTGGTATGTCAATCCCAACCCGAAGGCGAACCAGATCAAGTGCAAGCTGGTTGAAATAAGGAAGACCCCCCGGGGGCGTATCGCCGTCATCCAAGTGAGCGCCCAATCGGCGCCCGCGAAACCGGGCGCGATGAAGATGAAATGGACGGGGCGGATTGAAATGAACGCCGATACCGGTCTGATGACGGAGATATCAACGTCGATGGACGGTGAGATATCAGGGACCGATATCGCTGAAGGCAAGTCCGTCGCAACCGAAACAAAGACAACCGGCGCCTACGAGATAACACTCACTCCGATCGAGTAGACTCCCCGCACCCGAACGACCCGCGATAATCCCAAAAATCCCAAAATGATCGATTACGAGCTTCTAATGCCCGCCGGGGACTTCGAAAAGATGAAGTACGCCTTCGCATTCGGGGCCGATGCGGCCTATTTGGGCATCCCGCGCTTCTCCCTGCGCGCCCGTGAGAACGGTTTTAAGAAGCTCGCCCAGGTCGCCGAAGCCGTCGATTACGCCCACGCGATCGATAAGAAGGTCTACGTTACCGCCAACATCCTGCCGCACAACAGCAAGATCGAGCCTTGCATCGAGTATATCGGCCGGACGCTCCAGCGCTGCAAGCCTGATGCGTGGATCATGTCGGACCCCGGACTGATCATGCTCATGCGTGAAAAGTATCCCGACCAGGCGATCCACATTTCCGTGCAGGCCAACACGGTCAATTATGCTTCAGTGCGGTTCTGGCAAAAGATGGGGGCCGGGCGAATCATCTTGTCGCGTGAATTGAACGTGCGCGAAATCAAACAGATCCGCCACGCCGCGCCCGACATGGAATTGGAGGCCTTTGTCCATGGCGCGATCTGCATCGCTTATTCGGGACGCTGCTTGATATCAACCTACCTGACCGGGCGGGACCCCAATCAAGGGACCTGCACCAACTCCTGCCGGTGGAAATACAAGATATTCAAAAAAGAAACGCCTGACCGAGAGTATGTCCCGCTGAAGGACGAATTCTATCTGACCGAATCCGAGCGCCCGGGCGAGTTCCTTCCGATCGACGAAGACGAGAACGGCGCCTATCTGATGAACGCCCGCGACCTCTGCGTTATCGAACACCTTGACGAACTCCACGCCGCGGGCGTCAATAGTTTCAAAGTCGAAGGCCGCTCCAAATCCCTCTACTATGTCGCCATGATCGCAAGAGCATACCGCCGCGCCATCGACGACCTGAAGGAAGGCAAGAGTTTTAACACCGACCACCTGCGCGACATCTTCGCAACATCCAACCGAAGCCTCACGACGGGTTTCATTCACGGCAATCCGGGCCCAGCCGCACAAAAATATGACGCCAGCGGATCTCTAGCCAGCAGCTATCGATTTACAGGTATTGTCCGCGGCTACGACCCCCAAACAAAAATGATGAAAGTCGAGCCCCGCAATGCGATCCGCAAGGGGGCGAGCTATGAGCTTTGCGATCCCGACCAGGTCCGCCGAATCGTCGTCGAAGACCTCTTCAACGAAGCGGAGGAATCCGTCGATCAGATCCACGGAGGCATGCCCATCTGCCATATCCCTCTCGCCGATGACCCGGGCCAATTCGCCCTCCTGCGAGAACAACTCGACGACCAGATCGAGTCGCCGTAACCTGGAATGCGGCGATGCTGTAAAGTCCCGGAGAACATCGATATGCATCGGGACAGGTATTCGCGAGAGCCAATGGCTCACCGGGGGAAGGTATTGCCTCCCGTTTCTACAACTCGCCGCAGCGGACCTGTCTTTCGGAAGCGGGTTTTCATCGGCACGGGCGAGGGGTCCTGCCTTATCTGCCGTTTTCTCCCGCGGGCCGCCACCGTTCATCTATTGGCGTTTGCGCCGGGGGAGAAGGGCCAAAGCGCCCAGGCCCAGCAGGGTCATCGTCGCCGGTTCGGGGATGCGTAACCGGTAGACGAGCAGTTCGTAATCGCCGAACTCATCGAGGCTCCCGCCAGGCGTGAACACTTCGACCACGTAGGTGCCGTCGGCCGGGATGATCACGTCCTGGATCAGCGAATCGGTCGATTCCCGCTCGTCGTTGTTCAGCGCCGAGGGCCACCACGGGACAGGTGAATAAAATGTCGTCGGGTCCAGGAGGGCGACGGCGGTATCCAGAGGATCGCCCGGGCCAAGCTCGGAAATCACCTCGATTGTGAAGACGTCGCCTGCGAACGCTTCAATCGAGTAATAATCGGACTCCGGGCCGGGCGGACCCGGACCGGAGGACAGTTCGATGCTCGCTTCCTCAACGATCACCACGTCGGCAAACAGATCGAAGCCCGCGAAAGGATCAGCCGGGGGAAGCAGGTTGGGCAGTGGAATCGTCTTCAGCGGGAGCGGTTGGGGATCGTCAATATCGTTCTTGTCGTCCGAGTCCTCGTCGAGGTCGACAAAGGTGTCGTGCAGCAACTTCACACTCGATCGGGGTCCCACGAACAGATCGGGACTGAGCAGGGACCCGGCGCCGAAGGTGCCCAGCGACGTCGTGAGTCCATTGAACTCCATGCCTGTCAGGAAGGCGCCTTCCGGTCCCGTGTATACAGGAAGCCAGTCGGCCCCGCCCGTTCCCGGGCTGACTCCAAAACCGACGGGCAGAAACGCGTCGTGATGTCGCGTGCCGAGTATATGCAGCGTCTCGTGGGCGCCGATGTTGACGCTGGCCAGGACCACTTCGGATGGCGTCGCGGTCCCCAGCGCTATTCCGGCGATGTCCAGGAGCTTGGGGGCATGGACGGTGGCAGTGTCGCTCATCTTCTTGTTCTGGAAATCGATATCTCCACTGCCCAGCCCGGCGTTGAAAAACACCGTGGAATACGATCCCGAGGTCGGCTCGGTGTTGGTGAACGTGACCGGGAACGGGGCGAATTTATCGTTCAATGTGTCGACGATTGCGGTGCGCTCGCCGGCTGGGTAAACAAAGTCATCCGGATCCGCGCCGGTGTCAGTGAACGAGTCATAATCAAGAAAGACCGTTTGGGGGAAACCGGCCAGCACCGGCGAGCACATCACCGAGCCCGCCACCAGACAGATTGTCATCATTCTGGTTCTCATCATTATACTACTCCTTTTCAATATAGTCTCTCACCTGAGTTTGACTTGACACCGACTCGCATTCATCCGGGATACGCTTCGGACTACAAGAAGCGATCTCTGGAGGAAATCGGGCTCAACCAGAGAATCCTAGCATTTAGATGGGAAGTATGTCCGCGACCACCGCGAACTCCTGCATTTCAGGCTGTATATATATTCTAGCAAAATCCTAGGAATTGTCAAATAAAAAGTCGCACTATCCCCGCAACGGCCTTGTGGCGTTCAAACCAGAATTCCAAATGCTCCTGGGGAACAACCTGATCGGAACCGTTCAACTCCGCAGGAGACGATGTCATCAAGCCGGGCAGATTTGCCGGAACAAGCGGAACTCGCCCAGAGCGCCAGACCCTGCCAACGCCGCTGCGGTCAAAGGCCTTTGACTTGCCAGGCCTTGCGGCAGGTGTGGCGGACGTAGCGCTTGGCCTCGGGCACGTTGGTCACTTTCATGTTCGGTGCGTCCCACTCGAGCGTCTTGTCGGGGAATTGCAGCGCCACCGTGCCCAGCAGGACCATCTCGCTGAGGGGCCCGGCGTAGTCGAACCCCGCCTGGGTCTTACCGCCATTCTTACCGAGTATCGCGTCGATGAACTGGCGGTAGTGATGCTGCGGCTTGGGCTTGGGTCTGGAGACGCCTTTGAGTTTCTTGCTGGGATACAGAACCGGTCCGGAACCGTGGGGCATCAGCATCACGCCCTCTTCGCCGATCAGCAGGGCGCCCTGGGCGGGGTACTTTCGCCCTTCGAGCAAATTCTTCTGAAACTCGGGCGGCGGGTATTTGAAACCGTCGGACCATGTTATATCGACTGTCTTCCCGGCCGTCAGATCAGTTCCGGCGTAGGTGTATCGTACGATCTGCCATGTGGGAAAGGTCTCGACTCGTCTCGCCGGGTCGTCCCGCCACTTTGGCTCGACCTGGGCCTTGACGGCGATGGGCATACCCAGGCCCAGTGCGCGGTAGGGCATGTCCATGATGTGGCAGCCCATGTCGCCCAGCCACCCGCATCCGAAGTCCAGCCACCCGCGCCACCACGACGGATGATAGACGCCGCGAACGTACGGGCGCACAGGCGCCGTACCGCACCACGCGTCCCAGTCCAGCCAGCCCGGAACCGGGTCGGTCTTCTTGGGACGCGGTCCGACGGGCCGGTATTTCCCGGGGCTCTTGTTCGACCAGAGGAAGACCTCCTTGACCTTGCCGATAGCGCTCGCTCGCAGCATTTCCACAGCCATGCGGGCGCCGACGGAGGAACTGAGCTGGATGCCCATCTGCGAGACGACGCCGGCGCGTTTGGCGGCCGCGGCGATCTTGCGGGCCTGGAAGACGTCGTGAGTCAGGGGTTTCTGGCAGTAAACGTGCTTTCCCATCGCCAGGGCGGTCATGGTTATCGGCGCGTGCATGTGGTCCGGGGTGGTGACGTTTACCGAATCGACCTTGTCGCCTTCCTTGGCCAGCAGCTCGCGCCAGTCCTGGTACTTGCGGGCGTTTGGGAACTTTTTTGCGGCCGCAGCCAGGCGGCGGGTATCGACGTCGCAGATGGCGACGATCTCGGCTTTGGGGTGCGAGGCGAACTGGTTGACGTCGCCCCAGCCCATACCCCCGACGCCGATCGAGGCGTGCTGGACTTTGGAGTTTGGCGCCGCGGCCAGGCCGATCCGCCCCAGCCGGCCCGCCAGAAGCCCTGCGGCGGCTGTTGTTTTCAGAAGCGTGCGTCGGTTCGTCGTGGCCGGGCGATTGGATGTGAGAATGCTGCTCATGGTCTTGCTCCTTGCTGCCAACGTTTATTCCGACATTTCGCCTCGCGGCACCTTTAGTAGCAATTGTATCCGATGCGATAGCGGAGCGGAAGTCCCGAAGCCTGTCCCGCAGTTCCGCCTTATTCGATCCGGTGGTTTGGGTACAATCATATCTGCGGTCCGGCATTGATCGTCCGGCGGTTGTGATGCAAAGCTCACAGACAGATCTACATTCACCATTGTCGCTGAACCAGTTGCCCGTTGCCAAAACCGAGCGTGCGCCGTACCTCGCTGGTTGGAAGATCATGCAACAAGCCTCCCGCTTGCGGCTTGGCAAGGTGTGTTGCATGTCGGACATGTAACTGCTGGTTGTACGGAATGTTAATCGCCTGTGACATACAACGCGGTGTCAAGCGGAGTTGTGAGGCGAGCGTGTCGGCGGGCAAATTGCTGGAACTGCTGTCGGAGTAATCTGTTACAAATGCTCACCAAGACGAATATGGATGGTTGGCGAGGCAGTTGGCAGGTTCACAGTTTCGGCCCCCGGACCCGGCGGCGTCAGTTACGATTATAACACAGCAATGAAAGAGAATATGTATTAAGGTGTTTATCCTGCGGTATTATAGGGAGTTGAAGTTGCGTATTGTGCGATGTGAATACCCCGGTCGGCGGCGGAGAACTCCGGCGCGGACCTGTGAACCAATTGTGACATCGGTCCGTCCGGCGTCAAAAGTCTGCAGGCCTTCGATCTGCTCGGGCGGACGGTTGACAGTATCGCCAACAACACATCGAAATCCGCCGGCAGGAGAACTGCTGCGGCGGAGGTGGCGTAGCGGACATGAGCGTTGGTCCCTTCAGGCGACTTTTGGCGGTCAAGACTATCATTTCACGTTCCTGTCCGGGGCAAGTTGGCAGGGCAACTGTGGTGGGATTCTACCATCGGCGTTGGGGAGGCTACAGGGGCGACTTGTCCGACAACCGCGGCGGAGCAGTTTATCTCGCCCGGAGCATTTGGTGCTTGCATCCGGGGGCGGGGCGGGGTAAAAAGTCCTGCTGAAAGAGAGAACCAGTTTTGATCAGGGAACACTTGCCATGAAAGTTATCGCCCAAACGGCCGCTCTGCAGGAAGCACTTAATCTCGCCGGAAGTATCGTTGCCGCTCGCACGCCCAAGCCGATCTTGCAGTGCATTAAGCTCGTGGCGGCAGACGACACTCTTACGTTGCTGGCGACTGACGGTGAAGCCGGGGTCAGACACCAGGTGACGGCCGTCCAGGTCGAAGAGCCCGGAGAGGCCCTCCTTCCCGCTGACCGATTGGGTGGTATTGTCCGCGAGTGTAACGAAGAGAGCATCACTATCGAGACCGACGACGACACCTGCCATATCCGGGCGGCGGGCAGTCACTTCAAGATCTTCGGTTACGACCCGGGCGAGTATCCGGCGATTGCGGAGTTCGAGGGCGATGGTGATTTTGCGATCGGTACCGACCAGATCGCCGGTATGATCGGTAAGACGCTGTTCGCGACGGCTAAGGCACACAGCCATTACGCGATTTCGGGCGTATTGTGGGAGGCGTCGGGCAAGGGTCTGCAGATGGTGGCCACCGATGGTCATCGCCTGGCGATGGTTAAGGGCTCGCTGGACACCGCTGCCGGGCGCGACGTTACTGCAGTTGTACCGGCCAAGCTGATGGGCCTGATGCAGCGTCTCGCCGGTGAGGGCGCCCAGAACCTGGACGTCCGGGTCGACGAGAACCAGATACTCGTTCGTACGCCCAATGTCGTGCTGGTAAGTTCGCTGGTGCAGGGCAACTTCCCGAAGTACTCCGACGTGATACCGACCGAAACGACGAATCGGGCGGCGATAAACGCCCAGGAGTTCCAGCATCGCGTCAGGCAGGCGGCGCTGCTGACCAACGAAGAATCGCGCGGTGTGCGGATAGCTTTCGAGGCTGACAAGGTCACACTTTCGAGCCGGGCGCCCGAAGCCGGTGAAGCCGAAGTCACCTGCGAGGCGAAATACGACGGTCAGGAAATGGCGATCGGTTTCAATCCGGCGTTTCTGATAGATGCGATGCGTATTATAGATGCCGATGAAATATCGTTCGAGATGAATGCTTCGAACAAGCCCGCGGTGATAAAAACCGGGTCAGATTTTCTGTATGTGATAATGCCCGTAAGCCTGGAATAGACTTTGCCCCGCCCATCGCGGCAAGCCCCCCAGGCATCCGACAGGCCCGGGGATAAAAGAAACTGTTTTTTCTTTCGTTTTTTTCAAGCAATTTCTTTTACTTGGGCGATGCAGATGATAGGCTTCCTCTCGGCGCCATGGCTGGCGCTGCTAATCTGAAAACCAGCATGTATTGAGATTGAGAGATCAGGTCATGGATGACTCGCAATTGCAGACCCTCTGGCTCCAGAGACAACCTGATGATCGCATCTCGCACCTTGCCGGCCCGATGGCTGTCCTCATGAAGCACACGCTGGGTAAGAAGGTGCGACAACTCGGTAAGCTGGCGGTGGTCTGGGACGATGTACTCCCGGCGACTATCCGCGAGCATACGGCTTTGGACAGCTTCCGGCGCGGGGTACTGACCGTAATGGTAGACTCTTCGTCCCATCGATATCAGCTTCAGTCGCTGCTGTCAGCCGGATTGACGAAGGAAATACGCAGCCGGTTCTCCGGACCGCTGAACAAGATCCGCCTTGTCCCGGGCCAGTTCTGCTCGATAGACCTGGAGACCGGTACGAAACGATACGACGTCTGAAAGACCAGTGATCAGTAATCAGTGATCAGTAATCAGTAACGGCTACGACAACGACAACGACATGAAGGCGTTCCGCACCAACTTGGTTGCTGTGGATGCGTTTCGAGACGTTGGCCGTTGATGTTAGGCGTTATTGATAACCGATCACTGGCAACTGATAACCGGGTGTTTGTCGTTACTGATGACTGATTACCAGCCGTCGCCGTTACTGATCACTGGACGTTTGAGGTAGTCGCTATATGGCCGTCACTACAGCCTGTATCACCGGTGGTGAAATTCACCGTCAGTGGGAGACCGGTAACATCCGCGGTGAGCTTCTCGGACCACAGGAGACGCCTTTCGGACCGAGCGGCGACCTGTTCCTCGCCGACGCCGAAGACGTGCAGTACTACCTGTTGGCTCGCCACGGTACGGGCATGGACAAGACCGCGCCAAGCCGCGTGAACGATCGAGCAAATATATACGCCCTCAAGGACCTCGGCGTGCAAACGGTCCTGGCATGGGCGTCCGGGGCGGCGATTACGCACACGATGGCCGTCGGCGATATCGTCATCCTCAGCGATGTGATAGATCGCACCTATCTGCGGAATACCACCTTCTTCGCCGACTCGCCGCTTGGTTTTCTCAGGCAGTTCCCGGTGTTCTGCCCGGCATTGCGGCGTATCGTCGGGGAAGTACTCCACGATATCCGCCTGATATACCATGGTGCGGGCACCGCGGCGATTAACGAAGGGCCTCGGTTCGAGACGCCCGCCGAGGTCCGCGCACTGGCCTCGCAGGGCGCCGAAATCGTGACGCACACCTTCTCGCCGGAGATGTTCCTGGCCAGGGAACTCCAGATGTGCTACGTGGCGTTGTGCTACGTGCTCGACTACGCCGAAGCCGGTTCGAGACAACCACCGTTGGGAGGGGCTCTGTTTGAATCGATGGAGCCCCAGGCGGGAACCGAACGCCTGGCGGGAGTGGTCGGATCGCTCGGGCAGATCGTCGCCAATGTCGCAACCGCCGCCCGGGAATCGTCGGTAACGTGCGGGTGCGACCGGATCCAGAGTCAACACATCGAACAGTACGCTCTGGCGGACGATTGGCGCCAGTGGTTCGGTCGGGACTAGAGATTATCCAGCTTGTGTCCGAGCTTGTCTCTCTTGGTCGTGAGGTAGTCGCGGTTGTCTTCGTGTGCGGGGATTTCCAGCGGAACGCGTTCGACGATTTCGAGCCCGTATGCCTTCAGACCGATGATCTTGCGCGGATTGTTGGTCATCACTTTGAGGCTTGAGAGACCCAGGTCGCGCAGTATCTGGTGCCCTATTCCGTAGTCGCGGCGGTCGGCCTCGAAGCCCAGATGCGTATTGGCTTCGACGGTGTCCAGGCCCTTTTCGATCTGCAGTTTATAGGCGAGCAGCTTGTTGACCAGCCCGATACCCCGCCCTTCCTGGCGGACGTAAACGACCGCCCCCTTGCCTTCTTTGGCCACCAGTTGGAGCGCAGTCTGCAGTTGCGGTCCGCAGTCGCATCGCAGAGAGTTCAGCACGTCGCCGGTAAAGCACTCGCTGTGTACGCGGATCAGGATTGGCTCGTCATGCTTGACGGGCTTACCGTCGGGTCCGAGTTGCCCCACACCGCCCATGCACAGGGCGATATGCGGCTCGGGGTCCACGATCGAGCTGTAGGCGATCAGGCGGAAGTCGCCGGCCTCCAGTTTGATGTCGATCTCCACTTCGCGCTTGATCAGTTTCTCCGTTCCGAGGCGCTGGCGCGTGACGTCGGCAACCGTGCACTGCTTGAGCCCGTGAAGTTCGCAGAATTGTATCAGATCGTCGCGACGAGCCATCGTCCCGTCATCGTTCATGATTTCGCAGATCACTCCCATCGGCTTCATACCGGCTAGACGCATCAGGTCCACGGCGCCTTCGGTCTGTCCCGACCGCAGCAGCACGCCCCCTTCCACTGCCCGCAGCGGATGCATGTGCCCCGGGCGAACCAGATCGTCAGGGGTCGCCTCGTCATCGCAGGCGACCTGGATGGTCCTGGCCTGATCCGCCGCTGAAATCCCGGTCGTAATACCCGTGGCGGCATCTATCTGGACGGTGAACGCCGTCCCGAACGGAGTGGTGTTGCGCGAGGTTTGCAGGGGCAGGTCCAGTTCGTCGGCTCGCTGGTTGGTCATGGGCAGGCATATCAGGCCCCGTCCGAACTTCGACATGAAGTTTATGATCTCCGGGGTGACCTTCTGTGCGGCACAGACCAGGTCGCCCTCGTTTTCGCGAGATTCATCATCTATCAGGACGATCATCTTGCCCTGGCGCAAATCTTCCAGAATGTCTTCAACGCTGTCCATGGGTATCGGATACCAGATTGGGGTCGCCGCGGGAGGAAATCTCACCGTGGAGGTTTGAGCTCGTTGCCGACCGAATGACCGATCGCGGGCGATCTACTCTTCGGTATTCTTGTCTCTCTCATTCTCTCGCCGTGCGGCCGCTTCCCCACGCTTGATATCCGCACCGAACATCCAGGCGCCTATCAGCAAAATCGCACCGATCACGAAAGACGCTATCACCATGATCTTCTTGAAGCTCACACCGTCGAATCCTCCCGTATCGTGGTAAGGGCTGGGACCGGCCTTACGCATCATGACACCCACGATACCACCAAGAATCATCAGCAGAATACCGGTGACCAGCAGTATGGGCACCATCATTCGCTTGAACTGTTCGGCATGTACGCGAGTCCTCTGCCTCTGCATCGCGCTGGCGCGAGCCTTGCGAGCGCCGGAAGCAGCAGTTCCCCCGCTCCCTGCCCCCGGGACCGCCGCGGGGGTCGCCGTGGCGGTCGTCTGGGCGGCCAGAGCGGCCGCAGCATCGCTTTTACCCGACGGGGCCGGAGGTTCCTCGATGGCATTGAAGCCCTGATGAGATATATCTTCCCCGCCGGCCATCGCCGCGAGTGCGTCGACCTTATTGTCCAAAGAATCGGGCTTTTCGTCCTGGGCCATTGACACAGCTCCTCGTTCTGGAGTTATGAGCACCTTATGTTACAATAAACAAACGCATCAGCCAACACTTTTTCCAGGAACGGAACCAATATGACCGACATGCGACAACCAATTGTATCCGACGCATTCTACGAAGCATCATCCGCACAATGCCTCCGCCACGCCAGGGCATTGATCGAATCAGCCGATATCGACAACCGTCCGCCCGGCGACATCCGCGGTGGACTCCTCCCACATGCCGGATGGAACTACTCGGGGCAACTCGCCGCGATTACCCTCAAAGCCCTCGCCGCGGGCGGGCCTCCGAAGACCGTGGTATTCTTCGGCGCCGACCATTCGAGGGCCCTGCGCTGCGCCGAAGTCTACGATTCCGGTGCGTGGTTGACACCACTGGGACCGGCGCCGATCGACACCCAGGCCGCCGACGCCCTGATCTCCTACGGACCGCCATTCCGAGCGAACCGAATCGCACACTCACGCGAACACTCGATCGAGGTGCAAATACCGCTGCTGCAAGCACTTTGCCCCGACGCAATGATCCTCCCGGTGGCCGTTCCGCTAACCGAACTGTCCGTCGAAATCGGAAACGCCCTGACCACCGCCCTCAATCAGTTGGACTACCGGTGGGTAATCGCGGGCTCAACGGACCTCACTCACCACGGTGGAGAGCGTTTCGACGCTCCGGGCGGAACCGGACAAGCCGGGCTGGACTACTCGGTGGCAAATGACCGCAAGATACTCGATCTGATAGAGGCCATGCGGGCCGAAGATATTGTCCCCCACGCCCTGGACCACGGCAATGCCTGTGGCCCGGGCGCCATCGCCGCCACGATCGCCGCCTGCCGCCAACTCGGCGCAGCTGCAGGCCACACACTCAAGTACACTAACTCACAGGAAGTGATGCGCCAACTCATGCCAAACCACACCGACGAAACCACAGTAGGATACGCTTCGGTCGTCTTTGTATAAAACCGCCCGCTTGCGTCCCCTCCGAATCTTTACAAAAAGGAAGCCACCGAGGCGCCCCGGGCCAGGGCGCCCCGATGACAACTGGGAATAGAAAGTGGGGGTATTGAAACCCTAGAACTCGGTCAGTTCCTTGTTGCTGAGCGGGATAAGCTCTCCGGGACTCTGCTGTGTCTTGGCGGGGCTTTCCTTGCCGTTTTGGTGGACGTCCTTGTAGAATTCACAGGCCATACAACTGGCAATCTTGCCGGCCGAAGAGCCCTGGACTTTTCCGCCACAGAACGTGCCGGCGACGTTCCAACAAGTCCGGCCGGCGTTCGGATAGGCCGGGCAGACCCCCAGAGAAGCGACGTTCGCCCCGCCCGGCACGCGCCCGCAGTCTTTGACCTCCCAGCAGTTGGGTCCGCTGTTGAAGCTCACAGACGGCAAGGCGGTAGCGGTATGGCGAGTGGTGGTTTGCGGAACTTCCTGGTCAACCACGAACTCCGCGGCGCCGGCGGCCGATCCGCTGACCATGCTCTGCAACTCGACAACCATACCGCTGAGGGCTTCAGCCTGTGCCGAGAGTTCCTCACTGGCCGATGCGGATTCTTCGGCGTTGGCGGCGTTGGACTGGGTTATCTGGTCCATCTGCCCGACGGCAGTGTTGATCTGCTCGATTCCCTGGGCCTGCTCGTTGCTTGCCGCGGCGATCTCGCCAACGAGGTCGTTGACCTTGCCGTTGTTATCGGATATCTCATCGAGCAGGGTGGCTACTTCCGTGCTGATCGTAACGCCGTTGTCTGCGTTCTTGACCGATCCTTCGATCATCTCGGCGGTATCTTTGGCGGCCTGTGCGGACCTCTGTGCGAGGTTGCGGACTTCTTCGGCGACGACGGCGAAGCCCTTGCCTGCCTCACCGGCGCGCGCGGCTTCAACCGCCGCATTCAGGGCCAGCAAATTGGTCTGGAAGGCAATCTCGTCGATGGTCTTGATGATCTTTGCAGTCTCGTCGGACGATTTCTTGATGTCTTCGATCGCCGTCGACATGCGTCCCATCGCCTCTGTGCCCTTGTCAGTGCCTGCAGTTGCGTTTGCAGCCAGCGACTTGGCTTCGTCGGCGTTGGTTGCATTCTGTTTGGTCATCGAGGCCATCTCTTCGATGCTCGATGTAACTTCTTCGACGGCGGCGGCCTGTTCGGAAGCGCCTTGCGCCAGCGACTGGCTGGCTGAGGCTACTTGGCCGCTGGCCGATGAAGTCTGTTCGGCGCCTGAGGTCAGACCTTCGACGATTCGGTTGATCGGTTTGGTGATTCCGCGGGTGATGAAGAACGCCAGAGCCAGCCCGAGTGCAATTCCGCCGGTTACTACACTGATCGTCAGAACGGTGCTAAGGGTGATCACCGAGGCTTTGTGTTTATTCTGCGCCTGTACCAGCGTTTCGCACTGGGTTATGAACTCCTTCACGTTTCCGGCCATCTGTTTCTTGGTCTCTTCCTGGTTGTTCCACAGCGCCACCCACTGATCGAAGGCGGTTTTGTAGGCGTGGGCTTCAACCAGAGTTTCCTCCAGGCTGGCCTTGGTCTTCTGGTCTTGCGTTCGTGCTTCAACAGCTTTTATCGCGGTCTCGATCTCTTTGATCCGATCGTTCATCTTTTCGAGGTACTTCTCGTCGTGGCGGAGCATGAAGTCCTTTTCGTGGCGTCGGCACATCAACGCCAGTTCGATAAGATGCTCGGTTTGTCCGGCCTTCCATATTCCGTCGGCCACTTTGGCATCGGCTTTGGTGCGGTCGCTGGTCAGCTTGGCCTGCTGGGCGGCGATATAAACGTTGCACGGTTCGACAATGCTTTTGGCGGTCTTGCTCAGATCGGGGTAGTGGATTGCGGCCTGGCCTTCATTCTTGGCTTCTTTGGCGGAAACATAGGCCTTCACCACCTTGTCATAGGCCAGAATGCCCTTGCTGATCGCGTCAACGTAGTCCCAGTCGGACTGCTTGGAATGTTTGGAGCGCAATTCGGCGAGGGTCTTTTTCATCATCGCCACGTATTCGTTGAGTTTTGTGATGTACTTCAGGTTGCCGCGGACAACGTAGTCCTTCTCGCTGCGACGGCATTCGAGGATCAGACGTCCAACATCCTTGGCGGCGAAAACTTTCCACAGGCGATCATCGACCGCTTCCCTGGCGGCGACTTGACCTTCGGCCAGGTGTTTCTTGAACGCATCCCTGAGCGACTCGTTGGTCGCAATGAAGGCCCTGGCGTTATCGACCATTATCTTGGCCTGACCCTTCTGCCGAGCCGCGAGGGATACGTACTGGTCAAAAGCCGTCGTGTAAGCGTCGGCGCATGTCAGCACGGTATCGAGCTGTTCCTGGGCGGCCGCGTCAACGTGACTGCGCGTAGTGACCACCAGTTCCTTGATCTTCGTAATCTGTCCGTGAAGTTTCTCCTGATACTTGACGTCCCCACGCAGCATGAAGTCCTTCTCGTTCTGTCGACACTGGAGCGAAAGTTCAATCATCTGCGAACACTCGGCGGCTGTGTTGCTGATACTTGCGGTATTCGAAAGTCCGTAATATCCTACTCCGCCCACAACGGCCATGATTGCCAGGATCGCCAAGAAACCAAACGCGATTCTCTTGCCTACTGTATCAAACATCTTTCTACCTCGTCTTTTTCTGTTTCTATGGTCAATAAATAGAACCGGCGGCTGAACCGGTTACGCTTCGCTTACATTTCTGAGACTGGCTACATCCCCTGTGGAGATCACCCTGGAGATATCCAGGAGGATGGTGACGCGGCCTTCGGCCTTGCCCATACCGAGGATGAAATCGATGTCCACGCTCGCCCCGAATTCCGGCGCGTCTTCGATATCGCCACCGACGATGTCGAGGACTTCCGAGACGTGGTCAACTATGATACCCATTTCGATTCCGCTGACATCGACCACGATTATGCACGTCTCGTCGGTATAGGGGACTTCTTCCATTGCGAACTTGAGGCGGAGGTCGATAACCGGAATGACCTTGCCTCGGAGGTTGATAACCCCTTTGACGAACTCGGGTGTCTTCGGCACGGAAGTGATCTCAGACATCGAGATAATCTCTCGCACCTTGAGTATTTCCAGACCGTATTCTTCCTCAGCCAGCGCAAAGGTCAGGTACTTACCCGCCCTGGTGCTTTGCTCTTGTTCTGTTACCGTTCGTTGTTCGGCCATTTGGTCCTCTATCCTGTCACGGGGCGGGTTGAACTGTACCACTGCGGGGCGGGTTAAACTGTACCACTT
>CAZSLS010000114.1:6016-20350 GCA_964607575.1 uncultured Planctomycetaceae bacterium | reverse complement strand
CTACTTTTATGATGACGATTCCCTTATCTTAGTGCCATTACGCTCTGACCCCATTTGTCCGAGGTAAGGTTATTGAGGCACCGGTAACTGAAAGGGTCGGCCAACAGATACGCCTCACCTAAACCACCGCGCCACATCTCGACTCCACCGGAATTGATCGCATTGCGGTATCCACGAAGGAGGCCGCGTTCCAGCGGAATCGCCGCCGGCCATTCGGCTTCAGATAATCCGTGCCGCGTGTGACATTTGTCGAGAAAACCCTTTAAGGTACAGGGTCATGTGGTACACTGGCGCTTCGGTGTTTCAAGATATGTCTCGGGGACTCGGCGAAGGCTGCTGTGTTCCCATTTATCGTCGGGTGTTTTGTGTACTCACAGTGCGAGGTGGACGGGCACCGGCAGTTGGCAAATGGGTAGCACAACAATTAATGAACTTGGGCATCTCAGCCAACCATATAGAGTTTTTTGGGCACAGTCATGGTACGTATGTCAGTTTCTATGCTGCTCAGGAAATACAGCAATCTGGATATGGAACGGTGCATGGTTTGGTTGCATTAGATCCTGCCAATCATAATGAGCTCCTCGATGGTGTAGGTGAAGGCACAGAACATTCTATTTCTTTCAGTGATGTTGCCCAGAATTCCTTAGCTATACAAGCTACTGTTGATAACAACAATAGCATCCCTGAGCTTAGCAACATTCTTGAGCACATCACTCGGTGCGCAATCCATCAATCCCGATCGTGACTTTGACGGATTTTTGCTGGTTAAAAGCATGACCGATCCGTCAGACTCTAATTGGCGTAAAGCTCGGATGCAGTTTGTGGATTTTGATGATGAGGATGATTTGTCCTTTCTGCTTTAAACAATGATGAATACGTTTCCACGAGTTCGAGTTCGGGGGAAACAAAACGTAATTGTTGGGATAATTCCGCAATTCCGAATTCCGGGACCTTACTTTATTACTGGTTATGCATCGTAGAAGCCCCGATGTTCCCCGATGTCTATCGGGACTTCCGCTTACGCTCCAGCTTCGGGACTTTGAATCACGCGGCTGGAAGCCGCGTCTACGTTGTCAAATCGGACAGTTTCTTCAGACCAAACCATTTTCTAAATGACGATTGGTTTGCACCCCGAACTCAGATCCAACTTGCTCAACGCGCCGCATCGGATACAATCACTGTGAAAGCCCCGTGGTCCCGATGTACGTCGATCGCGGAGAGAGAGGCTTACCGGGACGCCGAAGGCGCTGAGAGGCAAAATGTCAGTGAAGACCAAACCGCAATTTGCAGCTTTTTCAATACTACTGCTTGTTACGGCTGGGTCTGTTATGGCTGGGAAAAAGGACTGGAGTCAGTGGCGCGGGAAAGATGGTAGGGGGATCAGTTCTGAAACGGGCCTGCTCCAGACCTGGCCGGAAGGAGGGCCGAAGAAACTGTGGGAGACATCGGTTATCGGAAAGGGGTTTTCCTCCCCGATTATTGTCGATGGCACGATCTACATCACCGGTAATATAAAGAAGGAGCTGATGGTATTTGCCCTTAATTTCGATGGGAGCGTCAAGTGGAAGAGGCCCAATGGCAGGGCGTGGAGGCTGGCCTTTCCCGGGTCGCGGGCGTCGTGCAACTACAGTGATGGGAAGCTGTATAACGTGGGCTCGTTCGGCCGTCTCCTGTGCATGGAGGCAAAGAGCGGAAAGGAAATCTGGTCGGTACGGCTGGTGGAGAAGTACAAGTGCAGGGGAGAGGCCTGGGGCCTGCATGACGTGGTGGTTATCGACGGCGATGCGGTCTACGCGGCGATCACCGGGGCCGAAGCGCTGGTTGTGGCCCTCGACAAGAACACCGGAAAGGAAATATGGAAGACCAGGAATACGACCGATGATATTTATACGTACAGTTCCCCCATTCTGGCGGATGTAGACGGGCGGAAGCAGGTCATATGGTGCGGCGGGGCGAACGCTTACGGGGTTGACGCCAAGACGGGCAAACTCCTCTGGAAATTCCCGAACGTCTACAAGGGAAGAATGATCGCGACGATGCCAACCTTCGCCGACGGCGCCGTATTTGTGACGAATTGCCATCCCAATGAAGGCATTACGTATCGCCTGGACTTCCCAAACGGGAAAGCCACGAAGACCTGGAAGGCCGATCTTGGAGCGGACGGTTCGGGCGGTATTGTCGTGCGCGACGGTGTGATCTACGGCAGCCGCCATCGCTACAAGAAGGGCTTTGTCAGTCTCAACGCAAAGACCGGGCAAGTCATGGCGCACATGAAGATTCCCAGAGAAGCGGCAATTGTGTATGCGGACTCTCGCCTGTATTGCCTGGAAAGCACCGGAACCACATCTCTACTTGAAGCACGCAAAGACGCCTTTGTGGTCCGAGGTAAACTCTTCATCGCAAAAGCGAAGAATTTCCTGGCCCATCCCGTTATCGCCGCTGGAAAACTCTACCTGCGGTACGACAAGTCACTCTACTGTTACGACATAAGAAAATGAGACTCGCGTTCGGGCGGACGAGGCAATGCTCGTCTCCCTTGGCTGTGCTATGCTCCGGCGGTATACTCCCATGCTATGACCAGAATGCGACTGCTCCCCGTTATCTTCGCTTTGATACTCATCCCGCCCGCCGCCTCGCCGGGGCAGGACGCTTCGACGATACTCCCCCCAAGCCCGAAGACTGGCGACAAGTCCCATCCGCTGGCTGCGAAGATACGCGACTTTCTCGCCAGGCAGGGAAAGTTCGCGCCATTCAAGTCGACCGCCCTGAGACGCGGGGACTACCTCGATGTGATAGCTCGCCAGGTCAAGGCCATGCAAACTTACCAACGGGCCGACGGGAGGATCATCGATCCGGTCGAGAAGATCGAGAAGTATTACACCACACCGTGCTACGCCCACTGCGTCGCGGCGTTGGCGGCGGGGGGATACTGTAAGGATGATGAAGGTAAGAAACTCCTGTCCAGCGGTATGAAGGCGATGGATGTCGCCGTGGCGGACATGGCTGGGGGGAAGGCGGCTGGTGGGCACGGAGATTTCTTCACCTGGCCGGTAATGCTCGCGTTTGAACTGTTCGCCAAGACGGCGCCGGCGCAGCGCGTCGAGGGTTGGCGAAAAGCCCTCGCCAGGATCGACCGCAGGAAGCTTTATCACGCCGGGCCAAACAGCGCCAACTGGAACATCGTGAACCTCTGCGGCGAATTCCTCCGCGTCTCCAGCGGCTTGACTGACGATATCGCGTATGTCGAGATGTGCCTCGCCGCACACACGAAGCACTTCACCGCTCTGGGCATGTATTCCGAGCGGGGAAATCCGCTGCCTTACGACCACTTCCCGCGACACTATCTCGCGGGGATACTCCAAAAGGGCTACCGCGGCAAGATGTACTCGACGTACTGCGATATCCTCTGGAAGGGCGCCTGGACGTCGCTGTTCATGCAGTCTCCGACGGGCCAGCTCCCAACCGGATACCGCAGCAGCCACCACATATGGAACGAGGCCGAGCAGGCCGTTACGTTTGAGATATACGCATCTACCTGCGCCCGCGCCGGAATGAAAAGCCAGGCCGGCGCCTTCAAGCGCGCCGCCCGTCTGTCGCTGGGGTCGATCAAGCGATGGGTTCGCCCTGACGGCTCGGGGTATATCGTCAAGAACCGCTATCCGATCGAGGCGAGACACGGTTACGAGAGCTATTCGGCGCACACGTGTTACAACATGCTGGCATGTTCGATGCTGGCCCAGGCGTGGGCGTTCGCTGACGATTCGATCCCCGAACGCCCGTCGCCTGCCGACGTGGGCGGATTTGTCATTGGGGTACTCAAACCGTTCCATAAAGTCTTCGCCAACGCGAGCGGGAACTATGTCGAGTACGACACCTCGGGCGATCACGTGTACAATCCAACCGGCCTCTTGCGCGTCCATCTCAAAGGCGGACATCCGCAGCTCGGTCCCTCCGACGGATGCGCGCCGAAGTACAGCGGTAAGGGCGTCAACGTCAGCGTGTCTCCGGCGTGGCGCGACGGTGGGGGACGCTGGCGCAAACTGGCGGACGTCGCCCGGGCCGCACCGAAGCTGGAGATACTCGCCGAGTCACCGCGGAAAGTGCGGTTTCGCCTGACTTACGACCTGCCGCCGGTACGCCTGGCCGAAACGATCACCGTCGATAGCGAAGGGGTAACCGTGGAAGATATTGTCACCGGTGCCCGCGGCGACACCATGCGAGTTTACTACCCGATGCTCGTATTCGACGGGCGCGACAGGACGAAGGTGAAGATCAGCGGGGCAAGCGTCAAGCTGACCCTGGCGGGCAAGAGCGTGCGATTCACCATCCTGGTTCCCAAAGACGCGAAGCTGCGTCGCGCGGGCAAGGAACTGAAACACAGGAACGGTCTGGTCGAACCGATTATCGCCGAATTCAAAGGCAACCGCGCCACCTATCGCATTAGCGTCAAATAGCTTCGTTGCGGGGTATCGACGCGGTATAATTGTTGAGCGAGCTGTTCTCGCGGACTCATTTGAAGATTCCTGACAGGTTTGCGCCCCGCGGGGCGTCTAGTTCAGTAGCGATGCAGATGACCAGTGTTGAGCACCATGACATGCCGCGGCCGGAGAGCGAGTTACCGACCGCCAAAGAGAAGCGGGCGTTGGAAGAGATCATCGCCCTGCATCACCGTTGGGTCCGCAGCGTGGTGCTGGCGGTAACGGGTCGAGCCGATGACGTCGACGACGTGACCCAGCAGGTATGGATGCGGTTATGGCAGCGGCGCGACCAACTGGCGTCGGTGACGGATCTGCGGAAATGGTTGTACACGCTGGCTCGCAACGCGGCGATAGACGCCGGGCGGTCGACAACGAGGCGGCGCGGGTGGTGGCGGCGTTTCAAGCTGCTGTGGCGCCCCGGGCGGTCAGATCCCGGGCCCGCTGACGATATGATCGCCTCCGAGCGACGCAAAACGACGCTGCAGGCGATCGAGGCGCTGGACGAGAAGTACCGGACCGTGCTGGTGTTGCGAGTGTGGCAGGAAATGAGCTACGACGAAATTGCCCGAACGCTGGACATAACGCCCCAGGCCGTCGAGACCAGGCTCGTAAGGGCCCGGCGGATGCTCAGGGGCAAACTCATGCCGGAAGCAAACCAATGAGCGACGATTCAATCGGCGACATCGAGATCATGATCAACCGGCTGGTGGACGGCGAGTTGGACCCGATCGAGCGCCAGGCCCTCGAGCGACAACTGCTCCGCGACCCGGAGGCACACGCAATGCTGCGAGCCTGCGGCGCCCTGGACGATCAGTGTCGCGATGCGATCGCCTCCGCCCTGGCGCCCGCGCCTGCCGCCGGTCAGTCACGGCGGGGCAGATCGTGGGCATTCGCAGCCGCTGCGGCCGCCGCTGTTGTGCTGGGAGTTGTATCGTGGTCGATTTTTATCCCTCGCCCCGAACCTTCCGGCGGTATTGCGGGGAACATTGATAACCCGACCCCAACAACCATGCGCAATGTCAAATTGGTGGTCGACCGGTTCGATCCGGCGCCGCCCGAACAGATGATGATAAGGCCTGTGCGGCACGTCGACCGTATCCCGGTGGGATTGTTCGACGCCGAGTCCGGGCAGTTGAAGATTATCCTCGTGGACCGCGAGCAGGAGCAGCGAGAATCTCAGTGGCTGGATCTGTAAAGCGGGGCGAGCATCCGAGAACAGAGAAACGAATACAGGAGAACGAAAATGACCATTAGAACACTAGTAGCGATTCTGGCGGTGGCGGCGATGTCGTGTGCGATTGCCTCGGGCGAAACGGTCGTCAAAACGGGCGACGGAGGCGTGTCGGTATCAGTGTCCGTATCGTCATCGGATGGACCGGCCCGGCGCGGTTCGGGCGGCGGGTGGCTTGGCGTTCGAATGTCGCCGGTTCCCGCTCCGCTGGCCGCTCATTTGAAGTCCAAGACCGCCGGTGCGATGGTGGCTAATCTGGTCAAGGGTTCTCCGGCCCACAAGGCGGGTATCAAGCGGTACGATGTGATAGTCGGCCTGGACAACGGCGCTATCAAGGACGGGCGGGATCTGATCAAGGCCGTCACCAGCCGAAAGCCCGGCGATAATGTCAAGCTGTGGGTGATGCGGAAGGGCGAAAAGACCCAGATCCCCATTGTACTCGGTAAACCTATGCCCGCCGACAAGGCCCGGTTCGTGCACAAGGAGAACTTTCCCGGCCCCCTGAACGTCCAGAAGGACATCATGCGGCTGCACCCGCACGTCATGCTCCGCAAGAAGGCCGGTGACTGGGAAAAAATGGATGGAAAGGACTTGCCCGAAGAGATCCGCAAGATGCTCAAGTCGATTCCGAAGGACATCGCACCCGGAGCGGAGCCCAACGTTTCGGTGAGGTCGAAAACAGTTATCCACACGAAAGATTCCAACGGGACTGACGTTCGGATCGAACAGGACGAGACCGGAAAGATCACCGTCACCCGCAAGCAGCGCGACGACGACGGAAACGAGGCCGCCGAAACGAAAACCTACAAAGACCGCGAGCAACTCCGCCTGTCGGATCCCGAAGCGTTCGACCTGCTCAAGAAGAGCAACGTGAAGATCTTCACGTCAGTCAAGCCCGGGAAGATGGGAAAACCCTTCAAGGGCAAGATGCCCGAGATCAGATTGTTTGAACGGCATGGCAAGCTGGACGCCGACAAACTCCGCAACGAGATACTTCAGAAGCTGTTGAAGAGCTTTGAGAAGATGGACCTGCCTGAAGATGTAAGAAAACAGCTCAAGCAACAGTTGCAGATCAATATCCAGATCCATGGCGACGGCGAAGTCGGCAAGCCCAAGGACAAGGACCCCAAGCCCAAAGCGCCCAAGAAGAAGCGCAAAGCGAAGACCCCAAAGAAAACCCGCAAGCCCAAAGTCGAAAACACCAGTGCCACACACATATAAGCAAAGGTTTTTCTCGACGTTCCGGACGGATAGATGGGAGATGTTTGATGAGATGTGGACGGGGTTTTGTCGCAGCCGTCTGCGGGTTGCTGCTGGCGGGCGCGGCGGCGCAGGCTGAGGTCCGGGTCATCTCGGATAGGAATGAGGGCAAGACTGCGACGGAGAAGTTCAAGTTCAAGGGCATTGCGTCGCCATCTCGGACGGATGCCGCCGCCAATGCCTCCTTCTTGGTTATCGATGGGCGAAGGGACGTTAACGGCCGCACCGCCCGGGCGCTTCATGACGGCAGACTTCCTGCCAATGGTGACCAGCCCGGCGCGAATTTCTTCTTCGGCCAGGGTACAAAGGGAGGGCGCATCCTGGTGGACCTGGGCCAGGCCACCGCGGTCAGGCAGGTCAATACGTACTCGTGGCACGGTGGCCCGCGCGGGCCGCAGGTCTATCGCCTGTACGCTGCCGAAGGCTCGGTCAAGAGTTTCAATGCCAAGCCCACCAGGGGCGTCGTGCCGGAGAAGGTCGGCTGGAAGTTGCTCGCCTCGGTCGACACCAGGCCGAAGAAGGGCGAACTCGGTGGGCAGTACGCTACGAGCATATCTGACTCAAGCGGTGGTGTGCTGGGAACGTTCCGCTACCTGCTGTTTGATGTCTCGCGAACTGAGAGCGATGACCCGTTCGGCAACACGTTCTTCAGCGAGATCGACGTGAGCGATGGCAAGGTCCATCCGGTTTATTCGGCTCTGGAACCCGAGACGGTTTCTATTGGCGGCAAATACGAGATGGTCCTGGACTACTCCGAAATGCCCGAACTGAAGGAGTGGGTCGACAGAAGTCTCAAACCTGTGTGTGTCAAATGGTATCCGACAATCGTGAAGATGCTGGCCGCCGAGGGGTACAAGGCCCCAAAGCGTTTCAGCATAACGTTCCGTCCGGATATGCGGGGCGTAGCGGCCACGGGCGGAACCCGGATTTACTGCGCCGGAAGGTGGTTTAAGAAAAACCTGCAGGGCGAGGCGGTCGGCGCGGTGGTGCATGAGATGGTTCATGTGGTGCAGCGTTACCGGCGAGTTCGGGGCGGTCGGCCTAACCCGGGGTGGATGGTGGAGGGGCTGGCCGACTACATTCGCTGGTTTTGCTATGAACCGAAGTCCAAACGTCCACGTGTCAATCCCGCACGCGCCAAATACACCGACAGCTACCGAACGACGGCGGCGTTCATGAACTACGCTGTCGAGAATCATGACAAGGGCCTTATCCGAAAGTTCAACACAGCGATGCGCCAGGGCAAGTACGCTCCGGAGCTGTGGAAGAAATACACCGGCAAGACGGTCGACGATCTGTGGGCCGAGTACGTAAAGACCCTACCGAGGCGGTGAATTCGGGGGAAGCCATCAATAGCGTTCGCTCGCTCGTATTGCCCCGTCTGTGTTTTCTCATGTTAGCCGCGGGCGCAAGCCTGTTCTAACATGAATTCAGCACGGCTTTGGGGTCCAATTACGATCACGGCATGACGGCTGATAGCCGCCATTATTTTTATTTGGATTTTTGGGACCTGATTTGGGTTTGTATCGTCTAATTGGTTAACGACCGCGATTCGCTCGGCGGCTGGGGGCTTGTTTGAAGGAGTAGCGTATGGAACAGGGTAATGACACGATGCCTCCGTCTTCTCCATCATGGACGTGGGAGTCGATGGGGGCTGGATTCAAAGCGAATGCTTGCGACGCGGGGGTGGACGAACACGACGCCGCCCCGATTATTCCGTGCTGTGCCGAACTGCCCAGCCGCCGGTGGCTTGTCGAAGCGGCGCGGTCCTTCGAGCCAGACGGCTAACCGGTAAGCCGATACGACAAGGGGTTAACCTTCCGTAAAATCCCAGAGCCTGCCGCGAAGGACATCGGAATCACCATCGCCAATTGCCAGGTGCTTAAAGCGTTCCCTTAGTGCTGGGTACCTGTCCCTTTTGCGCCGGGTCGATTGATTTTGCCTGGCGGAGGGCGCGGGCCAGGGCCTTGAAGATTGCTTCGGCTATGTGGTGGTCGTTGGCGCCTCTCGGTACGGTCACGTGCAGATTCATTCCCGCCACCGCCGCGAGGCGAGTGATGAATTCCTGGATCAACTGCGTATCGAACGCACCGATCTTGTCGCCGGTGAAATTCACGTTGAACACGACCGCGGGCCGTCCCGACAGATCGAGCGAGACTTCGGCCAGCGCCTCGTCCATGGGCACCGACGCCGAGCCGTACCGGTTGATGCCCGCCTTGTCGCCGAGCGCTTCGATGAGTCCCTGACCGATGCATATCGCGACATCTTCCACCGTGTGGTGGTCGTCGATGTGCAGGTCGCCCTCGGCGGCCACCGTCAGGTCGGTCAGGCTGTGCTTACCGAGGTGGTCGAGCATGTGATCGAGAAAGCCCACGCCGGTAGCGTTGTCGACCTGCCCGGTCCCGTCGAGGTCGAGCGTGACTGTGATGGCGGTCTCGTTGGTCTCGCGGCGGATTGTCGCAGTTCTTGTTTTGTCGGTCATGCCATGATTTCTTTCAGCGCGGCGATCAGCGCCGCGTTCTGGTCGTCCGTGCCTACAGTTATGCGGAGCTTGTCGGTCAGGATCGCCTGGTACTGGAAGTATCGGACGAGGATTCCGCGGGCCTTTAGGGCTTCGTGGATCTCCGCGGCGTTGCCCTCGGGCGGACGGGCGAGCAGGAAGTTCGCCTGCGACGGCGGGAACGTGAAGCCCAGTTTCGCCAGTTCGTCGCCCAGGGCCTCCCGAGAAGCGATTACTTTCCGGGCGTTGGCGTTCTTGTGGTCCTGGTCGGCGATGGCGGCGGCGCCCGCGGCGCAGGCGACGGCGTCGACATTATAAATCGCTTTGGTCTTCATCAGGCCTTCGAGTATGGGTGGCGCGGCGATTGCGAAGCCCATTCTCAGCCCCGCCAGCGAGTAACCCTTCGACAGCGTGCGGAGGATCACGACGTTATCGTGCTCGGTGGCCAGCGTCAGGGCGTTGTCGTTTGCGAAGTCGGCGTACGCCTCGTCGATGACCAGCAGCCCGCCCAGGCGTCCGGCAAGATCGTCCAGTACGCTGGTGGGCGTCAGCATGCCGGTGGGGCTGTTAGGGCTGGCGATGAACGTTACGTCGGCGTTTTCGGCTGCGATCAGGTCCGCCGATCCCGCCGGATCGCACGCCAGCGGTACGCACGTGGCGTTTTCGATGTTTGCCTGGACGCCGTAGAACTCGAACGTGGGCACGGTGACGACCACCTTTTTGCCCGGTTGGAGGCATGCCCGCGAGATCATCACGAGTATGTCGTCGCTCCCGTTGCCCGGTATCACGCGGTCGGCGGGCACGTCGAGCACGTCGGCGACCGCGCCGCAGAACTCCCGCGCCATCGGATCGGGGTAGCGCCGCAGGGCGTCGGGGTCGAACGCGCGAAGGGCCTCTATCGCCCCCGGCGCCGGCGGGTAGGGGTTCTCATTAGTGTTGAGCTTGATAACGTCTTCGTCCGCCGCCGGCTGGGCGCCGGGCACGTAAGGGGTCATCGCATCGATATTCTCGCGGAAATATGACATCGCTTGTTCTACTTATCGTCCGTGGGGGACTGTTGTGTTCGTATTCTTACCGCATTGGCGTGTGCGGTGAGGCCTTCTCGCGTGGCGAAATCGATAACGTCCGCCGCGTCGCTGTCCAGCGATTCGGCATCGTAGCTCAGAATGCTGGCGGCGGTCAGGAAGTCATTGCAGCTCAGCGGTCCGGAGAACTTGGCTGTACCGCCGGTGGGCAGGACGTGCGAGGGCCCGGCGTAATAGTCGCCCAGCGGGACCGGTGTGTGCGGACCCAGGAATACCGCTCCGGCGTTGCTGATCTTGTCGAGGGTGCCCCGATCGTCGGCAGTGACAATCTGCAGGTGTTCGGTGGCGAAATCGTCGGCGATCCGGCAGGCTTCGTCGAGGTCGGCGGTGACGATTATCGCTCCGTACGCTTCGAGGCATGCTCCCGCCGCATCGCTACGGGCCAGGGCGGGCAGTTGTGCGTCGAGTTCCGCTGCTACTGCGTCGGCGAGTTCGGCGCTTGGCGTGACCAGTATCGCCGATCCGGGATCGTGTTCGACTTGTGCGAGCATGTCTGCCGCCACGCAATCGGCCCGTGCGGTCTGGTCGGCGACGATGAGTACTTCGCTGGGCCCGGCGATCGAATCGATACCGACCCGCCCGAACAGTTGTCGTTTGGCTTCAGCGACGAATGCGTTTCCCGGTCCGACGATCTTGTTGACCGGTGCGATAGTCTCGGTGCCCACCGCCATTGCGGCTATGGCGACCGCTCCGCCCAGGCGATAGACTTCCGAGATCCCCAACTCGCCTGCCAGTGCGAGCACCATCGGGTCAATTTCTCCACCGGTCGGCGGTGAGGTGATTGCGATCTGCTCGACGCCGGCGACCTGTGCGGGTACGACGGTCATCAGCACTGTCGAGGGGTATATCGCCTTCCCGCCTGGCACGTAGACGCCTACCCGGTCCATCGGTGTATATCGCACGCCGAGCGTTCTTCCGCCGCGTTTCAGGGGCGCTGGATCGGCGATCAGGATCGACTGTTGGTACTGGCGTATATTGTCCGACACGCGACGGACGAGTTGCAGGAATTCGCCGTCGGCGTTGCGGTGTGCCTCGCGAATCTGCTCCTCGGGCACGCCGATGGTATCGGGCGTGATGTCGGCGTTGTCGAGGCGTGAGGTTATCTCGGCGGCTCCGACATCGCCCAGGGCCTCGACGTAGTCGATGATCTCTCGCACGGTGGTCCCGACGTCCATCGCTTCGACGCCCGCGGTCAGCGAGCCCTTACGCAGCATCTCCATCAGCACGCAGACGGCGGCGGAGCCTTCGGGACAGTCGGTTTTGATGATCGCAATATCCATGACCCCAACCAATTTACGCACCGCGAAGAGTTTTTGCAATGGTCGCTCGACGTTATCCCTTTGTTTGGGAAGTTGGGCTGGAGTCTATTTGACCGCTGCGCCGATGTAAACACGGAGTGGACGATTGCCTCAGCAGGAAGGGTATCGGCTGGTTCGGTGTATGTCTCCGGAGTGGCCTTCCGCCCGTGATACTTACCGCAAAATGTCCAAGTTGACAATGACCGCGGGCGGGAAGTCGTGCGCACAGGCTTATTCAAGGAGACGTAAGTATGGAAATGCAGATTCCGCAGTTGCGGGAGTTGTTCGAGGCCCGCGTGGGGCAAATATCCGGCATGTTTGCGAAGGACCCGCCGCCGGAACTGGGCAACATTGACACGACCTTGCGCGGACTGAAGGGTTTTCTCTTTGCGCTCGAGGGAATGCTTCGCAGTGATTCTCTGCAGGGCCTTCCGTTCACCGCACGTCAGGAGTTGTTTGAAAGGGTCGCCCGCGCCGTCGAGGCCATAGGGGCGCTCCCGGAGCAACTGGACCGCGAGCAGGCACTGGGCGTCCTGCGCGTGATGGACAACCTGCACAGGCTTTGCCTCCAGGAGAACCTGATGGCCGGCGGGATGGACGCCAACAAGCTCGGTAGGCTGACGGTCATCCTGGAAAACAAGTTAGGGGACGTGATGGGGGCGATCGAGGCTGTCGCCGACGCGGCCGATGGGCACACCGATCAGATCACCCAGGCCGCTCACCAGCGCCTCTCCGACATCCAGGAAACCTACAACAGAGAATCTGAAATCCTCAAGAGCAGTTCGTCGCTGGCCACCGAGTCGATCCGTTCACAGGCCGAGACGATCCAGAAGCGATATACCGAAGCGATGGAAGCATTCGACGCACTCCAGGAGGAGTTGGGCGGCGAGCGCAGTGAGTTCCAGGGACAACTGAACGAACAACTCGCTGCAGCTCAGAGCGTCGTGGGCGAGGTCAAGGGCAGGCAGCAGGCGGCGGTGGAACTGCTGGGCGAGTCCGAGGATCAACTCGGTCAGGCCAAAGCGGCCATCAAGGTTATGGAGGAGGTCAACCAGGCCGCCGAAGCGACCGCCGAAAATATCCGGGCCAAACTGTCTGAGGGGCAGGAGGTCGTCGCCGCGATTCGCAAGCTCTTGGACGATGAAACCCAAAGCGCCGAAGGAATCTCCGCCAAGCTCGCCGAAGCCGAAGAGCAACAGGGACGTATCGAGCTCGTGCGGCGGGAGTTCGAGGAGTTCACCGTCGAGGCTCGGGGCAAACAGACCCAGGCGATCGCTGATACGCAGGGAATCGTCGATGCCGCCGAGCAGATGCTGCACGAGGCTCGACAGAAGCTTGAGGCGCGGTCCGAGGCCGCCGGGAAGGTGCTTTCGGACATTAACTCGAATGGCTCGGCAGCCGCCGGCTCGGCCGAACAGACCCATCAGCAGCGACAGTCCGCCGAGCAGGCCGCCCAGGGCGCCGCCAAAAGTTGCCAACAGGCCGGAGAAGAGTTGACGCGGCTCCAGGACCTGCTGGCTCAGGGCGAACAGGCGTCCGGGCAACTCGACGAGCTGGGGCGCTCCGGGTCCGACCTCAAGGTCCGCATGGAACAGGCTCTGGCTGAAGCGGGACAGTCACGCGACCGGATCATCCAACTCGAGGCCGCCTCGTCCGAAGCCAACGCCGCCATCCGTCAGGGAAAAGAAGAGGCCCTCGACGCTGTCGGCCAGGCCGTCTCCGAGGCCGATCGCCAGCAGCGCCAGTTTGCCCAGACAGTATCGGAGCATCGACAGATCGCCCAAGATGCGGTTACCGTCCTGCAGGGCGACCAGACCGCCGCGGCGGAACTGCTCGGAGGCGCCCGCCAGGATGTTGAGGAACTCCAGGGCGAGATTCAGCAGATTCACGAACTCCGTTCAGCCGCCACCGAAGCCGAAGGCCAGATCCGCGCCAAGCTCGATCACGCCGGCGGTGTTGTCGGGGAATTGGGCGGGGTGCTTGCAGTGGCAGGCGAACTCAAGACGCAGATTGACGACCACCTTGCCGGCACGGTCAAGGCCCGTCGGCGGGCCGAGAAACTCCAGAAGGACACCTCCGCCTCAGCAGAGGATCTCCTGGCTCGTCAGGAAGAGGCCATGGCGGACCTCCGCAACGAGGCTGACGCCGCCAAGGCCCAGCGGGAGGCCTGCGAAGCGTCCTGTGACCAGCAACTCGAATCAGCCATCGCCGTGGTGGGAGACATTCGCACACACAAGGCGACTGCCGATGAGATGCTCGAACAGACGACCCAGCAGCGGGACGACGCCCGGGAGGCTGGGCAGGACATCGCCCGGGTCCGCGTCGATACGGCTGAAGCAGGCGGAGAGATACAGGCAAAGCTCCAGGGGGCTCGCTCCGCGGCCGACAACTTGGCGGAACTGCTCTCGGCGGGTAGCGAAAACCGCTCAAAGATCGATGCGGAACTTACCGTTGCGGTGCGTCTGGCAGGTGAGATCGGTGA
>CAZSLS010000114.1:0-5916 GCA_964607575.1 uncultured Planctomycetaceae bacterium | reverse complement strand
CAAAGATCGATGCGGAACTTACCGTTGCGGTGCGTCTGGCAGGTGAGATCGGTGAAATCCGCCGGGATGCGGGGGAGTCTCTCGACCAGGCCCGGGACAACACGCAGCAGTCGTCGGAATACAAGGAACAGTCGCAACAGTTCCTCGAACAGACGACCCTGCAGCGGGACGATGCCCTGGAGGCTGGGCAGGACATCGCCCGGGTCCGCGTCGATACGGCCCAGGCCGGCGGCGAGATCCAGGCAAGGCTCCAGGAGATTCGCGGCGCCACGGAGGACCTGGCGGGACTGCTCTCGGCGAGTGGCGAAAGCCGCTCAAAGATCGACGCGGAACTTGCCGTCGCTGTGCGTTTGGCAGGTGAGATCGGCGATATCTGCGGGAATGCGGGCGAGTCTCTCGACCAGGCGCGGCAGAACATGCAGCAGTCGGTAGAATACAAGGAACAGTCGCAACGGTTCCTCGAACAGACGCGGCAGCAGCAAGAGATTGCCCGGGAAGCCGGGCAGGACATCGCCCAGGTTCGCGTCGAGACGGCCGAAGCCGCCGGCGAGATCCAGGCAAAACTCCAGGAGGTTCGCGGCGCCACAGTGGACCTGGCGGGACTGCTCGCCGCGGGGACCGAAAACCGCTCGAAGATCGACACGGAACTGACCGCCGCGGCTCGCGGCGCCGAGGAGATAGGCGACATTCGCAGTGATATGGGCGAGTCTCTCGATCAAGCCCGGAAGCACACCGGGCAACTGGCCGAGGACAAGGACCAATCGCAGCAGCTTCTCGACGAACTCCGCAGCAACTCTCAGGAGGCACTGGGGCGTCTGGAAGGACAGACCACCGACCTGGTCGCACGGAACGAAGAGTTGCAGCAGGGGATAGAGGATCTCTTCGGGCAGGCTACAGACGGCGGGCTGTTTCGGCAGTTCGATGACCTTGCCGAGCAGGCCGCCCCAAAGCGGGCCAGATGGCTGCGACTGCTGATCGGTACCGGCGCCGGCGGCGGAGTGGCGCTGGCGACGATATCAGCGATACTCACCGGCTTTTCCGTTTGGGCGGCGGTGGCGGTGCTCGCCGCGGGTTTGACGCCTCTGGCGTTCTTCCTGTACGTCTGCGCATCGCAGTATAACGCCGAACGGCGCGACGAGGTTCGACATCAGTACCGCGCCGCGTTGAGCAGGAGCCTGACAGCGTACCGAAAGCTCCTGGCGGGAATGAAAGCTGAGGGCATCGCCGACTCGCCCTTCATCGACCGCATGCTCTCGACGTTGTTTGGTTCCGGCGACGACGAGGGCGAACTGGCCCAACTACCGCCTACCGCCGCACCTGAATCGCCTACCGCCGCAACCGGACCGCCTGACGCCATCGACAGCGAGGAAGAGACCGACTAGTCGTCCAGCGGGAAAGACCGGATCGAACGCGCGCCGGGGCACAGATGGCTGTCTGTGGGCTGAGAGGTATTCAGATGCGCCCTTCGCTTGAATCCTGGAAAAGGTGCTTGCAAAACAACACGCCAAGCGCGCATTGTACAGGTTGAATCGAACGGTTACGGAGATGAAGCATGACAGATAAAAAGTCCATGAGCCGGCGCACCGTGCTGAAGGCGCCTCTGGCTGCGACTGTTGGCGCTGCGGTTTTAGGTTGCGCTCGGGAGGCCCTCGGCGCCAAACCGCCCGAGGGGCAAATTGGCGACAATTCCATGCCGTACGGTATGATAGGCGATCGCAAGGTCAGCCGCTTGATTCTCGGATCGAACACCCCGGGCTGCCATTCGCGGGACCTGATATACACAACTCAACTAGGCAGGGCGTATCACACGAAAGAACGCATGCTCAAGATATATGAGTTGGCCGAGTCACAGGGCATTAATACGCTCCTCCAGGGCAATACGCGTTTGCTCAGAGAATACAACGCCAAACGGGGCGGGAAACTTCGGATAATAAAACCTGTAAATGTGACAAAGGACGGAAACAAAGAGAAGATCAAGAAGACGCTCACCACGGTAATGAAGAATGATATGGCGGCGTTGTTCTACATATGGGGCGATCGCGGCGACTACCTGGCGCGAGCCAAGAGGATGGACCTGGTTGGAACGGCAATGGAGATCGCCAAATCGCTGGGCATAACGCTGGGACTTGCCGGTCACTCTCTTCAGGTGGTCATCGAGTGCGAGAAAAACGGTATCACGCCGGATTTCTACGTGAAGACCTTCCATCACGACAACTACTGGTCCGCGACGCCGAAAGCCAATCGCGAACCGTTCTGTTGGTACGACGATAAGGGCGGAAACTCCTACAGCGGAAAAACCGACGACCACAACCGGTTCCACGACAATATCTGGTGCCTCGATGCGGACAAGGCCATAGAGGTGATGAAAAAGGTCAAGGTTCCCTGGATTGCCTTCAAGGTACTTGCCGGCGGAGCGATCAGCCCGACCAGTGGATTCAAGTTCGCCTTTAACGGCGGCGCCGATTTTGTGGCCGTTGGGATGTGTGATTTTCACGTCAAGCCGAACGCGCAGATTCTCAAAGGGCTGTTCATCAGGGGAATCGACAGAGCCCGTCCGTGGGCGGGATAACATTGAGATGATGAAAGCATCGAGAATTCTGCTGATGCTCGCCCTGGTGTACCTCTTGTTGCCCGGATGCAACACGGGTACGACATGGCTGGATATCGGCCTGGACACTGTCACCCAAGCCACGCCGCGGTATAAGCCCAATGCTGTCCGCCCTCCTCATCTCCGTAAGCCAAAGCGGCGATATCCGCTGAGGGTCGTTCGTGGCCTGAAGAACATGGCGCTGCACAAGCCCGTCACCGCCGCCGGCGAGCCGACCCTCGGCGAACTCGAACAGATCACTGACGGGATTAAGACGTCCGGGCGGTTCGATATCGTCGAAGGTCCCAAGTGGGTCCAGGTGGATCTGGGGGCGCCGGTGTCGATTCATGCCATCGCATTCTGGCACTTCTACAAGAACCCGATCATCTACGATGATGTGATAGTGGAAATCGCCGACGATGCTGACTTCTCGCGGAACGTCCGCATGTTGTTCAACAACGACCACGACGACTCTTCCGCCCGGGGCAAGGGCAAGGACACCGCCTACATCTCCCGCTGGTGGGGGGAACTCATAGACGCCCGCGACGCCGACCGCACACCAACAATCGCCAGATTTGTCCGACTCTACACCCGCCAAAGTGCAGACGGCGCCCGCTCGAGATACGTAGAGGTCGCCGTGTATGGAATGGAGATCGAGAAGAAGGCGAAGTAGAACAACGGGGTAAGGGTCAGCGAGGTATTCAGGCTTCAGGCTTCTTGTTGACGGCGGGACCTACGATCAGTCTGGCGATGGCCTTGGCGGCGCCGTCGGCGTCGTGGTCGTCGGTCACGTAATCCGCGACGCGGCGCGCGTGGGGCGATGCGTTGCCCATCGCCACGCCGATCCGGGCCCACTGGAGCATTCCGGCGTCGTTGGCGTTGTCTCCGATGGCCATCACCTGGGAGGATTCCAGGCCCATTTCGGAGGCCACCGTTCTCAACGCGGCGCCCTTACCCACCGACGGATGCACTATCTGTAGCATGGAGTCCTCGCTCCGGGCCATCACCGTCTGAGCGGGCATCCTGGTCCGCACGGCGTGCTGGATATCGGTAAGCCACTTCTTCTTGCCCAGCAGGAGTAGTCTGGTGATCGGCTGGTTAAGCCACTTGCTCATCGGTGCCACCGTATAGGGCTGGCGTGTCAGGCTGGTCGTTTCGCTGTGCCATGTGTCTTCCACCCGGTCGGTGTAGCAGTTGTCGAGCACTTCGGCGGAGACCATTACCTTTGGGAACTTCTTGCGCGCCATTGAAGCGATCGTGCGTGCGAGCTTGGCTTCCATGGGGCGGTGGAGGATGATTCGCCCGGTGTGCGGTTCGTGTACGAGCGCCCCGTTGTAGTTGATCATCGGTGTGTCGAGGCCCAGCAGCGAGTAGAAGGGCAGGACCGTCCTGGGCGGTCTGGCGGTGGCGAGAACTACGCGCACGCCGGCTACTTCGCGCGCCGCACGGATGATCGTGGCGGTAGTTGCCGTGATCTCCTTGGCGGAGTTGAGCAGCGTTCCGTCAAGATCAATTGCCACCAATCGGATTTTCATGGTATTGGTCCGGTTCTCATACAATAATAGAACCTTCGGCTGCTACAATCCAACAGTTCGCCCGATCCGGAGTAAATTCTTTGTCGATCGGGAACCTGAGGGCCCGCTGGAGCGTCTTAAGATGTAGCGGTTGGACGGTTGGTCTCTGCGCTTTGGGCGAAGCCGGGCGGCTTTGCGGTGTGCGACCCTGCCGAGAATCCTGTTCGCAAGGTGAAAGGTGACGAAATATGATTGATGTGAATCGTAATACTACCGTAAGCCCGGGCCTGCTCTGTTGCGGGGTCCTGCTTGTTATCGCAGCCGCCGGCGCACCGGTCCATGGCGCCACGACCGGGCTCCACGTCAAACGGGCAAAGGCGATCAGTTTTTCCAACGGGTATTACATCCTGCAGGACGGGGGCGGGTACCGATGGGACTTCCAGTACTACGGGAACATCTACTCCGGGACCAACTACGCCTACAGCGGTGGAATGTACTGCCAGATCAACGGTAGCAACTTCCAGGCGCCCGGGCAGACCGGATGGACCAACAAGACCGGAGACGAGATCGAAATGGGCCCGATATCGCGTAACGGACTCAACATCAGCCGCCGCATAAAGGTCTACAAGGACCGCCCGATGGCGCGGTGGCTCGATATATTCGAGAATCCCGGAAACGCGCCGGTAACTTTGCAGATTGCGATTTACACCTGCACCAACTACACGATTCAGCAAACGGTGACCAGCAGCGGCGGGGCGGCGTTCGGGGGAAAGGATATCGGGTTCCGCGTTAGAACGCAGGGAAACAACAGCCCGCCTACGATGCACATTGTCACCTCCAAGCGGTCCAAGATCCGCCCGACTGTACAGATACAGAGCAACCAGATCTACGTGCGGTATTCTCTGACGGTCCCGGCGCACAAGACGGTTATCCTCTGCCATTTCGAAAGCCAGAACCGCGACGCGGCCGCACACGACAAGCTGATGAAGAAGTTTCCCAGTTACCAGCTCCTGAAGGACCTGCCCGGCTCGGTCCGCGCGATGATAGTCAACATGAACGCCGGTGGCGGGATCGGCGGTGTGGATCTCGACCGCAGCGAGACTTCAGACTCCATTGTACTCAAGAGCGGCGACCCGATCTTCGGCGTGATAAAGAACAAGTCCTTCAAGATTCAGACGCTTCTTGGCCAACTCGACCTCCCCTCCGACCGGATAATCGGAATGGCCGGCGGGCGCGGTCGCCAGGTGCGATTCGTATTGCTTGACGGGCAGGTTGTCAGCGGGCATCTTGACGATCCGGTGCTCCAACTGGACCTCGACGGCGGGGGACTGCTGCGGATTCCGTGCGGTAAGATCGCGCAGTGGTCGTACCGCGTGACGGGCTCCAAGCCCAACGACGAGAAGTTCGGCGGTGCGTATATCGTTTTGCGCACGGGCGACCGCCTGAGGTTCGACCCCAAGGCGATGGAGATAAAACTCCTGACGCGACACGGGCTGGTCGCTCTCGAAGCCGAGCAGCTTCTCGAACTGACGATGGACAATCCGGGCAACGCGGTCCATCGGGCTGTGTTCCTCAACGGATCGCGACTCGGCGGATTCCTCGAGCCGGAAATGCTGAAGTTGAAACTGAATCTGGGCAAAACCGTCACGGTCTCGCGCGACATGGTCGCGCAGATGCGTTTTGCCGAAGACGAACAGCCAGACAGCACACTCACGCGCGTGGTGCTGACCAACGGCGACGAACTCTTCGGTGCGCTGACAGCGGGCAAGTTCAAGCTGACCACGGACTACGGGCAGATCGAGATCGACCCGTCGC
>CAZSLS010000113.1:0-20364 GCA_964607575.1 uncultured Planctomycetaceae bacterium | reverse complement strand
TGGTTGTCGGTGAACGCCAGGACCAGCGTTTTTTCGTCGCCCTTCTGCCATCCGCCGCTATTGTTCTTGTCGACGTTCCCGCTGCCGGAGAAGCACCTCCCGTCGGCCATCTTTGGATGACGGTTCTTGACATGCCCGCCGTATGACCGCAGCGCCCGGTCATGCTCTGTCCAGTGGATCATGTCAGTGCTTGTCGCGTGTCCCCAGTACATATTGGCCCATCCTCGGCCGCCGGGGTTGCACTGCCAGAAGAAGTGGTACGTACCGTCGTGGTAGAACATACCGTTGGGGTCGTTGTTCCAACCGCGCTTCTGGGAGATGTGGAACTGGGGACGCAGCGCTTCGTCGTAGAGCGGTTGGAGGTTGCGGATCTTGTCGCTCGACTCGAACATTTTGCAGATTTCCGGGTCCGCCTGGGCCGATACCGTCGCGGTCTTGCCCTTGTACTCGGACATGTCGAGGTAGGTCCACCAGTGGATACCGTCTTTGCTGGTGGGGAAATCGCAGTCGAGATGGTGTACGAGCTGCTCGCCGACCATGATCTTCATCCTGCCGCGTTTTTGCCCGGTGTTGGCGATGGGGAAGATGATGTACTTGCCCGTGATCTTGATCTCCCGGATATTGGCGGGCGGTGGTGGGGTGCGGCGCCCGCGCTGTGACGCCGGGGGGGGCTTCTTCTTTTTCGCCTGTTTGTCGCTCTGGGAGATCTGGTCGACGTTGACATGCCCCCATCCGCCTGAGTGGTCGTCGACGATCTGGAGGATGGCTTTCTTGCCCTTGTATTTCTTGACGTCCCAGTTTTCCCAGTTGAGGAACTCGCTGCCGCCGGCCTGGAGGTTTCCGCCCGTGGCGCTGAGGACAACCTTGCCGTCAATGAGCAGGTTCATGCAGGTTTTGCCCTTGTGTCCGCCGCCGCCGATGAGGAACTTGATGTAGTCCCGTTCGATGGTAAACTCAGGCGAGGTCAGCTTGCCCTTTGGCTTGTCGCCGCCGAGAAACGTGTTGACCAGTCCCTTGCCTTCAAAACCTGTAACCGGCATCTGTCCGCCGAAACCGCCCCTGGCCGGCGCCTTACCGAACGCTTCGCCTTCGGCTTTCCAGCCCGCGGGGTACGTCTTGGCCTCGAAATCGGCGATGAGGATGTCGTCAGCCGCGACCGCCGGGGCACACACCGCCAGCGTCAGGCTCAGCAGCAGGAACGGAATCAATACCAAGGTCGTACGGTTCATGGGAGTCTTCCTTTTCTAGATTCGATTCGATCCGAACAAACGCCCCGTGCGCTGGTCCAGGGACATGTCAGTATCTTTTCACCGCGGCGGGCTGTCAACGATTTTTGAATTCATGCGGCGTTAGATATCCAGTTATTTCCTTTTCCGATCCACGTGCTCTGCTTTCATGATCTTCGCCATGTCTGCGACGATCTCGGGATGTTCTGACGCGAGGTTTTTCTGCTCGGATATGTCCTTTGTGATGTCGTAGAGTTCGATCGGCCCGTCCGGTTTGCGGAAGGTATTCAGGCGGATCCCCTTCCACTTTCCCTTTAGGACTGCCTTCTTCCCGCCGCCCTCGTAGAACTCCCAGAACAGGTGAGGGTGCTTCTTCTGGTCGCCTTTGCCCGTTAATGTCGGGACCATCGATATTCCGTCGGTTTTGGGGCACTGCCCGCCGGCGAGTTCGGCAAACGTGGGCATGATGTCCTGGAAGCCCGACACGTGATCGCTGTTTCTACCCGGTTTGATAACGCCCGGCCAGTTGGCGATTGTCGGGACGCGAACGCCGCCTTCGTAGAGATCGCGTTTCTTACCGCGGAGCTGTCCGTTGGAGTCGAAGTACTCCATTCTGTGTCCGCCTTCCTGGTGCGGACCGTTGTCACTGGTGAACATCACCAGCGTGTTCTTGTCCAGACCGGTCTCTTTCAGCTTGGCGAGTATCTCCTTCACGTACCCGTCGATGTAAGTGATCATGGCGGCGAACCCTTTTTCCGCGTCCGGCCAGTCCTCATCAGCGTACTTACCGTAAGATGGGACCTCCATGCCTTTGGCGCCGCCTTCGTTATTGGCGTGGGGTATGTTCAGCGCGTAGTAGAGGAAGAAGGGTTTCCCCGCTTTCTTGTTCCTGTCGATGAAGGCGATGACCTCTTTCTGGCAGAGGTGGGGGACGAAGTCGACTTTCTTTTTCGCCACCCCGGCGCCGTCGGGCACTCTGCGTTTCTTCCATCTCTCCTCGAGCACGTTTCGCAGCGGGACCTTCCTGCCATTCCTGATAACGAATTCGGGGTAGCAGTTATGCGCGTGGTTCATGCAGATATAACCGTAGAAGTAGTCAAATCCGTGCTCGTTGGGGTCGTCGAGTCCGGGTCTTCCTACTCCCCACTTGCCAATGCAGGCGGTGGAGTATCCGGCTTTCTGCAGGACCTGTCCGACGGTGATGTCGTCCTTGTTGAGTTTGACGCGTCCGTTGGATCGAACCGTGCAATGTCCGGTATGGAGCCCCGTCATCAGGACGCAGCGTGATGGGGCGCAGACGGTCGATCCGGCGTAGTGGTTGGTGAAGCGAAGTCCGCCGGCGGACATGGCGTCGAGGTGGGGGGTCTTGAGTTTCTTCTGCCCGAAGCAACTCGGGTCGCCGTATCCCATGTCGTCTACGAGGACGTAGATGATATTTGGTTTGGTTGGGGGGGCGGCTTTTGCAATCCCGGGCAGAACGATCGCCGCGGCTCCGGCTCCGGCGTACTTGAGGAAGCTTCGTCTCTGCATATCGATTTCTCCATTCCTGGTAAACAAGTTCCGCCCGCCCGGCGCAGGGTCTATATTGCGGACCGATATTGTAACAGAATTCTCGGGGGGATGTTTGCTTTCGCGCAATGATAACGCCGGCGGTCGGGTCGCATGAACTTCCCTTCCGCCGGCGTTATGAGAATGAGAGTTCCGGGTTACAGATTCTTCTTTATCTTGTCGAAGAGGACCCGGCTGAGATCTTTGTCGCCAAACGTACCGACACGGATTGAGATCGAACTGATCTTGTCGCCCGTGGCTTTGCTCGTAACGGTGACCTTCTTGTCTCTGGCGCTGCGTCCGATGACTTCCGCGTCGAGATCGGATGAGACGGCAGAGGTCTTGGATATCTTCATTTCCACGAAAGCTTTTTCTGTGGCGGCGGCGATTTGCGCCGGGGTGGCCGACAGAGAGGATTCCAGATCGCCCTTGGCGTAGAGCACTCCGCCTGCGGCGCCGGCAGCGGCGACCAGGCATCCCGACGTCAGCAGTATCGCCGAAAGACTCAGCATCGCGACCAGTGTGAGAGCAGTTTTCTTGATCATCTGTAGACTCCTTGTTAGTTTTGTCCGCCGAGGCGAGAAATTCCGCCGCGGCCGCCAGGTTTACCGAAACGTTACTTATATCATAGGCACTGATTACCAGTGAATTGGCTATTGGATCCCTCGTTGTTTGTGATATCTGCCATTACCAGTTCCTTTCTGAACGGTGTCTTGCTGCGTGAGCGGTCGACAATAACACACTGTAAGGTCGTTGAAAAGAGTGTTTTGTGTCTGCTGTCGCGTATTGGGCGATTTTGGCGATGAAATTGACGCGGGAGTTTATTCGGGAAGAAGTTTTTGTGTGTTGACATGGGATTGTCGCACTGCTAACCTCGGGGGTTGTACTCGGTTAACCTGTACGCGCCGGATCGGTTGTAAGGAGAACTATATGCTCAATAGGGCGACAATTCGGGTTGCAAGTCTGTTGTGTGTCTTGGTTGTGGCAGGTACTGCCTCCGGGCAGGTTGGTCTGGAGACCACCTACCCGTACACGGGCACGATCACTGGCACGTCGGTTCGCGTTCGCGCCGGTCGCGGCGATCCGTCGGGGGCGAATAACTACTACTACTGTGCGGTTTTGAACCGTCCCGCCAAGGTTACCGTTGTCGGCGGCGCCAAGGGCTGGTTGATGGTTGAGCCTCCCGAGGGCTGTTACAGCGTCGTGCTGCAATCGGCGGTGAAGCTCGACGCCACAGGCACGAAGGGGACCTTAACCAAACGGGAGTGGGCAAGGGCGGCGGGAACGGCCCGAACTCTACAGTTTACCGCCGGGCAAAAGATGTTGAAGTCCGGCGACACCGTTGAGATCATCGGTACTGTTGTGGATCGCTTCAAGTTCTACAAGATCAAGACGCCGCCGAAGGTGTACTTCTGGATCTATGCGACGTACGTTGACAAGGTCGGCGCGGCGGCGACTGTCGCGACCACGGATACAACTGGTTCCAATCCGACCACCAGGCCCGCCGGCGTGTCGACAACCACGCGTCCGGCCGGGGCCGCCAGGCCCAAGAGCACCGATTCTGCAACCGTCGGCGTCAGCGAGACGCAGATGAAAGATTTCCGGGCCGTACAGACCGCCTTGCGAACCGAATACGGAAAACCGGTCGCCGAGCGCGACTACGCCGGTCTGATCGCGAAGTTCAAGGCGCTGAAGTTCAAAGCGGGTCATCCCCTGATTCCGTTCGTGGACTACTACGTCAAGTATATCGAAGATGACGTGGAGCGATTCGAAAGCATTGCCGCCGCCCGGAAACTGAGCGACGATGCCGCCAAAGCCCAGAAGGAATTTGCCGATGCGCAGGCCAAGGTGACCGTCGACGTCCCGGTCAAGCCCGTTACGTTTGACGCCGAAGGCATAATCGCCGAGAGCAGGATGTTTGCGGGCATGTCGGCGGTGCGGAAACGCTACATTGTTTACGATCAGAAGACCCACCGCCTCAACGCCTACGTTTACGCGACCGATCCGCAGATCGACCTGTCGAAACTCATCGGAAAGCAAATCGGCGTTTTTGGCGACCGTAAATACGACAGGGGGCTCGGCGCCCACGTGATCGACGTCAAGCAGGTCGAGATCATCGACGAGAAGGCTGCTGCCCCTCTCCTGGGCCAGCCTGCCATCCGAACCGGGCCAAAAACCATACCGCCCGTTAAGGCCACCACGCGACCCAAGATCGCCGCCACCAGCCGACCGGGCCCAATCATCAAGCCCATACCGCTTATCGATCTGGTCCCGACGACCAAGCCCGCGGGCGTGAAAAAGCCCGCACCGGTTATCGCTCCACCCAGACCGCGACCCGTCCCGATAATCAGGCCCGTGCCCGTTCCGGTGTCCGTGCCCAAGAGCGTCGGGACGATAAAAGCCGCTCCCATACCCCCCGCCAAGCCCAAGGCGGTTGAAGTGGCAAGACCCAAACCGGTCGAAATCGCCAGCCCCAAACCGGTAGCGATCGCCAGGCCCAAACCCGTGGCGGTTACCACACCCAAACCGGTAGTAGAGGTCAGGCCCGAACTTGCACCGGTCCTGAAGCCCAAACCCGCCGAAGTGGTCCGCGTCAGGCCCGCCCCGGTGATCAGGCCCCGACCGATCGACACACGCGCCGCAATCAATCCCATTGTGGCGAAACCCAAACCGATAAAGACAGTCGGACCGGTTCCGGTACCCGTGGTGAAACCCAAGCCGATCGATGTCGCCAAGCCGATTGTTTCTCCCAAGGCCAGACCGCTGCCTACCACCCGAGCGGCGCTGGCGGCGACTACAAGACCGGCGAAGCTGATAGACCTCGAGTCGATCACGAGGCTCCGTCCCACCACGAGGCCCGCCGCGGCGGCGATCGACGCCATTCCAGCACCGGCGAAACCCGTGGACGCCGGCGACTTCCCCATGCCCCTTCCGCCCTCGGGCCTGCCCTTGGTGGACGTCAAGAAAACCCCGACAACCATGCCCGCCAACGAAAGCGAGTTTGAATAGGCCTCACCTGGATTTGACCGGCCCTGAGGCGAAGGCGTCTTCAGGGCCGTTTTTTTATTCGACCATCTCACCCAGGCCCGGCCGATAGCATACTACAACAGGCAATGGTGCAATCATGGATACGCAGACCAAGAGAATTGAAATATACGACAGTACGCTTCGCGACGGAACCCAGGCGCACGGTGTCAGTCTGTCGGTGCGGGATAAGCTACAGATCACCGAATTGCTCGATGGTATCGGCGTGGACTACGTCGAGGGCGGATATCCGCTGAGCAACCCCAAGGACGCCGAATTCTTTACCGAAGTGCGCAAGCTGAACCTCGAGCATGTCGCAATCGCGGCGTTTGGGATGACGCGGCGAAAGGACACCAAACCCCAGGACGACGCCTGCATGCAGGCCCTGCTGGCCAGCGAGGCGCCGGTCATCACGATTGTGGGCAAGAGCTGGGATCTGCACGTTCGCGAGGTACTGGGCGTTACCGCCGAAGAGAACCTGGCGATGATCGGCGACTCGATCGCCCTGATGGCCCACGCCGGTCGCGAGGCCATCTTCGATGCGGAGCATTTCTTCGACGGTTTCAAGGCCGACCCGGAGTTCGCACTGGCGACGCTGCGCGCCGCGGCGGAGGCCGGTGCGGCGTCTCTGGTGCTGTGCGACACCAATGGTGGAACGCTTCCGACGCAGATCGGCCTGATCGTCGATGAAGTGGTCCGCGAGCTGCCCGCGATGAAACTTGGCGTCCACTGCCACAACGACAGCGGCGTGGCGGTGGCGTCCTCACTGTCCGCCGTCGAGCACGGGGTCGTCCAGGTCCAGGGCACGATCAACGGAATAGGCGAGCGATGCGGAAATGCGGACCTTATTTCCATTGTGGCGAATTTGGCGGCAAAGTACGGGCAGTACGAACTCCTGTGCGACGGAGCCCTGGGCAAATTCAAAGCCGTGGCCAGAGGCGTATACGAGTTGACCAACCAGACTCCACGGGGAAACCAACCGTTCGTGGGCAGTTGCGCATTTGCACACAAGGGCGGAATGCACGTCCACGCCGTGCAGCGGAATCCTGAGACTTACGAACACCTCGACCCGGCGAGGGTCGGTAACGTGCGGAGGATCCTCGTCAGCGAACTGTCGGGGACCAGCAACATCGCCGCCACCGTGCCAGGAAAATTCAATCTCGCCGCCGACAAGGACGCCCAGAGGCGCATCCTGCAGGTCCTGGGGCAACTGGAGCATGACGGATACCAGTTTGAAGCCGCAGAGGCCAGCCTGGACCTGCTCGTCCGCCGCGTTCTCGGCGGGGAGTGGTATCACAAAACGTGGGAACTGGACCACTACCGCTGCGTGATATTCAAATCTCACCAGGCCGAAACGAATACCGAAGCCATAGTCAAACTCGCAATTGACGGCAAGACGCATCACACGGTGGCGGAGGGCGACGGTCCGGTCGACAGCCTCTACCGGGCGCTGAGGAGGGCCCTTCGCGACGATTATCCACAGGTTGACGACCTGCACCTTGTCGATTACCGGGTCGCCGTGGTCAACACGTCGGCGGAAACCGCCGCGAAAGTCCGCGTGGTGATCGACTGGAAAGATACCACCACCGCCGGAGTCGGAAGCGTGGGTGTCAGCGAGAATATCATAGAAGCTTCGTGGTTGGCGCTGGTCGACGCGGTAGAATACGAACTGCTGAGAAATGTCGGACCGAGTTGATCGCCCCGTGAGCCCCGCCGTAATTCGATACACTGAGAACACGGAAAAAACCCCTTAACCGGAAAGCACGAAATGTCATCTGAGTTGTCCAAAACGTACCAGCCCGCGCAGATCGAAGAACAAACCTACGCAGCCTGGATCGAAAACGGCGTTTTCGACGCCGATCCGAGCGCCCCCGGCGCCACGTATTGCATCGTTATCCCGCCGCCGAATGTAACGGCGCCCCTGCACCTGGGGCACGCGCTGAACAATACCCTACAGGATATCCTGATACGCTTCCGTCGAATGCAGCAGAACAACACCCTCTGGATGCCGGGAACGGACCACGCCGGAATCGCCACGCAGACAGTCGTCGAAAAACGAATCCTCGCCGAGGAACACAAGCGGCGAACCGATTTCGAGCGACAGGAGTTCGTCGATCGTATCGTGGCGTGGAAGGACGAGTACGAGGCCTGCATCATCGCCCAACTCAGGGCGATGGGCTGTTCGTGCGATTGGCGGCGAACGCGGTTCACCCTGGACGAGGTCTGCGCCAGGGCGGTCCGGGAGAACTTCTTCAAGCTCTTCACCGACAAACTCATCTACCGGGGCAAGCGCCTGGTCAACTGGGACCCGGCCACCCAGACGGTGCTGGCCGACGACGAAGTCGAACACGAGACCGTCAACGGGTCGTTCTGGTACATGCAGTATCCACTGGTCGAACCGGTCGACTCCGGCGGCGAGACCATCGAACACGTTACCGTCGCGACCACCCGCCCCGAAACGATGCTCGGCGACACCGCGATAGCCATGAACCCCTCCGACCCGCGCGCCGAGGCACTGGTCGGGCGGATGGTGCGACTTCCGCTGGTGGGGCGGTTGATCCCGATAATCGCCGACGACCACGTCGTGCTCGCGGACCCTGACAGCGAAGACGAGAAAGCCAGGTTCTCCACCGGTTTTCTGAAGGTCACACCAGCGCACGATCCCGACGACTACCAGATCGGTCAGCGTCACGACCTGCCGCTGGTCAATGTAATGGCGCCGGACGGGACTATTTCCGATCGCCACGGGTGGGACGATGCAGCCGGTAGCGACGCCGAGCAGTTCCTGGGCATGGACCGATTCGATGCGAGAAAGGCTATCGTCGAGTGGTTCGACGCCGAGAATCTGCTGGAAGACATCAGGGACTACACGCACGAAGTTGGACACTCCTACCGCAGCCACGTTCCAATCGAACCGTATCTCTCGGACCAGTGGTACGTCGCGGTCAAGCAGCCCGTAGATCATCTTGTGGGCAAATTTGGTGTGGGCACGATCGGCGACACCGACGTTCCGGCCAGTTCGCTGGCGGGGATTGCCCTCAAGCCGCTGCTCGACGGGCGATTGCGATTCACGCCCGAGCGATACGCAAGGACCTACGAGACGTGGCTCGAGAATCTTCGCGACTGGCCTATAAGCCGCCAACTGTGGTGGGGGCACCAGATCCCCGTATGGTCACAGGACCTCAAGCTGCCCGACGACGAGGGCGATCTCGAAACGCGAGGCGCCACCGCCGCGGATGTCGCAGCCGGTGGATCCCTGGGCGATTCTCTTGGACAATTCCCCGTGCGCTACGGTCTGCAATCCGCGCCGCATCCGGAAGAGGATTCGCTCGTGCGGACCTACATATGCCTGGACTGCGACGATCCCGGGGCGGTCGCCTTTATCGAGCAGGCAGGATGGACGCGCGACCCGGACGTTCTGGACACGTGGTTCAGTTCGGCGCTCTGGCCGTTTTCGACGCTGGGCTGGCCCGAGCAGACCGACCAGCTCGAGGCCTACTACCCGGGCAACGTACTCTGTACCGCCCGCGAGATCATCACGCTCTGGGTCAGCCGCATGGTCATGATGGGGCAGTACTGCCTCGGCGATATCCCGTTCTCCGACGTGTTTATCCACGCGATGATCCAGGACGGGCAGGGGCGCAAGATGTCCAAGTCGCTCGGTAACGGGATAGATCCGCTGGATATTATCGATTCCCACGGCGCTGACGCGATGCGATTTACGCTCGCCCAGATGACCACTCAAACGCAGGACGTTCGCATGCCCGTCCAGGCGATCATGCTGCCCGACGGGCGAGAAGTAAACTCCTCGGCAAAGTTCGATGTCGGGCGGAACTTCTGCAACAAGCTCTGGAATGCGTCGCGGTTTGCGATGATGAACCTCCAGGCCATCCCCGCGTGGTCGCAGATCCGCCCCGGTGCCGACCTGTCCGACACGTGGATTCTCTCCCGGTTGAACTCGACGGTCGCGTCGGTTACCTCGGCGGTCGAGTCGTTCCGGTTCAACGAAATAGCAGAGGCGATATACCACTTCACGTGGGACGACCTGTGCGACTGGTATCTCGAGATCGCCAAGATTCGCATCGCCGACGAGCAGGACACGCCGAAGGCGATAGTGGCCCACTGCCTCGATGTTGTGCTGCGCCTGCTCCACCCGATATGCCCGTTCATCACCGAGGCGATCTGGGCCCGGCTTAACGAACTTGCCCCGACCCGCGGACCGGGCGACGCTACCGGCGAGAGCGTTCTGGCAAGGGCGTTATGGCCACGCGCCGACGCCGCGGCGATAAGCGAACAGGCCGAGCAGCAGTTCGCCATGCTCGCCGATCTGATAAGGCAGTGTCGCAACATCCGAACCCAACACAACGTCGCCCCGAGTCAGATGGTCGACGCCATAGTGGACACATCGGCCGATCCTTCACGCATAGTCAGCGAGAATATCGCGCTGATCAAGGCCCAGGCCGCCCTCGGCGAAATCACTACAGGCGACGCGGAGACCGTCCAACCGCCGAATTCGGCTGCCGTCACCGGCGGGGGGGTACGCATCTTCCTCCTGGACGTCATAGACGCATCCGCGGAAATCGCCAGACTAACCAAACAAGCTGAAACGCTGGAAAAAGGAATCGCGGGCATCGAGGGCAAGCTGGGCAACGAAAACTTCGTAACCCGCGCCAAACCCGAAGTAGTAGAAGGCGAACGCCAACGCCTGGAATCCCTGCAACGAGACCTGCAAACAGTCCGGCAAGCCCTGGAGGCGGTGAGCTAAACGACGGTGACGGTTTTTCTGGTCACGGTAGTACGGATGGAAGCGATGCCGCCCCGAACGAGCTCAGGGCGATCGGGCATTGGTAGTCGTTTGCCCGGAGAGGCGCTGTGCAAGATGACACGAACAAAGAGTCGGCAGCACTGTCGGAGCAGAGGCCGGTAACGGACCTGGTCTTCGGGAGCGCGGGCTTCATCGTTCTGGACATCCTGGAACCAACTCGCGGCGGGGCGCCGGTCTACCTTCATTGCGGGGGTACTGCCGGAAACGTGGCGGTGATCCTGGGTGCACTCGGATGGGACAGCTATCCATTCGGCAGGTTCCCGCAAGATGATCGAGGCTGGGAGATTCTTGCGAACGATGCGCAGAGATTCGGTGTCCATATCGACTTCATGCACCTGACACCGCCCGCCCCTTTTCCCATGCTTGTCCAACGCAAGCGGAGCGATGGCAGCGACCGGCCTGTCTTTACGTTTCGCTGTCCGCGTTGCAGTTGTCGTTGGCGGGGATGGAGTTCGCTTACCAACGCCTCCGCCACGGATATACTGGACCGTCTTCCCCGGTTCGGTATCTTCCTGATCGATCGCTGCACGCCGGGCAACATGACCCTGGCGCTTCAGGCGAAGGCGGATGGGGCCCTGATCGTCTTTGAACCTTCATCTCTGAGCCGGAGAACTCCTCCCGAGGCGGCGCGCTTCAGGAAGGCCCTGGAACTTGCGGACATCGTAAAGTATGCGGACGATCGCGTAGGCGATCTGGGGGATGATGATTTTCCCCGAGCCCCTTTGCTCGAAATCCATACCAAGGGGAACGAGGGGCTCCGCTATCGCCGGCGCCTCTGTCCGACGACCATGTCGCCATGGACGACCCTCGATGCTCCGGATGTCGCTGGTGTCCGAGATACCTGTGGGGCCGGGGACTGGTTAACGGCCGTCCTGCTGAATCATATTGGGCGTCGTGACCAGTCGACTCCGGACGGGCTCGCGGACGGCGAACTTCAGGAGATCCTCTCTGTCGCCCAGGCCGCCTCCGCCTGGGCCTGCCTGCACGCCGGGGCGAGGGGAGGCATGTACGGAGATCCTCATAGCCTCGAGGACTATATTACCGAGAAGACAGGCAAGCGATATCCGCTCACTTTCAGGGGCGCACCCGGATCACCGGAGTCTCGCGACACCACATTGGAAGAGGCCATGCTGGAATTCTGCCCGCTTTGCCGTGGGGACCGGATGAAACCGGCGATTGTTCCTTCGGAAGGTGACTCCGGGGAATGGCAACAGATTGGGCGGCCCGGTTACGTGGGGAAAAACGCCGCCGCTAGACAGGAGGAACTGACGAGGCGATACGGTCCGGGGAACTGGAGAATTGTCTACGAGTGGCAAAATTCAATCATCACGCGCGATGAGGCGCTGCAGCTTTATGTTGACGCATACATAGCCCACTTCGCCGCGAGGCGTGACGTTCTCGACTGGTTGGTGGAAACAGCAAGCGACGTGTACGATATTTCGCCCGCCGATGTTGACTCGGGAACGGATTTCTCCATCCAGAACGAGTCGGCGACCCACCTTCAGGATATTGCCGTCAGGATCGCGGTTAAGCACTTCGACCGTGATTTCGAGGGGAAGGATCTGCTGCAGATCCGTGGGAAGAAAAGTGCAGGAAGTTGCCTGAGTCCGGGTGTGGTGTCGTTTCACAAACCGGGCGATATTGTGACGCCCGAGGTCAGGGGTTGGTGGAGGAATGGAACGATCGAATCTTTCTGGCAGAGCAACAAATACCTTCAGGCTCGACGGTGGAACTCGCGGATATTCGTCTTCGGTGGTTCCTTCAATCCCATTCACTGCGGCCACTTGGATCTGGCAAGGTTCGCCCGCGACTCATGGGGCTTCGACCGGGTAATCTTCGTTCCCAATGGAGACAACTACAGGAAGAAGACGCTGGCGGGCGTGTCCGCACAGATTCGTCTCGAAATGGTTCAAGCCGCAATAGAGGGCGAAGCATCGATGGAGGTGCTCGACGTCGAGGTGTACGACAAGATACCGATGCGGACAGCGATCACCATGAGGGAACTCAGCGAACGGTATTCTGACTCGCAGTTGGTCCTTTACCGGGGGCTGGACGCCCTTCATCGCACTCACCGTGATTGCTTCGCTCTTCCTAACCTGTTTGTCCTCGTTCTCGATCGGAAGGGTTTCAACCGGACTCTTGAGCAGGTTGTGGCTCGCCATCGCAGGCTGGAACCTGTGATGGAACGAATAATCTACCTGGGCGATGCCTTTGCCGATGATCTGTCCTCGACGCAAGTGCGGGACGCCATGGGCCGGGGGAATCCGATCGCGGGTATGGTTCCCCGGGCAGTTGAGGAGTTGATCAGGAAGCATGGACTCTATGTCCGTGGACCAGCGAACGAGAAGTGAACGCGGGTAATTGAACCTTGATCCCCAACGGCTTGAATCCCTCCGAAGGGATTATTTCGGTTTGTCGACGTCTGTCGGTTGGCGGTAGTTGATCCCCGCTGCGTCGAGGCGTTTGAGGTGCTTCAGCAGGCGCCCGTGGAACTCTGCGTAGTTACGCCCCTCGGGGGATGACCATGCCACTTCGCTCAGGGCACACGCGCGGGGATAGGTCTGGTAGAGGATGTGGGGGAAACTCTTCATCCGCTCGCCCCAGAGGTTCGCCTGGGCGCCCAGGACTAACTTGGGGTTGGTCTTCTTTATGTAGTCGGGCAGCGGCTCGAGCTCGTAGGTTTTTCTCATGGTGATGACGGACCGCCCGAAACCCTGAGGTTCGGACTTCTTGTCCGGCGATTGCCAATAGTCGAAATAACAGTGTGCCGTCGGGCTCATCACAAGGTACTGGCCATTCTCGGAGGCCATCTTGACGTATTTATCGGCCCGCCCGGACCGCCAGTACATACCGATCGCTCCGGCTTTGGCGCCGCTTTCGAGAATCTCGTCCCACCCGACAAGCGTGCGCCCCTTACTCTGGAGATACTTCGACATTCGCCCGACGAAATAACCGTGCAGTTGCGTCACGTCTTTGAGGCCCTCGGCCTGCATCCGCTTTTTGCAATCGCTGCACTTGCGCCAATATCGCTTACCGCATTCGTCGGCGCCGATGTGGATATACTTGCTGGGAAAAACCTCCAGCATCTCATCCAGCATGCCCTGGAGCACCTGGTAGGTTTTCTCCTTACCAGGGCAGACCTCGCCGCCGCGCATCTGCTTCCCGTCGACCGTGCAACCGCACTGCGGACAGCCCCGCAGGAACGCGCCGCTATGCCCGGGCATCTCGAATTCCGGCACGATGTTCACGAAGCGTTTGGCTGCGAAGGCGACCAGCGACTTGAGTTCCTTCTGCGTGTAGTAGTGCCTTGCCAACTTATGATAGGTCTGCTTGGCGAGCCTTTGCGGGTCGGCCGCGTTACGCTGCTTCTCGGGTGTCAGCGCGGGGTACTTCATGATCTCGGCGGTCCAGTTCTGGTGGTCGGTCAGGTGGATCTGCAGCGAATTCAGCTTGTGCAGGGCCATGTAATCGACGTACTGCTTAAGCTCGTCAATCGTCCAGAAATGCCTCGCCGGGTCGATCAGCAGCCCACGCCACTGAAACCTCGGCTTGTCGACAATAGTCCCGCACGGAACCGCCAGCGAGTCGACCGGCTTGGCAGTGGGGATATTCGGCTCGTCGCAAGGCCGCGGCGGTTTGACAGTCTGCTTTCCGCCGAGTGCCCCCTCGACTATCGCCGGAGCCCGAAAAGCCGCCGGCGGCGCCAACTGCAGTAGTGTGATCCCGCCGTAGAACGCACCGGAGGCCTTCGAGGCGCGGATGACGACTCCGCTCTTGGTGATCGTCAGCGAGTAGCCCTCGGCGCCCAGTTTCGCATCCGCGCCGGCGGTGGTCAGCAGGATCGCACCACCCGGGGCCGTCGCACCGCTCGTCGGCTTGGCAGTGACCTGTTTACCCAGCGCCAGCGACAGACGCCCGGCCAGGTAGTCCGCCGCGCCCGCCAGTTCGGCGGAATAGTGGACTTTAGTTTCCGGCGTGATCTGAAAGACGCCTTCGCCGGCGGTCATTTTCATCGGTTTGGGGATAAGCGAAGGTGTTGCTCCCGCGGCGCCGGTCGCCAAACCGCTCAACAGAGAAATGACGATCGCAATCGATATCTTATTCATATTAATTCTCCTGGCGTGATTGTACCGTCTTTGGGCGCCGGATTTAAGAATGAATTGTGGTTGTCGGGGGAGCAGTATGCTGAGTTGATTCGCTACAGGGGGAAAGCTATACTGGCAATACGCCCACTGTCACGAAAGGCGACTCCGTGGTAAACAAAACATCCCTCTGTGTCCTGATGGCAATTGTCTTCATTACCGCGGTGGTTGTATGGCTTCTGATCCCCTCGGCGACTGCGGGAAACACAATCCATACGGTTCAAAAGGCCGCTCAAGCCGCACCGGAATTGCACAAGCTCACCATCGACTACCCGCTTGACGGAACTCTCTTTCCGCCGAACTTTCCCCCGCCGACGATCCTCTTTCACGACACGACGTCAGCCGACACGTGGCTGGTCGAGGCCTCATTCACCGATGGCGGCCGGCCGCTCGCCATGCTCACCCAGGCCGACCTGCCAATGGACCAACCGAAAACGCCGACAACCCAGCGCCACCCGGTCGCCAAGGCCTATAAGCCCTCAGCCGCACAGCTCTCGGCGCGTCGATTCAAACCGGACTCGGAATTCTGGGGCGCATTTCAACGCCGCTCATCGTCCGGACCGGCAACCCTGACGATCGTCGGTTTTCGCCATGGCGAGCCCGCCGGCGTGCTGTCTCGCGGGCGCAGCGGCGTTGGGACCTCCACCGATCCGGTTGGGGCGCCGATCTTCTACCGCGACGTTCCGCTGCCGTTCATCCACGCGTTCAAGAATACCAGTACCATCCGCTGGCGTCTGGGCGAGGTCACCTCCAGCGATCCCCCTCCGATCCTCCTGACCGACATGAAGGTCTGCGGTAATTGCCACTCCTTCACCCCCGATGGCAAGACCCTGGCGATGGACGTTGATTATGGCAACGACAAGGGGTCCTACGTTATCGCCGACATCCAGCCCACGACCGTCCTGTCGCGAGACAAGGTGATCTCCTGGAGCGACTATAAACGCAAGGAGGGCGATCTGACCTTCGGGCTGCTGTCGCAAATTTCACCCGACGGCCGCTACGTCATCAGCACGGTTAAAGATCGCGCCGTCTTTTCGCCAGTGGAGGACCTGTTCTACTCGCAGCGATTCTTCCCGATCAAGGGGATACTGGCGGTCTACGATCGACAGAAGAAATCCTTCCACGCGCTGGCGGGCGCCAACGATCGCAAATGGGTCCAGAGCAATCCCGAGTGGAGCCCCGACGGAAAGACGGTTCTCTTCTCACGCGCCAAGGCTCACGAACTCAAGGCGCTCAAGGAGCACGACAAGGTCCTCCTCCAGCGACACGAGGCGAAGGAATTCTTCGAAGGCGGGCGAACGTTGCAGTTCGATATCTGCACCGTCGACTTTAACGAAGGGCGCGGCGGGACCGCCGAACTGCTCGAAGGCGCATCGGGCAACGGAAAGAGCAACTACTTCCCGAAATTCTCGCCAGACGGTAAATGGATAGTATTCTGCCAGGCCGACGCATTCATGCTCCTGCGACCCGACAGCACGCTCTACATAATGCCCGCCGGCGGCGGGACGCCGCGAAAAATGCGCTGCAATCTCGACGGGAAAATGAACTCGTGGCACAGTTTTTCGCCCAATGGTCGCTGGCTTGTGTTCGCCTCCAAGGCCCGCGGGCCCTACACCCAACTCTGGTTGACCCACATCGATAAAGACGGCGCCGACACGCCCGCGGTCCTGCTGGAGAACTTCACCGATGCAGACCGGGCCGCAAACATCCCCGAATTCGTCAACGTCGCCCCCGAGAAGTTCGCATCCATTCGCCAGGAGTTCGCCGACTATTACACTTACTATCACCTCGCGCGCAGATACTCCATTCGTCGGGAGTACGGTCCGGCCATAGAGGAGGCCACCAGGGCGATCGGCGAAAAACCCGACCACGTCGATTCGCTCTACCTGCTGGCGTCGTGTCTGGCCAGAACCAACAAAGAACCCCAGGCCGTCCCCTACGCCAGGCGAGCCCTCGCCGCGGACGCCTCCCACTGGAAGACCCGACGGTTGCTGGGAGGCATCTACAGCCGCGATGGACGCTACAAATTGGGCAGGGCGTTCCTCTTGCAGGTCCTGAAAGCCCAGCCCGGCGATCCGCTAACGCTGAACAATCTCACATGGATGCTGGCGACCTGTCCTGACCCGTCGGTGCGCAACGGAGTCCGGGCGGTCGAATACGGAAAGCAGGCCTGCCAGGCCACCAATAACTCCGCCGCCCCGATGCTGGACTCGCTGGCCGCGGCGTATGCGGAGGCCGGTAAATTCGACCTGGCGATGCAAACGCTTCAAACCGCCATTGGGCTCTATCGTAAGCGCGGCGGCGGGGCGCCTAAGGAACTGGAATTCCGCCTGCAACTCTACCGTCAACGCCGCCCCTATCGCGAAGGGCCTCCACCGCGATAGGGCGCAAAAAAACCGCGGTCGCACTCGATGTGCGACCGCGGGAGTTGATCTGCCTTTAATGCGAGTTACGCCCTGCGGCGTCGACGCCTCAAGAGAGCTATACCGCCGAGAGCCAGAAGGCTCATCGACATTGGTTCGGGGGTGAGCGTCAGGGACACGTTATCTATGGTTGTGGTATGAGAGTGATCCGCATCGCCCGACATCGATTGCACAAACAGCACGCCAATGTACTCAAACCCGTTCAGGTTGCCTGTAAAGCCATCGACAACGGGTGTAGGCACCGGGCTGGGAATCATTAGATCCGAGGCAAGCGGCGTAAGATCTCCGGAAGATGTGAGGTCAAGAGCAGCCGTGTTCCACCCATAGAGTCCATAAGCCGCCGTTGCGGGAAACGTGGTAAATGTCTGGGACTGGTCGAAGGACAGCGTCAATTGATTACCGCCCCAGTCGCCGCCGGCCGGCCTGGCGAGGTAGTAAAACATGCCGGCTACTTGATCTGGACTCATTGGACCCTGAGACTGAGACTGAGAAATCAGTGCGACCGAACCGTCGGCTAGCCAGGGTGGACCGCCTCTGGACGCGGTGGCCCAGGTATTGGCGAAGTTTGAGTCCAGGGGCATCATTTCCATGGCGCCTTGAAGGGTGACGGTGGAAAAGTCCTCGTCGATCAGGCTCCCGCCCGTTGCGGTCGATGCGAGCATTGTAATTGCGCACAAAACGCATACCATCGAAATATTCTTGAGCATAGTAATCTCCTTTGCCTGCAAATGCGTCCCTGCCAAGGGCTTTCTTTTCTCCAATGAGTCCCCGAGACCCATCCTTCTAAGCGAGCAACTTGATATTATTTTGAGCGGAGCGATACCGCAACAGAATACTAATATACCATTGTTTGGCTCAGGAGTCAAGAAAAAACTCATTGTTTCGAGGCTACGCCGCGCGCCCGACAGTGGTCGTGCCACGAATGGTACGGCTTGCCCTGGAGGATCGCAATCGACATCTCAGGCATTGGAATTCTCATGGAACGGAGTTATTCTACCGCGTGTCGAGACTGGATTTACGAACGAAGTGTGGCGGTCGGCGGAGAAATCCGCGATGATGTGTACTTCACTGAGATGCGATTGCTTACATGGGAGTGAACTATGAGAATTGGACGACGCGAGTTTATGGAAAGCCTGGCCGTTGGTACTGCGTCTCTGGCAATTGGTTGCAGCGAGGTGGTGTCGTCGAAACCCAGGGTTGCGCTGTCCCCGATGTTCGACCCATACGAGACGGTCACCATCGGGCGCACGAAGGTCGAGACATCGCTCGTGGGGCTGGGGACGGGCATGAGGGGTTGGATGCGAAAGTCCGACCAGACGCGCCTCGGGCAGGAGGGCTTCACCAAGCTTATCCGCGGGGCGCTGGAGAGGGGAGTGCGATGCTTCGATCTGGCCGACCTGTACGGTTCGCACCCGTTCTTCGCCAAGGCGCTGAAGGGCGTTAAGCGCAGCGAGTACACAACTCTCACCAAGATATGGTGGAAGCCCAAGGGCGTTCCCGACAAAGATCGCCCCGACGCCGACGTAATGGTCGGGCGCTTCATCAAGGAGTTACAGACCGATTACATTGACGTTGTGCAGTTGCACTGCGTGACCTCCGCCAAGTGGCCCGAAAATCTCCGCAAGCAGATGGACCTGCTGGAAGCTCTCAAACGCAAGGGCGTGATCCGCGCCCACGGTGTTTCCTGTCATTCGCTGGAAGCCCTCGCCGCCGCGGCCGCTGAACCGTGGACCGATTGCGTTCACGCACGCATAAACCCATACGGCGAGCGCACGGACGGTACGAACGAGCAGATCGAAGCGGCCGTCAAGAAACTCTGTGCCTCCGGTAAGGGTGTAATCGGAATGAAAATAATGGGCCAGGGCGCCTTTAGAGACAGCGACGAGAAGCGCGACAAGTCAATCAACTTCGTCTTGAGCATGGGCGCCGTCAATACAATGGTGGTGGGCTTTGAAAAACTCGGAGAGATCGACGACTTCGCCGCGAGAGTCCGAAAAGTAAAGCGCCCCGCGGTTAGTGCGTGAAGTTGACCTGAACGCGAAACATTCGCCGTCCGCCGTGGAGCCTCGGGAACATGTGCTCCCTTATCCCCTGAACTCACCGGACAGAAGGGCGAAGAGGAAGGGCACATACAGCGCCGTCCCCAGCACTCCCATGATGATACCGAAGATCGCCCGCCCCATACCGTGGACCTGCGGGTCGCGACGGATGACCACGACCGCCCAGATGCCGAAAATCAACGCCAGAATACCAAATGCGGGCAGTATGGACACCAGGCCGAAGTACCCCGCCACAATCGCCTGCCACGCCCGCCCGACGGGCAGGATCATTCGCATCCCGGCGTCATCGCCCAATCGATCCTCGCAAATCGGATCGCCCTGCGGAAGTAGAGGCGGAGGCGCAACCGGTGGGGCGTGATTGTCCGACCTGACGCCCTCATTGCTATCCCGCGTGGAATCTGCCATTGTCGTTCTCCCGCGCCCACGACCACCGCGGGCCTTTGCGGCGATTATATCACCGAGTTCGGCGGACACGCAACGCTGAAACAACTTCCTTCGATCAGCCATCAAGGTAAGCAACGACCACGGCGACGGCGTTTTTGCCACAGAGATCACAGAGAACGGCGCGAAATTCTGTTACGACAACGACAACGGACAAGGCTTAGATGAACCCCAAGATCACAAAGGTAAGCAACGGCTTGTCCTGTCGTAGATCGTGAGCAAGCGAAGTGCGTCGAAGGGAGCGAAGTCGAAGGGTCACGGCGCAAGATTAGTTAACCACGAAAGAACACAAAAGAACACAAAGATCAAAGAACGAACTATACTCAAGGTGTTGCTGTAATTTGGAGTGCGGTGCCCCGGCACCGCGTTGACAGGTCGCGGAGCGATGCCGTCCGCCGTCCGCCGTTAACTTGAAAATTGGAGATTCCTTGCTGGCTGTTGGATATTCATCCGTCGCCGTCCGCCGGTCGCCCCTACATCGGTTAATGGTCCCCCGGCGCGTTCATTGGGATCGTTTATTGCGGGGCACAAATCGACGGTGACCACATGCATCAATCGCACGGAACCTGTAGACTTACAGCCATGGTTCCCGTTTCGCGCGATCCAGCCAGCGGTTGGCTGCCTGGTCGCCCACGAATTCTTCCTTGTCCGGATTCCACCGGAGCGGACGCCCCA
>CAZSLS010000112.1:0-20409 GCA_964607575.1 uncultured Planctomycetaceae bacterium | reverse complement strand
GGCTCAAATAGCCCTGACTGTCAGGATCGAACCAGTTATGGGATGACTGTGAAATCATCCTTAAAAAGCTCGTAACGGACGTCGACAGTGAGCTTGTATTTCGCGTTTTCCAGGACAAACGAAATCCCCTTACCGCCCTCGATCGCGTACTGTTTGGACTCCTTGAACTTGAAATCGCCCGACGTCAGGACAACGTCGGTTCCGGTAGTGTGCGTACCATCGGATATCCGCAGCTCGAACTCGTTGCACGAAAGCGGTGCAGCCTTTGTGTCCGCGAGTTTGTTTACGATCATCTTCGTCCGAAGGCACCCCTTTTCGACCATCAGCACCCGGGCAAGGGAATCGTTAGCGATGCGATAGCTCTCGGCGCCAACCGGCTCGATAGTAACCGAATCCCCGCAAGCAACCATCGTCACACAGAAGACAACCAGCATCGCAACCAGACGATATCTAACACTCATGACAATCCCTTCAGTCTCACCGATTCAGAAGTGCGCCAGAATACCCCCCACGGCCCCATTGGAGCAAGTGTATACAAAAACCGCAGGCTGCGGTTCTTCATACCGCAGCCCACGGTTGATTAATCGTCTGAGTCGATTTTCTACGCCATCTTGTAGTACTGCTCCCATCCCTTGCGCGGGGGCGGGCCTGTCAGCAGTTGGTTGCCGATCTTGCTGTTGGTGATCTGCTTGGTCTTGAGGTCGAGGTCCAGCTCGCCGCCGATTCGCTGGGCGATGCAGCCGAGGCAGAACACCTGCGTAAGCACGCCGGAGATGTCGAAGGACGAGCGAGTCTTCTCTTTGCCCATCGCCGACAGCAGGAAGTTCTGTGCGTGGTTGCTCTGCTTGCCGGTGATCCGGGGCAACTTGTCCCCGAGATCCTTCCTCTTGGAGTCGGGGAAGATCGACAGGGTCGCTGAGTGCGTACCACCAATGAAGTTCAGTTCCTTACCGTAGAGAACCTTACCGCATCTGGGTATGTTTCTGCCCTTGTCCAGATCCGCCGGACGCGGGGGCTTGTTCTTCGTTCCGTCGTACCAGTTGATCTCCAGCGCCGGATGCTTTCCGCGGGCGGGGAAGTCGAAACGAATAGTCGACGCCATCGGGAAGATGAGCTTGCGGCGACCTACGAGCTTGACCGCGGTGGTCTTGGTCGGCAGTCCGCAGTCCAGGTAGCGGTGTACGGTGTCCAGCGTGTGGGGGCCCCAGTCGCCGAACGCACCGTCGCCATATTCGAACCAGCCTCGCCAGTTGCCCGGATGGAGGTATTTGCTGTAGGGATGCGCCGGCGCCGTACCCAGCCAGGTGTCCCAATCCATCGTTGCGGGCATATCGGTGGTCTGCCATTCGTCGAACTTCCACGGATGCCAGCGGCGACCGCTGTTCATGCAGGCGTCGACTTTGGTGATGTCCTTGATGATTCCGGCTTTGACCCACGTCTCAAACTGCATCGGGTTGCTTCCGGAGTGGCCCTGGTTGCCCATCTGCGTGGCGACTTTGTACTTCTTCATCGCCGCGATCATCAGTTCGATTTCATTAAACGTGTGGGCCAGGGGCTTCTCGACGTAAATGTGCTTGCCCTGCGACATTGCGAGCATCGAGATCGGGAAGTGCGCGTGGTCCGGAACACCGATGGTCAGGGCGTCGAAGGTTTTACCAGCCTTGTCGAACATCTGGCGGAAGTCCTGGAACTTTTTGGCGCTCTTGAACTTTCCGCTCAGTCGATCGAGCGAGCGACCGTCCACGTCGCAAAGCGCCGTGACGTTGCACAGGCCCGTGCTCGCGTGCCAGTTTCCGATGCTGCCTCCGCGCGCGGCGCAACCGACTATCGCCAGATTAACCTTGTCGCTGGGGGCCGGGCCCTTGTCTGCCGAGTTTTTCGATTTCGCCACCACGTGGCTTGGCACGACGCTGATCGCCGCGGCCGCTACCGTACCTTTCAGGAAAGTACGACGCGCTATGCTATTGGACGAAGACTGTGTTTTCTTTTCCATCGTTATGACCTTTCAGGAATTCTTGGTAGTTTCCTTTCAACGCCTCTCGTGGTACGACGGCCACCCCGTGTGGCCAAGGTGCATTGTACCTACCGACATCCGCCCGGACAAGGCGAATGCACGGAGATTATGCCCTGTTACCTGCCTCAGTTCTTCCCCTTCGGTTTCCCGCCGGACAGGCGACTGTTTACGAAGGCCAGTGAGCGTTTCATGCCCTTGGCGATTTCGGACTTATCGTCGATGGCGATGGCTTCTTCGAGGACCTTCTTGGCCCCGGGCAGGTCGCCGGAATAGAACGTGAACATCGCCTTCGTACTGAGCAACTTCTGTTTGTCCCGACCGGTCACGGGATACTTCTTTTCGATCGCGACGACCTTGGCAAGACATTCGGCGCCGAAGGCTTTGATCTTCGCCGGCTCACGCGTGCGCGGCGGTCGGATTTCGTCCAGTTCGTCCATCGCGGCCAGGAATTCGTATTTGGTCTTCAGACCACCCTTGTTTCCTTTGTCCAAATCGACGATCTGCTTGACCAGGTCGGTGCGGCTTTTGCGGACCGAATTGGGCATGGCGCTGATTGCCTTGTCCAGCAGTTTGGCTTTTTCGAGTCCCTTGGCCTTTGCGGCCTGGGCCAGCAACTTGTCGAACGCCTTTTTGCCTTTGACCAGGGAATTGAGATGCTCGATGTACTTCTCGGGCCCGCCGGCGCGGTATCCGCTCTTGGCGAATACGTTGCCTTCGGCGTCCATAAGGAAGATTGTCGGGTATCCGCGGACGCCGTATTTGTCGCGCAGCTTGTTGTTCTGCTCTGACAGCTTGGGCTCTAGCTTTTTGTTCCTTGGGAAATCCAGCTCGACCAGGATGAAGTTCTTGGGCGCCTCGGTCTTGAAGTGCCCCTGGCTGAAGACTTCCTTCTTGAGCCTGATGCACCAACCGCACCAGTCCGAACCGGTAAAGTCGACCAGCAGGTACTTCCCGTCAGCTTTGGCGGAGGCCTTGGCGGCCTCGAAATCCGTCACCCATCCCCCACCCGCACCCAAAGCCGCCGACCCGGCGAGCGTCAGGACCATGACCGTTGCGACCACTGTCTTAATACTGTTCATTAGAAGATACTCCGTTCCTGGTAAATCGGGTAAAAACAACGGCGACCCTTGCGGCCGCCAACACCATCTTAACTGATCGCCACCGGACGATCCAAAACTATATTCCGCCGCCGCTGAAGGATGCGTGAATTTTTCCGGTTTTGAGGCTGGAAAACACCGGGGGTTGCTCGTTATAATTCGCGGCGATAGGAGAAACCACATGGCTTCCAAACTACCGGACTACGTCGCATCAGCCACACCCATCCCACAAGACGCCCGCGCCCCGTGGTACAAGAACACCGCACAGACTTACGCGGGGATCATGCTGTGGTTCGTATTCTGGAAAGCCATTCCCCTGGGCGGTGGAGCGGCTGGCGGGACACTGTCGCATGGATTGGTCGTAGCCTTTCTGGCGCTGATCGCGGCGGGTCTGGCGTGCCATTTCCTGTTCTATCTCGTGCCCGGTATGCTGGGTATGAAGACAGGTCTTCCGCTTTACATCGTCGGTACGAGCACGTACGGTGTCCAGGGCGGTTTCCTGATGCCTGGTTTCCTGATGGGCCTGCTGCAGTTCGGTTGGGTCGCGGTCAACGCGTTCTTCGCGGCGATTCTGCTCTGCGCGCCATTCGGAGCCGAAGCCCCCTCCTTGCCCCATGCGATCGTGGCGATAGTGTGGGCGGCTACGGGTATGTTCATCGGGCTCAAGGGTATCAAGTACGTAGCCCGTGTGGCGACGTTCCTTCCGCTGATCCCGCTGACGATCCTGATAATGCTCCTCGTTTCGACGATGGGCGGATTGGGCAACTTTGACAGCGAGGCGATCGTTCAGACCTCCCAGACCGTGGCGCCGGCATCGATACCTTTGTCAACGTTCGGTATATTCGCGGTACTCATGACGTACGTGGTGGGTTTCTTCGCGACGGCGGGAGCCGCGGGTGTCGACTTCGGTATGAACAACCGAAACGGTAAGGACGTGCAACTCGGCGGGCTCGTCGGTATTGCGTTTTCAACAATCTTCGCCGGCGGTGTAGCCCTGCTCGTGGTTGCCGGAGCCTACGGACTGGGCCTCGCCGGTACGGAAAAGGCGATCATGGACCCAACCGCCCTGATGGACAGTATCCTCGGAAGCAAGGTCGGACCGGTCTGCATGTGGTTGCTGGCGCTGGCGGCGTTCCCGACGGTATGCATCTCGTCATTCATCGCCGCAAACTGCTTCAAGACCACCCTTCCGAAAGTCAACCCGTTCATCTCCTGCGGTATCGGAACGGTGATCGCCAGCGTCCTGGCGGTAACCGGATGGGCGGGCGATGTCGCCGCGGTCTTCGGAATCATCGGGGCGTCGTTCGGACCGGTCTGCGGCGCGATGATGGCCGACTACCTCCTTGCAGGACGAAAGTGGGCCGGACCAAGAAGCGGATGGAACCTGGCTGGATGGATATCATGGGTCATAGGCTTCGCCGTCGGGTCGGTGGATGTCATAGCGAAAATCCCCGGACTCGAAGGGCTGGCAGGCAAGATCCCCTGCCCACCGGTGGCGGCGTTCCTCGTCGGGCTGGTGCTGTACGTGATCCTGGCGAAGATGGGCCTCGAAAGCAAGGCCCTCCCGATGGAAGATACCGCAGGCGACGCGGCGTAAACACTCGCGTCATCTATCCGGGAATTGCAAGGGTGTCAGCGTTGTCCCGGGTCCGCCTTCGCGCCCTCAGTCTCTTGACGAAGGTTATCACTGCTATTGCAGCCGCCAGGCCCAGCCCGCCAAACATCATCCCCAGACCGCCGAGTATCGTCACGAGAAGCTTCTTCACGAATCCATGTCCGACTGTCAAGACGGTCTCGGGACCCTCTTGGTCTGCGGGATACTTCGCCGAAAACACATACTCGCCCGGTGAATCAACGCTGAAATCAAAGACCGAGACACCCGACCGGGAGCCCATGGAGTACGTCGAGTTCATTGACGAGGGGGATAGTGTAATCTCCGCTCCGGTCTCCCTGGAACGGAGGCTGCATTGAAGCCTGAAATCCCTCCCTGCCCCGTCGAATACACCTTGCTGCCGACGACGCTCCGATACTCGTGAAATACCGTATAGTCTCCGGCCTCTGATAGGGTTAACTCGTGCTCCCCGGGAACGACCATCTGCGTCAGACCGCCCGAAAGATCAGTCAGCCCGCTGAAAAGGAACAGAGCAAATCCCGCAATACCGCCCGCCAACACCAGCCCTGCAAGCACGTAATACCATCCGCTGGGCTTCACTTCTGTCTCGGACATCGTAGTTCCTTTCTCTAACTGTGCTTTTCCCACTTGGCCCGCACAGACTCCGGGTACTCGATGAACAAATTGTAGCCGGTGAGCGTCCTGTAGAGCGTATTTTCACGGAACCCTTCAGCTCTGTCGACACGCCGGTAAAGCTCGAACTCCTCGACGTGCTTGTTCGCGTTCGAGTCGAGCCTGATCAATATGTTAGAGGCAGTAGCATCCTCATCATCATCGCGGAGATCCTTGAGGACTCCCTGCTCGGTAAGCATGAACAGCCTGTCGGCCTCACGGAGCCATTCGATCAGCCTGCCGAAAGGAGAACTCTCGAAAGGCAACAGGAAGTCGCCTGGTTCGTATCCGGTGGAAATCTGCGTCTTGTCCGCCAGTTCCTTCAACACCTTCTCGATGGACGGGTAGTCGTGTACAGCGATCGCCCTGCCGATGAAATGCACGTCATCATCTCCCAGCTTTCCCCCGCTGACGAAGGGCGCCAGTACATCGCGCGCCAGAGCGGGACCGTGGTCCATGTGTTCCAACCGGAATGCTATGGCCTTCAGGGCTACAACGGTGCCTTCATGAATGTCTTCTTCGAGGGCTGCAATGACTTCGTCCGTCTTGAACTTCGGTCGTCGGGACACTGCATTGCCAACGTCGTGAAGCAAGGCAAGCAACACTGCATTCCTGAACTCGCGATACGAAGGGCACTCGACCAAACCGATCCGGACCATGTTATCGAGAACCTGCGTGTGGTGATGGATCGGATTTCGCTCGCGTCCCGCGACGAAGTGAGGAAGCGCCGCCTCGAATACCAACGGTAACATACCACCAAGCTCCTGCAGTTCGTCGGGCGAATAGCGCGCTGATTCGGCGTCCTCAATCCGCTGGGTTGCCGATTTGAGATTCGCCAGCGCCAGTCTCTTGTCCTCGGGCAGTTCGATCACGTTCATGGACTTCTCTTTTCCTTCACTCAGGGAACAATGCGTATCACGGATTCTGTATCATAACATCCCGCTCCGCAATCGGCGAGAGCGCCCCGCGCTTCGCGAGACAGTCGAGATGGAGAAAGTAGGAAGTAGACACATCCGGCGTCAGGAAGTATGTTATCCGGTTGCGACAAAACCTACAACCAAGGTGCCTTATGCCACTGGTCAACCCCATCGAGATGCTCCACGCCGCCCGCGCCGGCGGGTACTGCGTCGGCGCGTTCAATATCGTGGACTACATGAGCTATGAGGCCGTCGTGGCCGCGGCAGAGGCAAAACGCTCGCCGGTGATCGTCCAGACCTCGTCGGGAACGGTCAAACGCTTCGGTATCGCCGCGCTGGTCGCGATGGCCCGGACCATCGCAGAACCCAGCAGCGTCCCCGTGGCGATGCACCTGGACCACGGTACCGACCGGGCGGTACTCAGCGAGGCCATTCGCGGCGGGTTTCCATCGGTCATGATCGACGCCTCGTCGCATCCTTTTGACCGGAACGTCGCGATAACAAAGGACGTCGTCGCCGAGGCGCGAGCACACGGTGTCGCCGTCGAAGGCGAGATCGGGGTGGTCGCCGGCGTCGAGGACGACATCGTTATTCAGCAGGACGAGGCGATCTACACCACGCCCGACGAGGCCATCGAGTTCCAGGCGCAAACGGGAGTCGATTTTCTCGCGGCCGCGATCGGTACGGCCCACGGTTTCTACAAGGTCGAGCCGCGCCTGGACATCGACACGCTGCGGGCCCTGCGACAGCAGACGGATTTCCCGCTGGTGATTCACGGCGGAACGGGATTGGGCTTCGATGTGGTCGGTGAACTGGTCGCCGCCGGGGGCGCCAAGATGAACGTCTCGACCCAGATCAAGCAGACCTACATCGATTCTCTCTTCGAGTACATCCAGGCCAATCGCCAGGAATACAACATACTGAAGGTGCTCGACCGCGCGTGCGAGAAGCTGACCGAGATGATCGGCGAATACATCACCGTCCTCGGAAGCGAAGGGGAGGCCTGAGGACGGACGATGACGAGCCAAAAACCCAACTACCCCTGCGATATGCACTGTCACACGCTCCGCAGCGACGGTAACGACACGCCGCTGGAACTGATCGAAACCGCCGCGGAAGCGGGCCTGCACGCTGTAGCCATAACCGACCACGACATCGACCCGCCGCTTACAGTCGATCTGCCCGACGGGCGTAAAGCGGGCACGGTTGAATACGCCGCCGAGTTGGGCGTGATCCTCGTGCCCGGATACGAGTTCTCCTGCGACACGCTGGTTGACGACGTGCACATTTGCGGATATCGCCTGGACTGGAACCACCCGGACCTGCAGGCAGAAGTCGCCGCCGCCAAAATAAGCAAGTCCCGGGCATACGAACAGCTCTGCGAGGCCCTGACGCAGAAGGGCATGCCCGTAGATTGGGAGGCGGACGTCCTGGCGGGCATACGACGGTCCGACGAAGTGCAGCGCAAGCACGTCTTCGAGGCGATGGCCGCACGCGGGCACGCCGAGACGTGGAGCGACGCGAAGATTATCGTCCGCGACGACCCCGCCCTGAACATCCGGCGTCGGAAGATCGATCCGCTCGAAGCCGTCGCGCTTATCAAGCGGTGCGGGGGTATGGCGGTGTTGGCACACCCCTACCTGATCGACGATGAAGTTCAACCGTCCGACAGTCCGACACTGACGCGGGAGCGGTATATCGACCGCCTGATCGCCGGTGGCCTGGACGGTATCGAGGCCCGCTACACCTACGACAAAACCTCGTACACCGGCGAACTGACACCCGAGCAGATTGAAGCCGAGATCCGCGGGGCGTACACTGGGCGCGTGCGATTTTTCAGCGGGGGTAGCGACTACCACGCCGGACACAAGAAAAACGCCAAGCGGCCCCGCTGCCTCGGCGAGCGCGGGCTGACTGTCGAGGAGTTTGAAAAAGCATTCGGGTAACGCCACAGGAGAAACGACCATGATTGACCTCGCCAATGCCGACAACCGCTCGATCGCGACGGCATTCGATTATTCCATCCTCGCCAAGAACACCACCGAAGCCGAAATCCGCGAGGGCTGCCGCATCACGCTCCAGTACGGATTCGCCGCCTTCTACACCTCCAGCCCATACTTCAGCCCTATCGTGGCGGAAGAACTGGCCGGCACGGACATCGAGGTGGGAACGGGCATCGCGTTTCCGTTCGGCAGCCAGACCCCCGCGGTCAAGGCTTTCGAAACAGAAGAAGCCATCCGCCGCGGTTGCACCGCGGTGGACATGGTGATGAATATCGGCGCCCTGCAGGACGGAGACCACGATACCGTGCGCGAGGAACTTACCGGATTCGTCGCCGCGGCCGGATCGGCGGTCACCAGGTGCATCCTGGAAGTCAATTTCCTGAGCGACGAGCAGATCGCCACCGGATGCAAACTCATCGCCGAAACAGGCGTGCAGTGGGCCAAGACGTCGTCGGGCCAGTTCGACGGGCCGACGCTCGAGCAGTTCCTGGTCATGCGGGATACGCTCGCCGACACCGATATCAAGCTGAAGGTCGCCGGCGTGAAGTTCCCACGGCCTCAGAACGCGTACGTATTCATCCTAGCCGGAGCCGAGCGCATCGGAACGCGCGCGGCGCCGGAGATCGTGGACGCCTTCGATTCGCTCCGCGAACTCGGCCTGATCCCCGGCGCAACGGAGTAGAATCCATGGCGAAATACTTGGCAGGCGTGGACGTTGGGACAACCAGTGTGCGGTGCGCCATTTTCGATCTCGCCGGCAAGATGATCGCCGGCAAACCCCGCCAATACGGCGCGACGTACCCCAAGCCCGGATGGGTCGAACAGGACTCAGGCGAGTTGATCGACCAGACGTTCGCCGCGTGCAAGGAGGCAGTGGAGGCCTCCGGAGTAGACCCCGCCGAGATCGCGTCGGTCGGTTTCTCGACGCAGCGATCGGTCACGAATCCCGTCGACGCCGCCGGTCGGCCGGTCCGGCCCGTGCTGTCGTGGCAGGACGCCCGCACCGCGGCGGAAGTGGCCTGGATGACCGAGAAGATCGACCCCGCGCGTTACCACGAGATCAGCGGGATGCCCATGGGCGCCACGTGGATCATAACCAAGGTCCTCTGGATGAGGGGCAACGAACCGGACCTCTACGCCAAAACCGACAGGTTTGTCCAGACCCAGGATGTTGTCCTGAAGGCATTCGGCGCCGACGAGTTCTACACCGACATTCCGGACATGGCGTTCTACGGCGTGTGGGACGTCCGGAAGCTAGAGTTCAATCGGGAACTGATGGACCTCTTCGGCGTGAGCCAAGGGCAGTTTGGAAAGCCCACTCCCGCCGGGACGCAGGTTGGCGTCATTCCGCCGCAAGTCGCGCAGAAGACAGGCTTTGCGCCGGGGATGCCGATCTGCCTCGGTGCCGGCGACCAGAATTGCAGCATGGTGGGCATGGGCGCGATCGAACCGGGGACCGCCGGCGTGACGCTCGGCACGGCGGGGGTGGCGATCCTGTGCATGGACGCACCGCCTGAGGGCCTCGGCAGCATGATGATCACCAATCACGCCAAGGCGGGCATGTGGCAGGCAGAGGGTCTCGCAAACGCCGCGGCCAGTTGCTACCGATGGTTCCGCGACAACCTCACCGGCGACCCGGCGAGTACCTACGAGCAATTGAACGAACTGGCCGCCGCCGCGCCGCCGGGCAGCAGGGGAGTACTCTATCTGCCTTACCTGGCCACCGCGTGTACGCCGCGATGGAACGCCAACGCGCGATCCGCCTTCATCGGAATGAGCCTGGCACACGGGCGCAAGGAGATGGTGCGCGCCGTCATGGAGGGCGTGGCGCTGGAGGTCCGAGACATGATGAGCCCATGGCTGACAGCGGGGCTGGATGTCGACGTGCTTCGCCTGAGCGGAGGGGCCACAAAGTCGCCCCTGTGGAACCAGATTCAGGCCGACGTGTATAACCGCCCCGTGCAGACGCTCGAGTGCAACGAGTCAACCGTGCTGGGCGCCGCACTGCTCGGCGGGCTCGGGGCCGGCGTGTTCAGTTCGATCGAAGAAGGCGTCGAGGCCATGGTCCACGTAGCCGACCAGATCGAACCCAATCCCGACAACCGCGAGATCTACGAAGAAATGTACGAAGCCTACGTCAAGGCCTACGCCGGACTCGCCGACGGCGGCGCGTTCGACAAACTCGCCGATATCCAATCGCGGTCTTAGCCCGGCCGGCGACCTGTCCTGCGAAAGGACCATCTATGAAAACTCACATAATAACACTTACCGCCGTCCTGCTCGCAACCTCACTGCATGCCGCTGAGTATCACGTATCGACCACCGGCCTCGACGGGAACGCGGGCTCAAAATCAAAACCTTTCAAGACGATCTCGGCCGCTGCGAAAGTCGCCCAACCCGGTGATGTAGTCACGGTGCATGAGGGGTTGTACCGCGAGCGGGTCAACCCTCCGCGCGGCGGGACGTCGGACAAGAAACGCATCGTCTACCAAGCCGCCGTCGGCGAGAAGGTCGTGATCAAGGGTTCGGAGATCATCAAGGGCTGGAAGAAGGTCGGAGGCGACACCTGGAAAGTGACGCTGCCTAACAGCTTCTTTGGCGATTTCAATCCCTACGATAATATCATCAGGGGTGAGTGGCACGGGCACGGGGGTTATCCGAGGAATACCGGAACGGTTTATGTCAACGGCGCGTGGATGGATGAAGCCAGGACACTGGAGCAGGTAGTACCCCGCGAGAAGCTGCCTGAAGGTTCAAAATCCGATCCGAAAGACAAGGTTCTGGGCGGTAAGACCGCCGCTTATGCGGGCAGACCCGTATCCGGAACGAAAGATGACATTCTCTACCAAACCTGCAGATACGATCTGAAGGGTTACCGTCTAAACGTTCCCAATGGAAGTTACCGCGTTACCCTGAAATTCTGCGAACCGCATTTTGACTCGAAGGGCAAGCGGGTATGTGACGTCAAACTTCAAGGCAAGACCGTACTCAAGCAGTTCGACATTTTCGCCAAGGCCGGTCAATTTGCGGTATGTGACGAAAACTTCGACGGCGTCAAAGTCACCAACGGTCAACTGAAGATCGACATAATCAACCGCGTGTCGATGGCGTGCATTTCCGGCATCGTGGTCACTGGCGGAAACTACAGCAAGAAAATCAACTGCGGCGGGCCCGGATGGAAGGGTTACCAACGTGATCCGGCGTCAAGCGGCGGGAGAGACGGCGCGATCGTTAGCGATCGACCGTTCTGGAAAGCGAAGGTGGACGAAAAAAACACCACGATCTGGGCGATCTTTAAAGGGATCGATCCCAACAAGGAGTTGGTCGAAATCAACGTGCGCCAGAGCGTTTTTTATCCCGACAAGCCCGGGAGAGGTTACATCACCGTTCGCGGTTTCACCATGCGTCAGGCGGCTACGCCCTGGTCCGGGGCGATGAGCGAGCAGATCGGCCTGATCGGGACCCACTGGTCCAAAGGATGGATCATCGAGAACAACGTGATCAGCCATTCGATGAACACGGGGATCACGCTGGGGCGCTACGACCTGGGTAAGTTCGGTATCAAGCTGCCGGCGGTGTCGGCGCCCGGGTTCGTCAAGTCGTGCGAACTGGCGACTAAGCACGGATGGTCCAAAGAGAAGATCGGAAGCCACGTTGTCCGCAACAACCATATCTCGCATTGCGAGAAGAACGGGATTCACGGCAGCCTGGGCGGGATATTCTGCACCATCGAAGGCAACACGATCTGCGACATCGCTCAGCGCGGCTGGATTGGTGGGGCCGACGTGGCCGGACTCAAACTGCTGGCCTCAAATGACACTGTTATCAAGGGCAATCACTTTTACCGTTGCGGCGGGTTCGGAGGCATCTGGTTGGATTGGATGGCGCAGGGGACGCGCGTGACGGGCAACCTTTTTCACGACAATCGTATGTGGGACCTGTTTGTGGAGGTCAATCACGGACCGTTCCTGGTGGACAACAACATATTCCTTTCGCCAAGAGCCATTCTGGAATCCTCCCAGGGCGGCGCCTACGTGCATAACCTGATCGTCGGGTCCATTGCGCTTCGCGGTGAAACCAGAAAAACCCCCTACTTCAAACCGCATTCAATGAAGAATATGAAACTCGCCAACTTCATCCAGGGCGATGAACGCCACCGCAATAACCTGCTTATCGGGCATCGCGGTTTGTCTGTTTACGGTAAGCGAGACGTGAATATCCAGGCGGTCGGAAACGTCTTCCTCGCCGGCGCCAAACCGAGCATGCACGATCGCGACGCCTTGGTCGCCGCAGACTTCCAACCGGGCGTCAAGCTGGAAGAGAAACCTGATGGATGGTGGCTTGAAATGGCAGTCGATCCGGCATGGATAACCAAACAGAAACGGACCGTGGTGACCACCCAATTGCTGGGCAAGGCGAAGGTTCCCGACGCACTCTTCGAGCATCGCGACGGCAGGCCGTACACGCTCGACACCGATTATTTCGGCAAGAAAAGAAACGCTAAGAATCCCGCGCCCGGACCATTTGAGTTTGCACGCGAAAAGACAATCCGCCTGAAGGTCTGGCCCGGGAAATAACCGAGGGCGAAACGCCGAACAACTGAATCGAATCTCTGCGTCTGCAGATCTCCCCTCGACAGGCTCAAGACAAGTTGCGCCATAATCCAAACCACCCGACGCCCGCGGGGTCTACGGCATGCCTTCGTATTCCACGACGCATTCGGGTTTACCGCAGAATTTGAAGCTGTTATTCCTGTGATCGCGTTCGTCCAGCGCGATGCGTCTGAACACATCGCCCCAGGTGGGCAGATCGGCGTACTCTTTCACCGTTTCGTTATCCACGGGCTGGGAGTCCCATTCAGGATGGTCTTCAACGAATTGCGCGTATACGTGTTCGGCGTGATCTTCAAACTGTGCGTTGAACCGGAACGCTCCCCGAATGCTTACCAGAGCCATTATGCGCGCTAATATCGCATAGGACGCCATCATGAAGAACGGGATAGGCCCGAACAGATACCACGGATTCCTGATCCCGTCTTCTTTCATCTTCTCGTTGATAACCAGCAAGTGCCAATACTCGTTATCCTGTGCTTCTCGGCCCCACGTCATGATTTTGCGCGCCTCATCGACCACCTCCCTGTTTCGATATCGACACGCCATGCGGGCATACTGGCGCTTTTCCCAGGCGCGGTACGGGATACCGGCCAGCATCTCCAGGAGTTTGGCCTTCCCGAGCGTGGTCTTCTTTCGCGTAAGCAGGTCCATCGACCAGAAGAAGCCTCTCGCCGCCAGCGAATACTTGTACCGCGGTCTGTCTATGGATGCTTTCTGTTCTTTCTTGAGGTCAATACTCATGTTTTCTTCCCTTGTTCCATACGTCATCGACATTATAGGCACCCGCACCGCGATACCCTATTCGTATTCCAGTGAGAACTGACTCTTCGGCCTGGTCAGAGACGTCCCCAGGCTGGGTGAATATGTACGGTTTTCAATCTTCTTCTTGCTCGGGAAGAAAGTCATGATCCTCAAGTAGCCCCATCCACCATTGCCCACGTAGTCGTTCTGGTAGTCGGACAGGATTTGGTATACCTTGTTCCCCGCCGCCCCTTTGCTGGTCAAAACAGATTCCCCCAGTATGTGCCCGCACAACAACAGGAATATGTTTTTGTGCCGCTTGACGAATTTTTCCCAAATTTCCTGGGCGTTGTTCCCTTTGAGAGCGTACCTGCTCATGTTCCGTTTTGCCCTCGCGTCCAGATAGCCATGGGTAAGGACTATACAACGATGGTCCCGATGTGCGGCTACCACCTTGCCCGCCCAGGTGAGCACCTTATCTCGCGGTTTGAATTCCAGCGCAATGATCAGGAACCTCATGCCCCCGCCGGTAAAAGAGAGATAGTAGTTATCCAACTTGCCCGGTTCCAGAAAATGCTTGTGTTTATCCGCCCAGCAACTCTTGTCGTACAAAGGATTTTCAGTGAAACGCGACGGGGGGAAGTAGTCGTTCAGGAGCGTCTTGCGGGCGCCGTCCTTCGTACTCTGGTCATCTGCTATGTCGTGATTTCCCAGACACAGAATGTACGGGACTTCATTATCGATAGTCTTCATCGCCTTGTCAGCGACTTCCCACTCGGCCCTCGATAGAGGATTCTGAACGATATCCCCAACGTGAGCGACCATAACGATGTTCAACTTGTCCTTGTTGTCCCTGATCCACTTCGTCTGGTCGTAGAAGTATCTCGGCGCCCCCCCGAAACTCGAGTCGGTATAGTTCTGCGTGTCGGGCAGCACCACGATTGAGAAGGATCGCTCCCCATGACAACCTGCAACGACGCAAACCGCAATCGCGATCCCAAGAATCCCCAGGCAACGGCGCCGCGTTTGATTGTGTCGATTCATGTGCTTTCACCTTTCCACCGATTGTCGTTGCCCGTCGCCAATTGCCTGCCGTTTCCCATAATAACACGCCGCGCGGCAATCCGCGAGAAAGTTGGACTGGAAGCTATTAGCCGTCAGCTCTCAGCTGTCAGCAAATCCGCCCGCACGCGATGCCTGTTACGGCGATCACTGATCGCCCCAACCACAGCGCCCAGGACACCCCCGAATACGAGAATCGAGAGCGTCCCGAACAGGAATAGAACTACGACGAGATGATGGATGAAAATATCTTCGCCTGCTCCCTGACACAAAGCGAACCCCACGACCGGCAGCATTAAGATTACCCCGACGACGGCCCAGACGCGCGACCGCCGGCGATACCCACCAATACCTCTCGCCAAAACTGTGCCGCCGACACCGCCCAGCAAAACGATCCACACGAACCAGAGCGACGCGAACATCTCTTCGTCAATTTCGACGTCGCACCAGTCCAGGAAGCAGCGCAGGAGCACTCCCGAGAAGCCGCTCAAACTGAGCACCAGCGGATAAGAGAAATATCGACCGAGTTTTGCCCCGCCAAACAGCCCGCACAATCCTACGAAACTGACGCCTGACGCAGCCCCAGCCAGCACATAGTTCATTACCGCCAATAATCCAAGATCGCCGCCGAGATTCCCGAAGCCGGCTGCTATCACGGCAGGAATTCCGAAACTGTACGCACCGAGTGCGCCCATTAGACAAGCGAAGGCAATGACACCCACCGGCGTTCGCGTGATGCGCTGATCGTCTTCTGTGCTCATATCCGCCACCTGACGTTTGAAATGCGGCCCGTCAGCACGGGGGTATCTCGGAAACCGACCAGTTCTCGTCAACCCAAAGCCCGATAATGTCAAGGTCTTCGTATTGGGGGCATTGTTCTCGGATATATTCCACCGCCGCAATAGTATCGGCTAGCTGTTCGGCTTTTTCGGCGGGATTCCCCGCGCAATCGTGGTGTCCCGCAATGGCGATACCCACGGAGTGATGGTGCTCCACCGAAATCCGAATCTTATCGAGAATAGATTCAATCAGAGTATCGCTGGTCTGCCTGCCCAGAATGCGATTCGGCCCGGGCTCTGTAATCATGTCGACGTATTCAACTGCGAACCGCTGGGTCAGGAACGCGATGACAGGAAGCTGAACGCGTCCGTCCATACAATTGACAACCGTACAGAAACTCATATATCTCCCTTCTCAAACGGAATATGCTTCCGGCTGAACGCTGGAAGCTGTTGCCCTTCATTTCGACTTCTTCGCGCGGCGTGGTCCGGAACCCCGCTCAAAACATGCCGGGGAGCAGTATCCTCCTCGACACCAGGGCTGATACTTCGGATTTCCTATCATGAGATCGACCTGCGCCTGTCGCAAGCGCGAGTTGCATCTCGGACAGGTACGATCGGAGAGTATCTCCTCGATCGGACGGCGAGGACGTTTCATCGCGTCAGAAGAGTTCGCGCCGCCCCAGAACGTGTTTCTCACCCTCACCGAACGCAGGAAATAAGATACCCAGATGATGCATAAAAGACCCTGGATGATCATGCGTATCACGTCGGAGTACGCTAGCGACACCCCGGTATGAAGCCAGGCAAGGACAGCAAAACCAATTACTACGACAAACCGGAGGACAAAAAAGGCAATCAACGCATCGGGCACCTCGGGGTCCTTATGAAAAAACAGCCACGCAATCTCGATCATCCAAACAAGAAAGACGATATCCACGATAATTGCAAGCAAGATGATGACATTGAATCCGGCGGACAGGACGAAAAACATACCAAATATGATAAACGCGCTCAGAAATGGCGAGACTATCAGGCCGATGGCCGGAAGGAGCAGCCAACCTCCGATTCCAACAGGATCGAGCTGCGTTTCAGCTCCTCCGGGATTCCCTGGCGTTGTGGTCATTTCTTCGGTCTCTCTCGTTCAAACGACGGCGCTGACGCACGGTTTACCGCGTCAATATGCAACGTTCTGTTATGAAGTATTCTCTACGAGCATTCTCCGCCACATCGGCATTGCGGACAACCCATCCCGAAAGGTTACAAAACTACGGTCAGCCCGGCAACCCTTATTAGCCCGGAGCAATGATCATACACGATACTGTTATCGCATAGTCCACAAAGCATAAAGTGGCGAGCATCTTATCAATCCCCGCCGGGCAGTTCCGTGGTCGCCGACAGCACTACTCCGTGCTCCGCCAGATATCGGGCGATCTTCGCTATGTTGCGACAGTCGTCGATACCGCGATGATGGCGACCGGTCAACTTGAGCCCGAGCTTCCGAAGCATCCCGGACATTCCGGTAGTTTTGGTCACTCCGCGCCATACCGCAAAATGCTTCTTGATATTCACCCACTGCCTGAACGCATGGGGAATCTCGTCCACCGTCGGCTGACACGCCCGGCACTGAGATGGAAACATCTTTAACAGATCCCAGTCGCCGCACAGAATGAAAGCAAAGTCAGCCCCGCCGTCCTCGGACGAAACACGCAGATTATTACCCCGCAACCACGCCAGATGGTCCCCCAGCACCTCCGGAAACAGATCCGCCCCATTGACCTGATCCTGCGTTATACCCGTCAACTCCAGACAGAACGGCGAGAGCAGCCGATTATGCTTCGGCCGCACAAACGATTCAAACTCGTCGAGCATCTCGAACGTCTCGGCCGACAGCAGGACCGAGGGAAACTCGATTATCTCCTGCGGAACGGGCGCCTTACCGCGATCGCAAGTAGCCTCGAAATCGAGCACGACATAATATTCGAACGGTTGTGTAACGATATCCATCAGTTCTCATCCGAACCCAACAATGTTCATTCGTGCTTGGATAATAGCATGCATCGCGGTGTATCGCCAGAAAGCGCCGTGCCCGGCCGTTTGCCGTCAAGCCATCACCAACCGCCAACTGCCAATCCGTTATGTTATGCTGTACACTGCGGTGACGTCACAAGGAGACCGTGCCAATGGTCCGTAGGATATCGGCAAGCCTGATGCTGATCGCGTTGAGCCTCTCGCCTGCAACAGGGGCCCGGAAACAGGACGCCGGAACGGAGAACAAGAAGGGCGAGAAGCCGCGGATACCGGCATTTCCCGGCGCTGAAGGATTTGGCGGAATGACGCCCGGGGGACGCGGCGGGAAAGTGATCAAGGTCACAAACCTGAAAGCCTCGGGTCCGGGGAGCCTCAACGCCGCCTGCCAGGCATCCGGGCGGCGAATCGTGATCTTCGAGGTCTCGGGCGTTATCCGCGGCGACGTTGCGATCACCCATCCCTACATCACGATCGCCGGGCAGACTGCGCCGGGGGCGGGCATTACCATTGTGGGCCTGCTGCGCACCAGCCTAAGGGGATGGGGTTCGAAGACGGACGCTCGCCCCGGCGATCACGACGTGGTGGTCCGCTTCCTCCGCGTGCGCGGGCGACCCGGACGAGGGGATGTCGGCGACTGTCTCCAGCTCTCTGCCTGTGACGCCGCAGTCATCGACCATTGCTCGTTCGCCTGGTCCGAGGACGAGACCATCGACCTGTGGGCCCGCGCCACCAACATCACCATCCAGTGGTGCATGCTCGAGGAGTCCAGCGCCAAGAAGGGCGAGCCATGGCACAAGTTCGGACTCATCGCCGGGGGGCGAAGCAACAGAATATCCATCCACCACAACCTGTTCGCCCACCACATCATCCGCAGCCCGTGCATCGGCAGCGGACCAGCCGACTTCCGCAACAACGTCGTCTACCACTTCGAGCAGGGCTTCGTCCATCACAACAACTACATAGGCAAGGGCGGTTTCAACTTCGTGGGGAACTACTACAAACGCGGCGGCCGGCCCTGGTGCGAGTTCAGACGCGGGGCCCGCTACTACCTGCGGAATAATTTCATCCACGGTAAGGGGCTCATCCCGGGCAACCCATCCCTGCCCGGCGTGGTTGACAAACCCGCGCCCGTCCCCACCGTCAAGACCCACTCGCCCCAGGACGCGTACCGGCTGGTGCTGGCCCGAGCCGGATGCTTCCCCAGGGACGCCGTCAGCAAGCGGACCATCAAGGAGGTCATCGCGTCAAAAGGCTCCTACGGGCGTCAGTCCCCGAAAAACCTGCTCGAGGGGCTCACCGCGGGCAAGCCCCTGAAGGACTCCGACAACGACGGAATGCCCGACGCCTGGGAAAAGGCACACAAACTCAAGCCCAACGATCCGGGCGATGCCAACAGGATCGTTCCGCCCGGCGCATCACCGTCAGATCGCCACGCGGGCTACACCTATGTCGAGTACTATCTGAACGAACTAGCCGACCGACTTGTACAGGGAAAAGGCAAGCAGGGACAATAATTGAGCAAGGCGTCCCAGGAATTCATCACACAAGCGACGGTAATGAGGCCCAGACGCGTCCGTATCATGCGACGATCGTTTTGGCGCTCATGTTCACCACCTGATGGGATCGCAGTTGCTGCTGCCTATCTTCTCACCGCCTTCTACAGTTCTACTTTTTCGCGCAGCGCGGCGAAGTAACAGACTATCTATAATCGCCCCAGCCACAGCCCCCGGGGCGCCGCCAAATAACGCAAACACGGTCAGCACGATCGACAACATGATCCACGTTCCCAACTCGAGCAAGGCACCAGCGTCCCTCCCCATATCAAAAATCACGACCCACCCTCCATACATCATCATTGGGATCGCCCCCATAATGGCGCACCTGCGTGCCCACCGGCTGTACGCAATAATAACCCTGGCCAGAAGCCAGCCGACAATGACGCCCCCAATAATTCCCGCGATCACAGTTTCCCATAGCCCGCCAGCCTCCTCTTCCATCCCACTCAGACCCAGAAAGCGCGCGGCAATTAGCCCCAGTCCAGCGCCAAGATAGACGGTGAACGGATAAGTAAAACACCTGCCAAGCTCCACCCCGCCACACAAAGCACACAGCCCCACAACACCCAGGATAGACACTCCGCCCATCAACATCAACAACATCACTCCCAATAGCTCCCCGCCATCGATGGCCCACAACTTGAACTGCCAGAAGCTGACGGCCAGCAAGATGACTACCACGAGGGTAAACACACAAAGTCCCTCCTTCAAATATGGAATAGCCAGACCACCATCGGATGTTTCCACCGCGGGTTGTTCGTCTTTTGTGTCCATGCTTACCACCTGACGTCGTGAATCAGCATTCAGCTAATAGTTATTCTCCATCATTTCTACTTTCGCGCGAAGCGCGCTCCCTACGCCGATAGCCACGCCCGGGCCGTGGCGGCAATCAATTCCAAGGCATCTCGACTGCCATTAGCTTCGCCCTTTTCAAAATCGCCGGCGATGTTCCCCATCTGATTGGTAACGTGTGCAAAACAAATCACCGCCTTCTGGCGAACCTGAGCAAAAGCATAAAGCCCCGCCGCTTCCATTTCCACCGCCAGAATGCCCTCTGATTTCGCTTGCTCTATCGCGTGGGACGTCTCTCGAAATGGTGCGTCCGTTGTCCAAGTAGCGCCCCTGTTAACCGGAATGGCCAGCCCCGAGAAGGCGTCAGCCAGCATTATCGATAATTCTTCGTTGATGTGTGAATAATCGGACGGCGGCAAGTAATGATAACTTGTGCCCTCATCTCTCAACGCTCGTTCAATCAACACAAAAAAAGGCGGTTCCTGTTCGGGCAGAATCCGGCCGGAAGAAGTAACACTGA
>CAZSLS010000111.1:0-20644 GCA_964607575.1 uncultured Planctomycetaceae bacterium | reverse complement strand
ACGGCGGACATCACCTCGAGAACCGGATGACCAACTTCTACCACACCTACTTCCTTCCGCGAAGATTCGGTATCGACCAGCGCGTCAACGGATACTCAGCCCTCGTCCGAAGCGGCCAGATGGACAGGGACGAAGGGCTCGCCAAACTTCAGCAACCGCCAAACGTCGACTTCGAACTCGTCGAAATGGTCAAAAAACGCCTGGGACTCTCGCACGAGGAGTTCGAACGCCTGATGACCCTGCCCAAGCGATTCTACACCGAGTTCAAGACCTACAAGCCGCTGTTCGAAAAGCTCCGCCCGCTGTTTTGGCTCCTGAGCAGAAAAGACCTCATCCCAAAAAGCTTCTATATCAAGTACACCTCCAAGAAGAACATCTAGCACTGCGATTTCCGGGCTAGAATGTAAGTGTAGCCATGAGAGTTCTGATTACTGGATCTTCCGGGATGATTGGTTCTGCGCTGGTGGGGTTTCTCACCGAGCGGGGCCGCGATGTGCTCAGGCTCGTGCGGTCCGCGCCGCAAGGAGCCGATATCCTGTGGGACCCGCAGCGCGGGCACATCGAGCTCGACAGTGCAGGTGATATCGACGCGGTTGTCCATCTGGCCGGCGAGAACATCGCCTCGGGCAGATGGACCAAAGCCCGCAAGGCCCGTATCGCTGACAGCCGCATCGACGGGACCGATCTGCTCGCCGGCGAACTGGCGAGGATGTCGCCCCGCCCGAAACTGCTCATTTCCGCATCGGCGGTCGGTTACTACGGTCACAATGGCGACAGAATCGTTGACGAAACTCACGGACCCGGGCAAGGGTTTCTGGCTGAGGTGGCCGCCGATTGGGAAACCGCCGCCGCTCCGGCGATCGAAGCGGGCGTGCGCGTGGTTTTCCTGCGATTGGGTATGGTCCTCAGCGACACTGGCGGCGCCTTGGGGCGGATGGTCGGCCCGTTCCGTTGGGGCGTCGGCGGGGTACTCGGTTCGGGTCGACAGTATATAAGTTGGGTCGCACTCGCAGACGTGTTGGGGATCGTGGGCAAGATCATCGACGATTCCGACATCTCCGGCCCGGTAAACGCCGTAAGTCCCCAGGCGGTCACCAATCGCGAGTTCACCAAAACGCTCGGGCGGGTACTCGCCCGTCCGACTCTCGCACGAATGCCCGCATTTGCAGCCAGACTGCTCTTCGGCGAGATGGCCGACGAACTGCTTCTGCGCGGTGTTCGCGTCGCGCCGAAGGTGCTCGAAGAGGCGGGATACGAGTTCCAGCATCCGCAACTCGAAGGGGCTTTGCGAGACATTCTGCATCGTTAACGTTTGAGGCGCACCACTACGTATGGCGTGCGCTCGTTCAGGTCGGGCCAGATCGTCCCGTTCCCGTTTTTGTCCATCACTTCGATCAGGTACATGAAGTCCCATCTCGCCGGGATATGCTCGCCGGGAACGATGCAGCGGTATTGGTCTTTCTTGCCTGTTGGTTTCATCTCCAGCGTGCGGTAGTCTTCGAACTGGGTTACGCTGCGGTATCGCAGGCGAACCCACTTAACGCCCGACGGGTCGCGGACTCCGGCGGTGATCGCAAGCGGTTTTTCGGCCGGGGCGCCGGCGATCGGCTTGTGCGTGACCGTCGGCGCTGTCGTGTCATCGGTGACGGTAACCGGGGCAATCGGTGTGGCGCCCGCGGGCTTGGGCTTGAAATTCTTACGTTGCCGGATCATCGCAGCGAGGCCCTTTTCGATCCGGGCGAGTTCAACCTTCCAGTGGCCGGCGAGTCCGGACCGGCGGCGGCCCATCATAAGATCGCTGTGGTAGATATCTCCGGCGGCGGTGACTATGGTCCCCCAAGCCTTGGCTGCGTTGGTTTCGTGTGCGATTGCGTCGTCCAGGGCTCCTGCATTACCGGTTTGCTTGAACAGAGCCCAACTCACGCCCGACAGCAGCCGGTGGGAGTGGTATTGCGCCAGGCCGGCCAGTATCCGCAGGTCCGCGACAGTCGACGTGAACTCTTTGCTCTTGCGGGCGGCGATTTTCTTTTCGGCCTGCGCTGCGAGCCCCAAAACGTCCTTTGCGGCGCGGGCGAACCATCGGCTGGACCGGGCGGGATGGATCTTTGCCGATTCACCGCCGGTGACGCGGTTTTTGGCGGCTTGGGTCATCGACAGGAACTGCTGCGTGTCGCTGGGAAGCGAGCGAGAATAACGGTCAATGTCTTCCTGCCGCTGCATCTCCGCCCAGCCCCGGGTGGTCGGAAAGTGATTGTACGGGTAGCTGCAGGCAACGATCCGCGGCAGGATTCCACTGGCCCGGTGCAGGGCTTTCTGCACCAGCGGCCCGGCCGCCTTTCCGAACCGCCGCTCGAACTCGCGCGACCAGACTTCCGGCGGTGTCTTGGGGTTGTACCCCACTCGTCCGAACACCTGGTAGAAATGCCAATACCGCTCGAACTCCCAGTCGTAGTAGCGATACTTCTTCGTCAGCAACTCGAACGGGGCTTTGTCGTGCGGATGGTCCTGCATCTTGGTGGCCATCGGTTCGTTGACCTCGAATCCGTCGCCATCGTAGAGGTGCGTGCTGCCTGCGAAGCGACGGACGTACTCGGGATCACCCCAGAGCAGGACGCGCGTCGTCCCGCCGTTCCACATCCGCCAGTGCATTTTGTACTGGCGAGGATATCGCAGCATGTCGGCGTAACCGTGGCGACGATCTTTCTGATTCCGCGGATTAACGTGCGTGGGGTGGAATGGCAGGCCCATCTGCTCCATCCAGTATTTGGTACACATGCGGATGGGCACGCCGGCGGCGACGGCCTTGTCGATCAGGTCGTGCGGGAAATTCTTCGCGCGGGCGTCGAAGCGGATGCCCGGCCCGTGGCGGAGCATGATCTTGTAGATGTCGGGCCAGAATTGGGCCATCTCCTTGCGACTCAGCCCGGACTCGCCGTGCATGCGGAACTGGATGGCATCGAGGTTGTGGACTTTCTTCAGGAGTTGGGTGAGGGCGGCTTTGGTGTAGGGGACGAGGTTCTTGGCGGTGACGCCCCAGACGAGCCCCTTGGTGCGTTTCTTCGCGTCGGCGGTTGGTCCCTGGACGCCGCCGCGGTAGATGTGGTCCCAGATGCCCAGCGTGAAGTTCAGGCCCCTGGCGTGCGTCATGCGGATGAGTTTGTTGAGCGATTCGAGGTTGCGCTTCTGCTCGGCGGGAGTGATGCCCACCACGCCCACGTCGTTGAAGCCTTCAACGTTGAAAAAGTACGGATACGGCGGCGCGAAATAGCCTCCGTTCTCATAGCCGAACAGCAGCGCCAGCGTGTTGAAACGGTTACGCGCGAGCATGTCGAGGTATCGCTTCCAGTATGCCTCATCGTGAAAGTAGCTCTCGAAACAGCTCCGGTGCATGGTGTATTTCGACAGCGCCCGCTCTGCCACGAACGGGGCTTCGTCGGCATCGCGCACCTCGCTGAGCGGGCGCTTGGCGTCGGCGGCCCAGGCGATGCGGTCAGCGATATCCAGCAGAGCGTACATCAGCCCGCGATCGTCCCCGCCACTGACCAGCAGGACTTCCTTGCTTTTCCAGGCGGCTTTTTTGATGCGCAGCGTCTCGGCGCCGCCGGGCATTTTGGCGTTCAGCGTTTTGTGCATTTCAGTCGCCGGACCCGCCTTGCCCGCAACGGCCGCCACGATCACGATATCGCCCGCCGCGCCTTGCTCGGGCTTAATACCTTTTGCCCGAAGCGCCGCGATGAGCTTAGTGAGCCCATGTCGCACGGCCGGGGCGACTTTGGCGTCGGACAGCACCGATACGGATGCGCCTTCGGCGGCCGATAATGGCGAAGAGATCAGCAGGACCAGCAATGCGACCAGCACGCCCGCGTTACGATGCAAAGCCATAACCTTATCTCCCAGATTCCGGCCGATAGACGATGTCGCAAAATGCTACTTCAAACGCCGCCGGAACGCAAAACCCAGTTTCCAGTGTCCGTAAGCACACCCAGTTTATCCAAAAAACCGGAATGAGCGGATAATCGCCTGTAAAATGGATAGAATATCACAGTAGCTCGGGAATGCTGTGGCCAACCGTACGCATAGGAGACTCCTGGTAAATGTGGTTATCACTTCGCTGGAAGATAACGCTGTTCGTCGTCGTGCCAATCGTCACCGTGTATGCGGTTGCGACGGCGTTCAATGTTTATCGTATGCACCAGCGTACCAATCAGGCCGTCCGGCGGCGGATGACAGAGTTGGCGTATCACTACTCGCACCACCTCGACGAGCACTTGCTGGAAGTGGCGCAGGTTGCGAAGCTGACGGCCGCGCTCGTCGAAAAGAGTCAACATCTGACCCCCGATGAGTTGGACGCGTGGCTGAAAACGAACCTGGAGCAAAATCCACTGGTCTACGGTTCGGCGATTGCTTTCGCTACAAACGAGTACGAGCCCGACCGCCGTCTTTTTGTACGGTATGTCCAGAGAGACGGTGAAAAACTGCGAGCGTGGGATCCTACCATCGAAGGCTACGATTATACCCTTCCGCACCAGGAATATTGGCATACACCGAGGACCTCCGGCCAGGCCGTCTGGACCGAACCGTACTTTGACGAAGGCGCAGGTAATATCCTGATGGCCACTTACTCCGTACCGTTCTTCCGCAACGGGAAGTTCTGGGGGGTGGCAACGGTGGATATACCCCTCGAACCGCTGAGGGAACTGGTTGACATAGGCATCTCCAGGAATTTTTCCTTCATCGTGCTCACCAAGAACGGTAACTGCGTGTACAGCCCAAACCGGGATCACATAAACAAATCCATGATTGATATCGCCAAGCGGCAGGGGCGTCAGGATTTCGCCGATCTTGTCCGGGCCATTGCCTCAGGCCAAACGGGCGTGGCTACACTTCCGGACCTGGAGACCAGTGAGGATGAGTGGGTTTTCTACGCGCCGGTTAAGTCCGCTCAATGGGGCTTGGCTGCAAGCGTGCCCGAACGGACAGCTTTCGCGGACGTACAGGAACAACTCGCGTGGGACATTGGCTTCGTGGCGATCTCGCTGGTCCTGATCGTGACCGGTCTGTGGATCATGACGGTCCGAATATCTCGCCCGATTCTGAAACTCACCGACGCCGTAACCGAAGTCGCCGCCGGAAACCTCGACGTGCGGGCCGAGCAAACCGGTAACGATGAGATCAGCATGCTGGCTGGAGCCGTTAACGAGATGACCGCCAAACTCTCCCAACGCGAGCGCTCGCTGCGGGACAGCGAGCAGAAGTACCGGACTCTTACCGACAACCTCTCGCAAAGGATATTCCTCAAGGATACAGAGTCTGTCTACATATCCTGCAACACCAACTACGCCGCCGACATCGGCGTCGATCAGGAAGAAATTGCCGGAAAGACCGACTTTGATTTCTATCCCAGGGAACTGGCCGAGCAATACCGAACCGACGACCAGCAGGTAATCTCCTCTGGACAGACTCGCGAACTCGAGGAGAGATACGTTAAGCAAGGCCAGGAGTTTATCGTTCAAACGGTCAAGACGCCCGTCTGGGATGATGCAGGAAATGTCGCGGGGGTGCTGGGCATCTTCTGGGACATCACCGATCGCAAACGGGCGGCCGATGAGCGGGCTCGCCTGGAAGATCAACTTCGTCAGGCCCGGAAAATGGAGGCTATCGGGCAGCTTGCCGGCGGAATCGCCCACGACTTCAACAACATACTAACCGCCATCCAGGGTAACGCAGAACTTCTGAAACTCGATCTGCCCGAGACCGGGACCCCGACCCGTTTTACGGATGAAATCATCAAGGGCGCCAATCGGGCTGCCGACCTCACCAAACAACTGCTCTCGTTCGCCCGAAAAGGCAAGCGACAGGTCACACCCGTCGACGTTCACCAGACCATCACCGATACAACCCACCTGCTGGCACACAGCCTCGATCGGCGAATAGAACTTCATCTGGAACTGCACGCCGCGCCAAGTATCGTCATGGGCGACCCAACGCAACTTCAGAACGCGCTGTTGAACCTGGGCCTTAACGCTCGGGACGCCATGCCCGAAGGGGGCTCGCTTACCTGCTCCACGCGGAACGTCACTCTTACCACCGAAGATTGCAGCGAGCGCAGTTACGATCTGACGCCGGGGCAATATATCGAAATCAGCCTCGCCGACACAGGCGTGGGCATGGACATCGGGACACAGGAACGAATCTTCGAACCGTTCTTCACCACCAAGGAAATGGGCAAGGGAACGGGCCTTGGCCTCGCCGGCGTCTACGGCTGCGTCAAGAGCCACGACGGCAGTATCCACGTTGACAGCACCCCGGCGAGCGGAACGACGTTCCGGATTCTTCTGCCACTTGCTGACACTGACGCCGAGACCGCACTCCACAGCGACGGTGACGAAAAACCCGTCCGCGGAACGGGACACATCCTCGTGGTGGACGATGAAGAATCCGTCCGCAACTTCGCCTCGACCGCCCTGAGAAACCTGGGCTATACGGTTTCGACGTGCTGCGACGGTAGCGAGGCGGTGGACTGCTACCGCGAGGAACACGGTACGATCGATCTGGTCATCCTCGACCTTATCATGCCCAAGATGAGCGGACAGGATGCATTCAGGGAATTCAAGAAAATCAATCCGGACGTCAAGGTTCTCGTGGCCTCGGGTTTCAGTCACACCGAAGCCACTCAACAAATGCTGAACGACGGTGCGCTTGTCCTGCTGAACAAACCATTCCAGATCAGCAAACTCTCGCAGGCCGTGGCAAAGCACACCAAAAACGATTCGCCGCAGTAACACCGCAACGATACCTTCGCAAGACCTCAAAGCCAAATCCACCCAATCGGTCCGATAGCGACACCAAGACCTCCGATTCTGGTCCTGACCCCGCCGACAGCGCTTACTTGTCCTGCTCGTTTGTCTCTCCGCGCTGGATGATGATGGTTCCGCCTGCCGCTCCATCCTCGCTCTACCAGATCGTCATCCCGCCGCCGCCCGTTGCGCCCCCGGGGTTCAGGACTCGCACGCCGCCCTGGCCCGGCGAAATGCTCCTGCCGTTGATCATTATGTTGCTGCGCTGCTGCCACTTGCTCCGCCATTCTTCCATGGCTTTGCGTTCGTCGGCGTCGAGCTTGCCGTTCTTGTTCTTGTCCCACTGGCGAAGCTGCCATTGTTCCCGTATCGCCTTGTAGTAGGCTTTTCGTTCGTCGGCGTTGAGCTTCCCGTCGCCGTCGGCATCGTGCTTCTTGCGCAGTTCGGCTTGGGCTTTTCGAGACTCCTCGGCCCGCTTTTTCCATTCGTCCTCCTGGGTCTTTTTGGCGGCGAGTTCTTCTTCGCTGAGCTTACCGTCCTTGTCCTTGTCCCACTGGCGAAGCTGCTGTTTGGCTCGTATCGCATCGTAGTAGGCCTTCCGCTCCTCGGCGTTGAGCTTACCGTCGCCGTCGGCATCGTGCTTCTTGCGCAGTTCGGCTTGTTCTTTTCGGTATTGCTCGGCCCGCTTTTTCCATTCGTCTTCCTGGGTCTTTTTGGCGGCGAGTTCTTCTTCACTGAGTTCTCCGTCGGAGTCCTTGTCCCAGCGCTGGAGCATCCATTTGCGGCGGTTTTCTTCGGCCCGCTTCTTCCATTCGGCCTGTTTGGTCTCCATCTCTTTCCGTTCGGCGTCGCTGAGCTTACCGTCGCCGTCTTTGTCCCATTGCACAATTTTGGCCCGCTCGCGGTACTCTTCGTAGTAGGCTTTTCGTTCGTCGGCGTCGAGCTTGCCATCGCCGTTGGCGTCGTGCTTCTTGCGGAGTTCATCGTTGAGTTTCCGCCATCGCTCGGCCCGGACGGCGTATTCTTTGCGGCGTTTTTCGCTGTCGGCCTGCCACTTGTCGGCCGCTGCCTTCTCGTCGGCGTCGAGCTTGCCGTCGCGGTTCTTGTCGAACATGCGAAGGCGCATCGCTTCAGTCATCTGCCCGCCGCCCCAGACCAATCCGCGCCGACCACCACCCCGCCTGACAGCACCGGGAACCTTGCCCGCCGCCAGTGCCCGGTTGGCCGCTTCGCGCTCCTTGCCTGCAAGCTTCTTGTCCTTGTCGCTGTCGAAAGCCGCCAACACGCGCCTGCGAATGTCGCTGCGGTAGGCATTAGCCTCGAACCAGTCGAGGGTCTTGTTGGAGTTCTTGTCGAAGACCAGCATCCCGGACCACGTGTCGAACTTTCGGACGAATCCGCCGCCGGCTGCCTTGTCGGCTTCGAACTCCTTGGCGTCGATCTCGTTGTCCTTGCCGGCGACCTTGAAAAACCTCGCCCGCTCAGCCATCGGGACGTAAGGGTCCACACAGTCTTTGCAAATGTCCTCGACCCCGGCCGCCGCCCAATGTGCCGGAACAACCAGTACCCCGATGATCAGGAGTAGAATTGTCGTATTTCTCATAACCGCGTTCCTTTCAGTCGGAATTGCCCGAGTTCTCTAACAGCGGACAGCCCAAACGCATTCTAATTATAGACGAACGCTGCGCTCACTGCCTGTCACGTTCGCAAAAAAGAAGGCCTGGCCGCGGGAGTCCAGACCGATTGGGAGATCGCAGGCCCGGCGGGCATCGTAACTGGGGAGTTGACAGTCCCGTCGAGTTGGCGTTTGATATACCCGCAATGCTGAAAGCGTCGGAAAACCCGCCCATGCTCCCCCCACCGGCTCGGTCCGTGCGCGATCTGGACGGATGCTGGTGGATCGCCCACACAAAGGCCCGCTTCGAAAAGGCGCTCGCGCGGGACCTGCTGCGGTGCGGTGCGGGATATTACCTGCCGCTGATGGAACGGGTCAACATCTCACGCGGGAGGAAACGCAGGTCTCTCAAACCGCTGTTTCCCTCATACGTGTTCCTCTGCGGGACCGAGGACGACCGATCCGCCGCCCTGAAAACCAATCGCGTCTGCCGCATCATCAAAGTGCCCGACCAGAGGGCCCTGGTCGACGAACTGGCGAACATCGAAAAGGCCATCGCCAGTAAAGTCCGGATCGATCCATTCCCGTTCGCCGTCGAAGGACAACGCTGCCGCGTGTCGGCCGGACTGCTACAGGGGCTCGAAGGTATCGTGGTCCGGCGGGCCGGATCCTCCGTCCTGGTCCTCCAGGTCAACATGATCGCCCAGGCGGCCACACTGCAAATAGACGCCGATCTCCTGATCCCTGTGAATTGACCGTCTCTCGGCAGTTGTAAGTCCAGCTTTTTACGCGGTAACGCCAGAGGCGTCGGAGGGCTTTTGCATACCGCCAATACGGCAGTCAACGGCTTGGAAAAGCCTTGCTTGGGTGTCGCCGAAGGGATATTGTTACTCCAGCTTGATGGGAATCCGATGGTCGACCGGTCTGAATCGGTCGCCAGGCGGATTCATTGGAATAGTAGCTGCTCGAGGGGCCCGTGCGCCCCACGGGGGCGGAGTCTGCGCAAAAGACCACCTGACTGCGAAAGAACGGACAATATATGGGACAGGATATAGGACAGGACAAGAGAATTCTGGCGGTAATTCTCGCTCGGGGCGGGTCCAAGGGCATTCCGCGGAAGAATATCAAGGAACTTGCGGGTCATCCGCTGATTTCGTACACGATCGCGGCCGCTTTGAACTCCGAACTGGTCACCGACCTGGTGGTATCCACCGACGACGAGGAGATCGCGAGCGTCTCGCGCCAGTACGGGGCGCTTACACCGTTCATGCGCCCCGATGAACTGGCGCAAGACCATATATTTTCAAGAGATGCAGTCAAGCACGCCGTGGTGGCGACCGAGGAGTTCTTCGATAAAACCTACGACTACGTGGTGGAACTGCCCTGCGTATCGCCGCTGAGAACCGCACAAGACATCGATGACGCCCTGACCCGGCTGATCGAGACCGGCGCCGACTCGGTGATCAGCGTCTGCCAAATGCAGGACAAGCACCCGGTCAGGATGAAGCGGATCGTCGACGACCAGATTCGCGATTTCTGCTCGGAGTTCCCAGAGGGCGAAGGCTCGCGCAGGCAGGATCTCGAGGAGTGCTTCATCCGCAACGGGGCGATCTACTCGATGCGGCGGGATACTATCGTGGTGGACTTCACGCGAAATGGCGACGATTCCCGCGCGTTTATCATGCCCGACGAACGGTCTGTCAATATCGATTCCATGATCGACTTCTACCTCGCCGAGTCGCTGATTCAGCGGGGAATGTGCGACAACGTTCCCGTCCGGATCGCGCCGGAGACTACGGTCGAACTCTGCCCCTCGCCGGACAAGCCAAAGCTGCTGTTCTCGGCGGGATACGACTTCATGCCCCACCTGAAGGATTTCGTCTGCGAGAATTTCGATACGGTCTTCGCGTTTAACGCGCCCCTCGAGACGGTACTCCGGCAGATTACCGACAGGGACGCATGGTTGTGCAGCCCCTGTCCGCCATACATCATCGACCGGGCACTAATGGATGCGGCGCCGGGGCTCAAGGTGATAGGCAGCCCGTCAACGGGCACAAACCATATCGATCTTGCTTCCGCAGGCGACAAGGGAATAGAGGTCTTCAGCCTCGGCGGGTCGCCCGTAATCGAGCAGATTCACGCCTCGGCGGAGTTCAGCTTCACGCTCCTGATGGCGATGATCAAGAAGATACCGCACTGCGTCACACAGGCCGCTATGGGCGTGTGGCGCGAGAGGGAGTTCGAGTTCAGGAATATCGAAGTCAACGACAAGACCCTCGGCCTGGTCGGATGCGGGCGGATCGGTCGGAAGATGATAAGTTTCGCCCGGGGCTTCGGGATGAACGTGCTGGTTTGCGATCCGTATCAGACGATTGAAGCCCCTGGCGTCCGGCAGGTCTCGCTCGACGAACTCCTGGGCGCCTCAGACATGGTTGGCATCCACGTCAAGCTTACCGAAGAAACTACGGGCATAGTCGACAAGGCGTTCTTCACGCAGATGAAGGACGGGGCTTATTTCCTGAACAGTTCGCGGGGCGACGTCATCGACGAGGGCGCCCTGATCGAGGCCCTCGAGTCCGGAAAGCTCCGCGCCGCAGCCGTCGACGTGATCCGCAACGAACATCTTCTCGCCAAGCGGAACCTGCCCCTGATACAGTACGCCCGCGAGCACGATAATCTGCTGGTGACCCCGCACGTAGCCGGCGCGACGCTCGAGTCGGAATACAAAGCCGCCAAGTACATCGTCGACAAGATCAAGGGCGTTTTCGGAACCTGAGTGATTTACAGGAGTACAATATAAGATGCTCTTCATAGCAGAAATCGGGATGAACCATAACGGGAACTTCGACCTCTGTTTCGAGTTGATCAAGCAGGCGAAATACGCGGGCGCCGACGTGGCCAAGTTTCAGCTTGGCTGGCGCGACGGGCCTGACGATATCAACCATCTCGACCTGCCGCGCCTTGAGAAGCTCAAGGAATGGTGCGCGTATTTCGAGATCGAGTTCATGTCGTCGATCATAACGCCCGAGGCCTTCGAACTTATCAGAAAGGTCAATCCCGCCAGGTACAAAGTCGCATCGCGTACGTTAAAGGACAATCCCGACCTGGCTGGGGCGATCGTCGCCGAAGGCAAGGAGACAATCGTATCCCTGGGAATGTGGGAGGGCGACACGCTCCCCTTCGACTCGCCGAACGTCAAGTATCTCTGGTGCAAGTCGTGTTATCCCGCCGAACCGAAGGATCTTGTCGATCTGCCGAAGGATTTCACCGATTCGCCCTACTGGGGATACAGCGACCATTCGATCGGTATAGAAACCGCCCTGCTGGCGATCGCCCGAGGCGCAGAGTGCGTCGAAAAGCACTTCACGCTCGACAAGTCCAGCGTGGTCATCAGGGATCACGCCCTGAGCAGTACGCCCGACGAGTTCGCCCAGATGGTGAAGATCGGTCGGGATATCGCAAAAAAACTCGCACTGGGAGTCTGACCGCACAATGTGCAAGGTCACCGTATACATACCGACGTACAATTACGGGCAATACCTCGCCCAAGCCGTCGACAGCGTACTGGCCCAGACGCTGGGGGACTGGGAACTGATCGTCATCAATGACGGGTCCACCGACAACACCTCCGAGGTGCTGGACGCCTATCGCGACAACCCCCAAATACGCATAATCGACCAGGAAAACAAGGGGCTAAACGTCACCAACAACATCGCGCTGCGACTGGCAAGGGGCGAGTACATAACGCGCCTCGACGGTGACGATTACATGGACGAGAATCTCCTGATGATCCTGTCCAGCGCGCTGGACACCAAGCCGGAGGTCGCCTTAGTCTATCCGGACTACTATCACGTCGACAGCGACGGCGAGGTCATCGAAATCGTCCGGAGAGAGAAGATCGACGATGAAGTGCAACTGCTGGATCTGCCCGCCCACGGCGCATGCACCATGTTCCGAAAGGACCTCCTCAGGGAGATCGGCGGGTATATAGAGGATTTCTCCTGCCAGGACGGGTACGAACTGTGGTTGAGGTTCATCAGGAAGCACAAACCGTTCAACGTGAATCTGCCCCTGTTCTACTACCGCAGGCACGGGTCGAACCTCACCGAAGACACCGCCAGGATACTCGATACGCGAAGAGAGATAAAAGCCAGGTTCGTCGAGACCTACCACAAGGACCGCAAACCAAGAGTCCTGGGCGTAATACTGGCGTCGGCGAAAGCCGTCTGTCCGGAAATGCACCCGATGGCGAAGCTCAACGGCAGGCCCCTGATCTGGTACACGCTCGATCAGGCCGCCCAGGCCGAGTCGCTCGACCGCGTGGTCCTGTCAACCGAAGATAACCAGACGCTCGAATACGCAAAACAGTTCGGGACAATCGAGGCGATCAAACGCCCCGACGAACTTACCGGGGTCACCGTCAGGACGTGCGATATCGTAAAGAGCATCATCGACGAACTCCAGGGGACGCGGGACTATCGTCCCGATGCAGTCGCCGTCCTGTACGCCAATACCCCCCTGCGGAAGGCCTGCCACATTGACAAGGCCGTGAACACGATGATGATCTTCGACGTTGATTCGGTAATTTCGATCCAGGAAGAACTCGCCCCATGCTATCAGCACAGACAGTTCGGTCTGACGCCGGTCAACGACGTCACCGGCAGCCTGAGAATAGAGCGAAAGGCGCTTTATAAGGAAAACGGCGCGGTCTACCTTACCAAAGTCGAGGCGATCGAATCGGGAAGCCTGCTGGGCAAGACGGTTGGGCATATAACCATGCTCCCCGAAGAGAGCATCAAGATAAATTCCAGCTTCGATTTCTGGTTGGCTCAAAGGATCATGGAACAATGGCCTGGTCAAAACCAAAACCCATAGCCCAAGCGGTCCGAGCGGTCTTCTCCCAAGGCGCCACGGAACTCCTGTCGCAAGTCAGGCGACTGGTCGAGGAGAACTATGGCCTGAAGCCCGGGAATAACGTCAATCTGATCTGCCAGAAGCTCGCGAACGGCGATCTGCCCGAAGGCGTATACGCCGAATGCGGCGTGTTCCAAGGGACGACCCTCTTTACCGTCGCGACGTTCCTGAAGAACATCGGATCGGACAGGCGGCTTGTCGGGTTCGACTCATTTGAAGGATTCCCCAACAGCGAAATCGACTATCGCGACGCGCCGCAGTTCTTCGGCGAACTGCTCGACAAGGAACTGATCACCGAAGAACACTACCGCAAAGCTGCCGAAAGAACCGCTGACTTCACCGATACAAGCCACCTTCAAGGCGAGTACTTCCTCGATGTCAAGAGCGTATTCGACATCGCCGATCGGTTTGAAAACGTGCGGTTGGTCAAAGGCGCATTCTCCGACAGCCTGCAGAACTTCGACGAACCGATCGCGGTGCTCTTCCTGGATTGCGATCTCTACCAGAGCTACATCGATTGCCTCGGCGCCCTGTACGACCAGGTGGTACCGGAAGGGGTCGTGATATTTGACGAATACTACTCTCTGAAGTATCCCGGCGCCTGCTGGGCGGTCGCCGAGTTTTTCGCTGACCGTCCGGGCGTCTTCGAGGTCTATCACACCGATGAAGGTTTTCAGCGGTGGTGCTTCACTAAACCGCCGCGCGGCGATATCGAAACACGGAGATCGTAATGAAGGGAATCATCATCGGCGCCGGACGCGGAATCCGGATGATGCCGGAAACGAAAAGCTATCCCAAATGCTTGATGGATGGACTCGGAGGACGGCGCGTACTGGATTGGATTCTGGACTCGCTCGCCGGTGCCGGTATTGACGAGATTGTCTTTGTCGGCGGATACCAAATCGCAAAAGTCCAGCAGGCCTGCCCCGATCTGCGATTCTATGACAATACCGAATGGCCCGACAATAACATCCTGGAGTCGCTCATGTGCGCATCGCCGGAAATGGAGACGGCGTTTGTGGCGTCTTACTCCGATATCGTGTACCGGCGCAGTGTCGCCCGGCGCCTGGTGTCCAGTACTGCGGATGTGGCGTTGGTCGTGGATCGGAACTGGCAGGAACAATACGAAGGTCGAACCCACCATCCGGAGTCGCAGGCGGAGAAAGTCGTCGTGCGGGACGGACGGGTGGTAAAAATCGGAAAACACATCGCATCCGATCGAGCCTATGGTGAGTTTATCGGGCTGGCCAAGTTCAGCCTCCAGGGCGCACGGATGTTGCACGAGCACTACTGGAAAATTCGCGATGACTACCTGAGCCGGACCTTTCACGACGCGGAGAACATTCGGAAGGCTTATCTAACCGACATGTTGCAGGAACTGGTCAATGTCGACGTGCGAGTGGAACCCGTGGATATCCATGGCGACTGGGCCGAACTGGATACACCGCAGGATCTGGCGCGAGCCAGAGAACGCCTGGTCGCCTGGGGCTCCGAAGAGCAACTTTGACGCAGAATCGAGACGCACCCGCGCTTCGGTCCAAACCCGCGTCAGCAAGCGGAAGAAACGGGATCCTGGAAAGAGTACTCTTATGATAGCCGGCGCCAGCTTATCCCTTGTGCTTACCTCCGCCTTCCTGCACCCGTTATGGAACATGCTTCTGAAAAGGAGCGAGGACAAAGTTGTCTTCTATCTGAACATACACCTCGTGTTTACGCTTCTTTTCAGTTTCCTGCTCTTTCTGTATCCCCTGGGCGATATCACTTCGACCGGGTGGATGCTGGTTGCCCTTTCGGCCGGTTCCCATTTCTTTTACCAGTTGTTCCTGTGCAAGACGTATGAGGCCGGAGACATGTCGCTCACGTACCCGATCGCGAGATCCTCGCCGGTCTTTGTCATGGTGCTGGCTTTGATCTTCCTGCGGGAAATCCCTTCGACAGCAGCGGTGATCGGAGCCGTTCTGGTCGTCGCGGGCGCTTACCTGATGAATCAGAAGAGCCTTTCTCCGCGAAGCCTCCTGATACCGTTCGATAAACGTTATCTTACCGCGATGATATTCGCTGTACTCACTGCCGTCTGGTCGGCGATCTATTCGATCATCGACAAGAAGGGCGTCTTGCACATGCCGCCGATTCTGTTCTTCTATCTGTTCTTTGCTTTCTCGGGATTCATGTTCCTGGGGTATCTTCTCATTCTCAAGGAGAGGCGGAAGAATTACTGGCGCCTTCTGAAGCAGGATAAAGTCAAAATCACATTAGCCTCGATTTTGGAGGCGGCTTCGTACATACTGATTCTGTATGCTTTCCGGATGTCGAAAGTGTCGTATATCGTGGCTTTGCGTCAGATAAGCGTTGTTATCGGTGCGTTATACGGTGTGATGTTTCTGAAAGAACGGTATGGTGCGGTGCGGATTACGGCCTCCTGCATCATATTTGCAGGGGCTTTTTGCATCGTTGCGTTTGGATAAAATCACTGCTGCGGCAGGTTGAGGAGAAGTTTAGATGAGTCAGAAGGACAAGGTGACACTGTTCCCGGGAATGGCCGGCGTGACGCGAGACATGATCAAAGAGATGAAGAGTGCGGGGGTGGAGCTGTTCTCTGTGGATATCATGGTTACGCAAAGATGTAATTTCCAGTGCATCTACTGTTACGCGGACGCCGCCCCCCAGAAGACGGACACAATCAGCATGTCCGAGGCGAAATCCATTGTGGATGATTGCGTGGACATGAACGTGCGGGTTGTGAATATGCAGGGCGGGGAACCGCTCATCTGGAAGCCTGACGACTGGACCGGCGGGCTAGGAGAAGCCTTCTTCCACCTTGTCGAGTACATACAAGAGTCATACGCAAAACAGGAAAAAGAAGTAAACATCGTCAGCTTCACCGACGTCGCGGTCATCACTAAGGAAATCGCCGAAAGGCTCGCAAAGCTGAGGGTCTCGTTGTGCTGCAAGCTGGATTCCCTCGATGAAGCCAGACAGGATCAATTGCTGGGCTGCCAGGGAGGCAGCAGGCGAATGATGGAGGGGTACGAGCATCTCATCGACGTCGGTTACGGTAATGACGACATGCCGCCCCTGTCGACGAATACCGTCGTGACGGCGATTAACTACGATGATGTTCCGGACGTGTTCCGATGGTCGCGCACCCGCGGTTTCATGCCGTTTGTGATCCCCGTACACGTTCATGGACGGGCCAAGGACTACAGCAGTTCCATGCTGTGCGGTAAGGAATCCGGCAGCACGCTCAATGCGGGCGATATAAAAACCCTTTTCGAGACGCTGGCGGAAATAGACGGTAAGGAGTTCTCCATACATTGGAAAGCCGAATCCCCCTGGGTCGAGAACAAGTCCTGTTCGAGGCATCTGGGCGGTATTCACGTGCGGGCCGACGGTATCGTCCTGCCCTGTTCCGAGGCGCCCGATCATTGGGCTCTCGGTGACATACGGGAGAATTCGCTAAAAGATATTGTGTTCGCGGAGAAAGTAAAGAAGTTCAGGGACATCTACAGCCAACTCCACGAAAACTCGAAATGCTCCGCGGCCAATTGTTCGTTAAGCGCCGAACAAAAGTGCTACGGGTGCCGGACAAGGGCGTACGATGACTCCGCGTTTGACTCCGAAGGGAATTACGACCCGTCAAAACTGGATGCGGAGGCCTTTTTCGCCGGTGATCCCGCCTGCTGGAGAACGACCCGGACTCCGGGCGATGAATCATGAGTTCCGAAACAAATCTAAGAGATCTCCTGCAGCGGGGGAAACTGATCCGGCTCGCGGGAGCCCACAGCGGAATGACGGCGAAACTCGTTGAGAAACACGGATTCGACGGCGTGTGGGCGTCAGGCCTGGAGCTGTCGACCTCGCACGCCGTACCGGATGCGAATATTCTGACCATGACGGATTTCCTCGGCGCTTCGGCTGAGATGGCCGACTGCGTGTCGATCCCAATTGTTTCCGATTGCGATACCGGTTTCGGGAATTCCAACAATGTCATGCATATGGTCAAGAGGTTTGAAGCCGCCGGCATCAGCGCCGTATCCATTGAAGATAAACTATTCCCGAAAGTAAACAGTTATATTCCCGGAAGGCAGGAGCTGGCGCCCGTAGCTGAATTTGTCGGCAAGATCATGGCCGCCAAGCACGCGCAGGCCACCAGCGAGTTTTGTGTATTTGCGAGAGTCGAAGCACTCATTGCCGGTTGGGGAATAGACGAAGCGGTGCGCAGAGCGAGCACCTATATGGAAGCCGGAGCGGACGGGATATTCATTCATTCAAAGGCGACTGCGTCGGCGGAAATAGTCGAGTTTTGCCAAAAGTGGGAGAAAACGGGCTCGCTGATCATATGTCCCACAACGTATCCATCCATGTCCGAAAAGGAGATGGAGGAGTTGGGGATTGATGTGGTGATCTACGCAAACCACGGTCTGCGAGCTTCCATCAAGGCCATGAACGACGTATTGAGCCATATGTCGAGTCATGGAATCGCGGATATTGACTCCAGAATCGCCGGTATGGAAGAGGTGTTTGAATTGCAGGGGATGCACCTCATGAAGAAGAACGAGGGAAAGTATCTTGGGCTTGAATCGGGAAATGTCAAGGCCGTCATCCCCGCGGCCGGGATGAAAATCGATGATTCCCTGAAAGGCATACTGGCGGACAGACCGCTGGCGATGCTTGATATCAACGGGAAGTCTATTCTACAGCGAAATGTGGAAACGTTGAATATGGTCGGCGTTCAGGACGTTAACGTGGTGGTTGGATACAAGAAGGAGATGGTCAATCTGGAGGGAGTCAATATTGTCGATAATCCCGACTATGAAACCAAAGGGATGATGCATTCGATCGTGACGGGGATCAGGGAGCCCGCCGACAAGAATATCGTCGTCTACTCTGACATCATGTTCGATCAGCAACTATTGAGAAAGCTCCTGAAGAAGGATCATGACATCGTTCTTGTGGTTGACAGAACCTACCAGAAGACCCATTACCGGGATAAGGAACTGGAACTCGTGTTGACGGAATCTCCCCCGCCCCAAAGCGTCAGGACGATGGACGTCAACAGGAGTAACAGGATCGCAAAAATAGCAAAGGGGCTTTCCGAAGAAGAAGCTCACTACGAATTTGCCGGGATAGCCTGTTTCTCGAACAAAGGGATCGATATTCTGGTCAGCGAATACAATAGCGCCGAGGATCGGCCCGCGATAGAATCCCTTTCGTTTATCGAATTCATCCAGTACCTGATTGACAGGGAACATGATGTCTCGTCGTTTGCAGTTGCCGACGGATGGATGGAAGTTCACAATTTTGAGTGTTATAAGCATGCTACCATGTTGTTTTCATAAGGGCGAAAAGTGACGGCATCGAAACTAATAGAGGAATTCAAGCGGTACGGATTGGGCCCCTATTTTGAGGTTCCGTGTTCCTTGCTCGCGCCGGTGATAACGGAGCTGATGCAGGATCAGGATTGCGAGGTGATGAATCCTGTCAATGAGGGCGTCGCGATGGGGATGGCCGTCGGCAGCTATCTTGCCACCGGGAAAATTCCCGTGGTGCTAATGCAGAATTCGGGGTTGTGCAATGCGCTGAACGCTCACAGTTCACTGAACGTGACGTACAACATCCCCCTGCTGTATCTCGTTTCCTGGAGAGGTCAGCCCGGGACGAAAGATGCGCCCCAGCACGAGTTTCTGGGGGAAAAAACCGAAACGCTATTGCAGGCGTTTGACATCCCTTATGAAGTACTCGCCGAAGATCGCTGCCGGGAGCAAATAAGGACAATGGTCGATACCCTGAAGGAATCCCAAAGGCCCGGGATACTGCTGTTGCAGCGGGGAACTGTAGAGGCGGTAACCAAGAGTACCGAGCCCGCGAATGAAGGCGATTTGCCTTCCAGGGCCGATATCGTCGATGCGATCATGCGCGCATGTGACAACAAGGCTTGTTGCGTGGCCACCAATGGGTTCCTGTCGAGAGAGGCCTCGCATGTGTCTGCCGAACACGGGTTGTCCGAAATCTGTCCGTCCTTTTATATGCTGGGATCGATGGGACACGCCCTGCCGATCGGTCTGGGCATCGCCGGGCAGATCAAAACGGGCCGGAAGGTCGTTGTTATTGACGGTGATGGCGGATGCATGATGCACATGGGCGCCATGGCTTCGGTTGGGCGTGGGGACAGGGCCGCGGAAAACCTGATTCATATCGTGATCGACAATGGCGCCTATGCCTCTGTGGGTGGGCAGCCGACGGTGTCGGACGATATTGATTTTACGAAGATCGCCTCGGGATGCGGGTATCGAGAGGTCCGAAGTGCGATGGGAATCGATGTGGTAAGACGAATGCTGATCGAATTATTGGATAGTCAGGGCCCGGCGTTTCTGCATATCCCCATATACGATACCGGCGAACCGCCGAAAGAAAGAGTCACCAGCAGGTATTCCTGCCAAGAGATAAAGGAAATGTTTGTGCGGTTGTTACACCGGACAACCTGACGTCTGAATCCGCTTTTGCCCTTGCCGAGTCTCCGGGGGATAGACGACAATGCGTCCTCGTGAGACATCAGCAAGCTGAGCACCAGGGAGTTATCATTGGCCCAATCCACGCAGAACCGCCACAAAGCCATTATACCGGCGACCATATGGATCACCGGAGTTTCCGCCTCCGGTAAGACCACGATGGGCAAGTATCTTTCCGAAGCCCTGGTATCCCGGGGCGTCTCGAACGTCAAGTGGCTTGACGGGGAAGACGTTCGAAAGAGTATGAAAAACAAGTTTGGGTACTCCGTCAAAGACAGAACGGAAGTGATCCGCCATATGATTACGCTGGCCAACGAGCATAACGCCGAGGGCGGCGTGGTGGTGGTCTCGACGATTTCGCATCGCCGGGAAGTTCGATCCCAGGTGCGCTCGGAGATCGACAACTTCATGGAGATATTCCTGAAGTGCCCCGTGGAGGTGTGCGCCGCGAGAGACTTCAAAGATAATTACCGCCGGGCGTTTGCGGGCGAATACAGCAACTTTCCCGGTGTGACCGAACCCTACGAGGAATCCAGCCCGGAACTTGTGCTGGATACCGCCAACTGTTCGATCTCCGAATGCGGGGAACTATTGACCCGGCACGTTCTGGACTTTCTCCACGCCGAGACGCCCCCGCCCCAACGCGATAAGAGCGATCCACCGCAACCGACGCCCCGAAAAACAGCGGATCTGCCAGTACATTTCCTGATGACATTCGGGCATTGCGGGATCGACTATCTACACAGTCAACTCGATTCGCACGAGCAGATTCTGCTCATGCCCGCATTCAGCTTCTACCGTTCGTGGAA
>CAZSLS010000110.1:0-20784 GCA_964607575.1 uncultured Planctomycetaceae bacterium | reverse complement strand
CCGCGGGTGTGTTTATCTATATCAACTACCGGGGCAGCAGCGAAACCGGGAAGATAGGGGCGATTTTCACCGTGGCGCAGATGCTGTTCGTTCTGGCTATTGGGGTTGCCGGATTGGTAGTCGCTATTGTCGAACCGCAGAGGATGGCGAACTTCCAGCCATTCCTGGGACAAGACGGTAGTTGGTGGAGCCTGTTGGGGACAATGGGCGTTATCTACGTGGCCTTCGAGGGCTTTGAAGTTATTGCGCAAGCCGGTGACGAAACGATCGATCCGAAGCGGAACATCCCCAAGGCGATGCTCTACTCGGTTGCAATTGTGACTGTGACGTACGTTCTGGTTGCGTTGGCGTCGGTGGTCGCGTTCAGTAAGTCCGGAGAGGCGATGGCGTGGTTTGGCGACAACGTGCATAATCCCACAGCCAGCTTCACCGGGTCGATAGAGCACTTGATCCCGATACCCGGCGCGGGGTGGTTGCTGGTTACGTTTGCGATAATCGCCTCATCGACCTCGGCGCTGAATGCGACGATATACTCCGCCACGCGTGCGTCGTTTGCTCTGGGGCGCGACCGGATGCTTCCTCCGTTCTTTGCGAAGATATCCCCCACTCGCAAGACGCCATACGTCGCGCTGGCGTTCACGGCGGTGATTGTGCTGATTGCCGCCGGATTCCTGAACGAACATGACGGAGCAGCGACCGCAAGCATAATGTTCCTGTTCCTGTTCTTCGTGGTGAATCTCTGCGTTATCAGGATTCGAGTGAACATGGGCGATGAACTCGAGTACGGATTCCTCATGCCTCTGTTCCCTCTGCTACCGATCCTGGCCATGGTTTGTCAGATCGCGTTGGGCTGGGGGATTATGGGCGAATCGCTTGTGGCGTGGATCATCGGTCCGTCTTGGGTGATTGGCGGGATTGGCGTGTATATGCTGTATTCCCGAAGCCGTGTGCCGCCGGTCGACCACGAGATACAGGTCCTCCACGAGCAGTCGGCGCCCGAGGCCGGCGAGAGGCGATACGGGATCATGGTGGCAGTCGGCAATCCGGCCAACGCATTGGAACTCGTCCAGAACACTTACAAACTCTGCGGCGCAAAAGACGCACGTGTGGAATTGCTGCACATGGTCACCGTGCCCGACCAAGTACCGCTTTCTGACGCGGCTGAGTACATGCACGAAGGCAGAGAGAGCATCATGGAGACGATGCTCTACCTGGGCCCACTGTTCCCGATTTCGTCGCACCTGCGATACTGTCGCAGCGTGTCGAGGGGCATTCTCTCGGGCGTTCGGGACAATCGTGTGGACATGCTGGTAATGGGGTGGCATGGGCGGCCCAAAGCTCGCACGTTCAATCTCGGTAGCACGGTCGATCCGATTATCGAACGGGCGCCGTGCAACGTTGTCGTGCTCAAGGGCTGCGGTGGAAACCAGGTGTTCAAGCGCGTTCTGGTCCCCCTTGCCGGCGGGCTCAACGGACTGTTCGCGTTGGAGATCGCCAAGATACTGGTCGATCCGGAAGACGGCGAAGTCACTGCGGTTACTGTTGATACCGGACGCAGGCGAAGATCATTCGACATCGGCGCCTTTGTGGAAACCAACATACAGGCCGGAAAGCTCACCGGACCGATCCAGACCAAAACAATCACCTCGGCGGCCGTCGTCGAAGGCATTCTCGCCGAAGCCGCCGATTACGATCTGGTGGTGATGGGCTGCACTCGCCAGCCGCTCGTCAGCCAACTGGTACACACGCCAATACCCGAAACAATCGCCCAACGATGCGACAAGCCCCTGGTGATGGTCAAAGCATCCGGGCGGATCCGATCGTGGATCAAACGCTGGATTTGAGAAACCAGTAATCAGTTATCAGTAAGTCAGTGATCAGTAACGGCGAACGGCACAAGAAGCACCAACGCTCCGCACTCCCGTTAGCGGTCGACGGTACGTCGGCTCTCGTCACTACGAAGTAGTGATTCACCGTTGGCGATCACTGATAACTATCCGTTAGCGCCTCTAAGGATTATCCGGTTCTTGGTCCAGTTGTCGCGGTACCAGGTGGAATCGGGGAACGTGTCGTTCAGCGATTTCATCTTACCGGCCAGCATTTTGCGGAAGCGATCGGCTGTTGCCTTCTGCGCCGGGTCGTCGATGAGGTTTTTCGTCTGGAACGGGTCTTTGGTGTTATCGAACAGCAGTTCCTGCTTGTCCTTCCGGAAGATGGCGTATGTGAATTGTTTGTCTCTCAGGGCTCGCCATTCGTGCCCGTTGGACCATGCGGCGCATGCGCCGGTGTTTTGCAGGAATGCGGCTTGAGGTTCGGGGCCCTCGAGCCTCATGGCGCGTTTGGAGATGTCCATGCCCTCGACTTTGGCGGGCACCTTCAGGCCCGCCATACCGAGCAGGGTGGGCATTATGTCGACCGTGCCCAAGGGCGAATCGCACTTTGTTCCGGGCTTGATCTTCTTGGGCCAGCGGACCAGGAACGGTATGCGGGCCGCTTCTTCGTAGAATATGTTCTTTTTCATCCGCCCTTGGGCGCCGAACATCTCACCGTGGTCGGAAGTGAATACGAAGATCGTGTTGTCGGCGATACCGGCTTTGTCCACCGCGGCCAGCAGTCGACCGACGTTGTCGTCGAGATTGGTGGTCATCGCGTAGTAGACCCTCATCCACTGTTCGATTTGCTTGGGGGTCTTCTTGTAGTTTGACCAACCGTCGCCGTGTGGGTCGAGTTTGTCTGAGTAGTTCTTGGCTGGCGGGAACTTGACGTCCTTGAACATCTCGAAGTACTTAGGCGGTACGTTGTTACGAGACCATGGATCGTGGGGTGTGCCCACCGACAGGATCAGCGCGAAGGGCGAGTCGGCTTTGGAGGCCTTGCTGATGTAATCGATCGCCATGTCGGTCTGGGCGTCGGGTTCGTATGAACCCTTGGGGTAGGGGATCTTCTTCGGCGAGTTCGTGTGGTAGTACGTATTGTAATACCGGTGATGAAATCCATACGCCGCCCAGTATCCGTCGAAGCCCAGGCGATGCTTGCCCGGAGGGGTGTAGCTGTTTCTCGGATCTGTGTGGCGGCCTAGCTGGTTGGCGTACAAGTGCCACTTGCCGATATACCCCGTCCGGTAGCCCGCCCTGGTGAGCACGTGGCCGAGGCATTCGTGGTTGGGATTCAGGCGGAGTTCGTTTATCACCATGCCCGTCGACGAGGTGTACTTGCCGGTGAACAGCGACGCCCGATAGGCGCAGCATACGGGCATGTTCGAGACGGCGTTAAAGAAATCTGCGCCATCGGCGGCCAGTTTGTCGATGTTCGGCGTGCGGGCGCGCTTCTCGCCGGCGTATCCGCAGCGCGAATAACCCAACTGGTCGGCAAGCATATAAATGATATTCGGGCGTCTGCTTTTCGGCGCGAGTTTGTCGACGGCGGCCGTTGCGGCCGGCAGCCTGCACGTAAGGGCCGCCGCCCCCAATCCCACCGACCTGAGAAAACCGCGTCGCGTTAGTGAATTTCGGTTCATTATCGTTCTCCAATTCTGTATGGCGACAAGCACTGCCGTTTCGGCGAAGAATCCAGTATACTCTCGGGCATGAGTGAGACGAAGTACAATCCTGTGACGCCCGAGATCGTCGAAGAGCTTCGCGAGATCGTCGGCGAGAAGTACGTGGTTTTCGATGATCCCGAGCGGCTCGAGCCGTATTCCCACGATGAAGTTCCCGACCCGCAGTACGCGCATATGCCCGAGGCCCTGGTGCGCCCGCGCACCGCTGAAGAAATCTCCGCTATTGTCAAACTCGCCAATCGCCGCATGATTCCCATTACGCCGCGCGGCGCAGGCAGCGGGCTCTCGGGAGGTGCAGTGCCCATCTGCGGCGGGGTCGTCATGCTGGTCGATCGGATGAACGAGATACTCGACGTCGACCGCGATAACATGATGGTGGTCGTCGAGCCTGGCGTGGTGACCTCGGAGATCAACGACGCGGTCGAGGAGTTCGGTCTGTTCTACGCCGGATACCCCATGAGCCTGGAGACCTGCTACATCGGCGGGAATGTTGCCGAAAACGCCGGTGGTGGAAAGGCTATAAAGTACGGCGTGACCGGAAGATATGTTCTAGGCCTGGAGGTGGTTACGCCTACCGGCGAGATCGTCAACATGGGCGGAAAACTGGTCAAGGATGTAACGGGGTACAACCTGGCGCAACTGATGGTCGGGTCGGAGGGCACGCTGGGGATATTTACGAAGATCACGTTGAAGCTCCTGCCCGCCCCCCGGGCGAGCGTTGACCTGTTGTGCCTGTTCGAGACGGCCCGCGACGCGATATCCGCCGTTCCAAAGCTGATGACCGAAGGCGGCGTGATCCCGACGACCATCGAGTTCATGGATCGCCCGAGCGTTCAGGCGGCGTGTGAGTATCTTAACGAGACTATTCCCTACGAGCAGGCCGGCGCGATGCTGCTGATCACCGTCGATGGCTCGGATGTCGAACAGGTCGAGCGCCAGTACGAAGCCGTCGGTGAGCAGTGTCTTGCCAACGGGGCGATCGAGGTATACGTTGCCGACAACTCGACGACCTCCGAGCGTATATGGAATGTCCGGCGGAATATCGCCGAAGCATATGGGATAATCTCTCCCCAGCAGTGCAATGAGGACCTCGTGGTCCCGCCGGCTGCCATCGCCGACCTGGTCGCGGGCATGGAGAAACTGGGCGAGAAACATGGGGTCGAGCTTCCATCGTACGGCCACGCGGGAGATGGGAATCTGCATACGCGGATCATCAAGGACCCCGACTGGTCGACCGAGCGGTGGAATGATACCTGGCCGGGCGTGCTGAAGGAGTTGTTCGAGCTGACCGCATCGCTGGGCGGGCGGTGCAGCGGGGAGCACGGGATCGGGCACAAGCGCAAGAAGTACATGCCGATGTTCGTATCGGAGGGATACCTCGACGTGCTCCGATCGATCAAACGGGCCATGGATCCCAACAATATTCTCAATCCGGGCAAGGTATTCGACCTGTAAGTTTAGCGGCGGGGCATCGCCCTGCGTTCGTCGTTTCGATCCACGGCGCAGCGCCGTACGCTGTAGAACGGCGAGCATCGGTCTGGAAAATGTTTCATACCTGTTGCACAAAGCGGTTTGACAAATTGTCGCCCATCCCGCCGCCCATCCCGCGCTTGACAGAACCGGTCGCATTGTACATAATACCCGTCGCCTTCAGGTGGGCCAAGACATTGATATACTCACGGAGCGTAGCTCAGCTTGGATAGAGTGCCGCGTTCGGGACGCGGAGGTCGCTGGTTCAAATCCAGTCGCTCCGATTTTTCGGCAAAGCCGAAAAATAGAGTAGGTGAGCAGTAGAACAGTTGAACAGGTGAAACGACATGAACTGCGACGAAAATAGCGGTTCATGTTGGCGTCCAGGCCTGCTCACCTGCGGTCTCCTGCTCACCTGTTCGCCTGGTCAAGCCGTTGGGGTCCGCTATGGCGTTCATGTTCGAGAATTTGCAGGTCTACCAGAAGTCTGTCGATCTGGCGGATCAGGTTGCCACGTTGACTGAACGGTTCCCACGCGGCTATTACTTCCTTGTCGATCAGTTGAACCGAGCCGCCCTTTCGATTGCCACGAATCTGGCCGAAGGCAATGGACGCTTCACTAAGCCAGATCGCAAGAACTTTTTCATTATCGCGCGGGGATCAGCCCAGGAATGTGTCCCACTACTTGAGATTGCCCGTAGGCGCGGGTTCATTGACGATGCGCAACACGCCCAACTGCGAAGCGACCTTGAAATCATCGCAAAAAATGATCAGCGGTCTGATCAAAGGGCTTGATAATCGAAAGACATAGTCGACCAAGGAGACATCCTTATCCTTCTGAGTTCGTGTCGACTTCCGCTTCGGCGGTGAATCCTTTTGCTGTCAGGGATTCGTCCAGAGATTCTATCACCAGACGGTATTGGTACTTATGGTTGGCTGCTGCGCAGGCTTTCAGCCGCGCCAGAAGCCCCGAGGGCATCTTGAACGTTCCTTTTCGATAGACCGTCGGTGGACCGTTGTCCGCGGTTTTTGGTGCGGGACTTTCGACCGGGTGGGATATGAAAGCGTGCGACGCCTCATGGTGTGCAGTTGCCCTTTGCCTTGGCGTAAGCTTCCCGAGAATCCCTTTCTTGACCGCGATGGCCAGCAGTGACACCGCGTTGCGAAATCTCGGCCAGAACGGTTTGCGGACCGCCGTCCTGGATTGCGCAAGTTCACTACCGGTCGATATCCCCAGGCGGGAGTCGAGGGCTTCGCCGTCATGCGGTTCGGCGGGCATGGGCACAGATGTTTCGACGGATCCAACTGGTTGACCCAGTTTTACAAGCGTCAGTCCAAGTCTGGAGGCTGTATATGTGGCATCTGTGTTGTGACGCACTTCGGGCGATTCACCGTTTGCGTCACCAGGCGTGAAGCCGAGGCGGTTTATCACAAGGTTTGAATTCAGTGCCATTCTGGATGCTCCAATGAAGACCTATTCGCTGCAGCGCACCGGACGCTACTCATGGGAGTCGGTTTCTGTCGAAACGCTTCGGCCCTTCTTGTTGTTTGGGGGCAGGACCTGTGTCGCCTTGAGCCAGACAGGCTTTGGCCCGGTCCCCAGAAGGAAACGAAAACCATTGGCTTCGATTTCTACAGAGTCCGGTAGTATCTTGACTATCTTGACGCCCTTGACCTTCTCGCCCTCGTACACCACCGTCCCGCTGATGATTGCACGCCGCGACCTCTTGCTGTACATCACGGCGGTGAGGGTCAGCCCGACGGGGTAATCTTCCGCCTTGGCCAGGCGCGGCGATGGTTGTGTAGTTGGGGCCTCGGAACTCGGTTGGGTGGTGGGGGCGTTCGATTCCGACTTGCCTTTGGCGACAGTATTTTCGGCAGGTTTGTCCGGGGCGGCGGGGGTTGATTCCTTCATCGGGGCGTCTGTGGGCTTCTGCTCATTCTGCCGGAGGGTCTCCGGTTTGTCCGCAGCCACTTTCGGCGAGTCAACCTGATTGCCCCCCGCAGGGGCCGGCATGATGACAGCCCGGTCGGTCTCGGGTTTGGGTTGAACTGTATTATCGGGTCGGGGGTCTCCGGAAGATTCTTCTTCATTCGCCGCATCGACTGCGGGTGTATCCATCCGGTCGGGCTTGGGTGGTGTGGCGTTTTCATGTGTGGTGAGCGGTGGGATGCTCCGGTTGCGGTCCATTGTCTCCGCGGGTAGTGCGTCCCCTGCCGACGCGGCTTGGGGACCGGGTGTTAGTGCTTTGAACCCTGCCCATCCGCAGATGCTCATGATTCCCAGCAGGACTATTGCGGCGGCCCCGATTATGGCATTGTCGCGGGTGCGGATTGATTCACGGGGCTCCGGTAAGGTATCGGTTTCCCGGTCTTGCTCGTATTCGTCGACGGGCGCCGATTCGACGGGCTCCTGAGGGACTACAGGTTCGGCGGCGACGTCTTCGTCCGCGGTTTCAGTCTCGTCTTGACCGGGCTGATTCGGGGTGAGCGTTATGCTGATGCTTCGGACGGGAATACGGGGCCCGTGTTGAGTCTCCGGTTGGTCGGGGTGTTCGTCTTGCGGCGGGTCGGCCACGGGCGAATCGGCCGATTGCTCGAGTTGCGGTTCTTCCGTTACGGGGGTGTCTTCGGGATCGACCGGTTCATCGGCAGGATGAGCCTTGCAGGCCGGTCTGTGGAATATTTCTCCCGCCCGTTTCCGAAATTCGGAGACCCTCTGGCGGTCGGTCTGGTCGACGTCTTGATCTTCAGCGAGATCGGCGCATCCGATATCTACCGTGCATGGAGTTATCCCGTGGACCAGCTCTCCGGCCAGTGCCCGGTAGTCTTTGGCGGCCGAGCAGTCTGGTGCGTATTCGAGTATGCTTTTTTCGGCGGCGGGGCACTCCTGCATTCGTACAGTTTCGTGAATAACCGTACCGAAGACCTTTCCAGGCAGTGCGCGGTGCAGTTCGGCAAGGACGAGGCGGCTGAGGCGGGTGCGCGAGTTGAATCGGCAGCCCAGTGCGCCGATGAGTTCTATATCGTGCTCGAATCCCTGGCGTATGTCGTCGAGCATGGTCAGCAGGATTCGCAAACCGTCCAGCGCCAGGATCGAGGTTTCGACCGGGACAATCGCGTGCGAAGCGGCTAGGAGTGCGTTTCCTATCAGGCGGTTACCGAGGGAGGGGGGGCAGTCTATGAGTATGTAGTCGTAGCGATCCTTTACTTCGGCAAGCACCCTTCGCAGTTGGCTGCCCTGGGTTGGTCGCAGATTGTGTGAGATCGAGTCGAGCTTACCGCTCGCCGGCGCCAGAGACACCCCGGGCAGGACGTTGTCGATGGGCACGAGTCCGCCGCCTCGGAGCAGTGCGTCGGCGAGTCTTGTGTCGCCTTCGACCCCCAACCAGCGTGAAGAGGCGGCCTGTCCGTCCAGATCGACCAGGAGGACTTTTTTGCCTGTTTCTCCAAGCGCGGCGGCCAGATTGACCGATGTTGTGGTCTTGGCCGTACCGCCTTTTTCGTTGAGAATAGCGATGGTTTTCATTTGCGCGCTCCACGGGCGCCCGGTGCGATACGCCGTAGTGATACAGCGGCATCGGGGTAACCCATTAGAAAAAGGCAAGCCTCCAGAAATGTCATGACGGCTGGCGATCTGTTCGTCAGGAGTCTGACGACCGGCACATACAGGCGGGTCAGGCTGGGCGAGGTCCGGCGATATCAGGCGGAGCAGCCTTCAGGTAGCCGCAGAATGCGTCCCCTGCGCAATATGAATAGTAAGATTGGTTATCGCACTATGCAAATCGGCGTGGGCGATTGTTGTTAACGTTTGCGTGATTTGCGTCGGGAAAGAACGATCGCCCCGCCCGTGCAGAGCAGTACGATTGTTGCAGGCTCGGGCGTGGCGGCGGGTTGCGAGACGTCCGAGACAAACCCCATCATGTCGGCCCAGGTGGTGTAATCGCTGGAGTCCACAACACCGTCTCCGTTCGCGTCTCCGTCTCTCCATCCGGCGTTGGCGCTTCCGACGTTGTCCGCCCATGCTGTGTAGTCACCGACGTCTACGCTGCCGTTGAGATTAAAGTCTCCATATTCCGAGTGAAGTATGTCGCGAATGAGTTTGTTTCTGTCGGCGATGGTGACCCGCCCGTCGCCGTCGATATCGTGATTGGCGCTGTATTCACCGTTGCGGATAGCCGCAGCAATGATGTCGATATCATCGGCGTCCACATTGGAGTCGCCGTCGAGGTCGCCGGGAGTGCGCCGGACGCTCTCCAGTGCATGTACGTTGCCAATATACCAGCTATTCGAACCGTAATAACTCTGCAGATGCCATCGGTCGTTGCTGAACTCTACTTCGTAGTATCGCAGTCTGTCGGGTGCGTTGGGGTGGTACTTGTAGTCGTCGGAGTCGGTTAAGTATATACCGTTGTATTCTGAGGGGTTATCGCTGTTATAGGTGAATCCCCATACGGTTACGGCGTGTCCGCCCGGCCCGTAAAGACCGATGGTTGTTCCATAACCGGACCGCAGATACGTATCGATGGTGGACATGGCGCTGGTGCGGTTTGAACTGCCATGATAGATACCGGCGTAGTTTTCAGAGGTGTGGAATCCCCCTCCGGCGACGTCCACCTGCGACCATCCAGGCCAGCCGTTGGATGGATTGGCGCCCGTGAACCACCACTGCCACCCGTAGATCATCAGTCCGCCCTGATCGGTCCAGTGGTCCTGGTAGTAAGCGAACATCTCATCAGTACTGGTCATTCCGCCGGCGCGTCCCCATCCGGTCCATTCCAGGACGTTTGCAGCGGCGCCTGCCCAGCACATGCTGTTATCTTCGGAATTGTACGGGGACTTTTCCGCATCGGACCATGTCCCCCCCCAGTTCTCGTGCAGCATGTAGCGCGCGCCGGTAGGCGACCGGTCGCCCAGGGCGGTTGATGTGGCGATTCCAACCAGTACGATAAACACTGCAAATGTCAGGAGTACGCTTCTCATAGCACTTCTCCGATTGCGGATAATCTGAACTCGTTTGTCCTCCGTTGTCCGCGGGGCGGCCAACAGACCTCACTCCAGAGCTTGTTATCGGGGAAAAGTGACGACCGGATTAGTTAGCATCCGAACGAATCTCGGAATTCTTTGAGCCTGTCCGGGTCGGTTGGCGGGGCGCAGGTGAGATGTGTGATGTTTCTGCGCAGGGGAGAGCCTTTGGTCGAGGGTGTGCGACATAAAAAAACGGCCACAACAACGGCATTAGCCACGGATGAACACGGATGAACTCGGATAACTAGAATATAGAAATGGCCACGACAACGGCCACGGCCACGACAACGGCTTTAGCCACGGATGGCACGGATTACACGGATAGAACGGCAATGACAAAGGCCACGGGACCTGCCTGCGGCACAGAGACGGCAACCGCCAGGCTTATTACCGTCAGTATCCGTATTATCCGCAGTTAAGACCGTTGCCGTTGCCGTCCTCTGTGTTCTCGCCGTTCGCCGTCGCCGTAACAAGACTTCCGCCGTTGCCGTTCTCTGTGTTCTCTGTGGCAAAAGCCGTCGCCGTTGGCCTGACCCGCCACTGCTGAACGTGCGCAAAAGGAAAGCGGCGGTCCCTGGTAGAGGGACCGCCGCTTCAAGGTCATGTACTGGTTAAGTAACTGGTTGTTCTTCTCAGCCGCGACGCCGCTTTCTGGCGATCAGGCCGATCGCTCCGAAGAGCATCAGGCCCATGGTGGCCGGTTCGGGGATATGGATTTCGATCTCTGAGATCTCGCCAGTGGGACTTCCTCCACCGTTCCCGACGGTGTCGTCCATGGCTTCCACTCGGATGTAGTAGGGGGTACCGTTGGTACGATCGGTTGCACCACCGGCCGCCAACTCCGCAAACGACAGGAATATATCCAACGTGCCGTCGGCGGCACCATCACCATCAGGGGAGATATCATCCTGAAGCGATTGGAGAGGCGCGAAAGTAGTACCGCCGTCTATGGAGAGGCTCACCAGGTAAGATGCAACTCCGGCGCCGGCGTTGGACAGGTCGACGGTGACAGCGAAACCGTAGGGCGGGCTACCGGGGGCCTTATCGCCGTACGGGCCAATGTTAGTGGTCTCCCAAACCGGATAGGGTCCGCCGGGGTGATCGTCCTGCACGGGGGTGAGAATCTGTATCGAGTCGGAGCCGGGTGCTCCGAGAGTCGCCGTTCCGCTGGTGTCGAAGGGATTACCGTCACGGGCGATAATTCCGCTCCAACCAATCTCGCCTCCCGCTATGATCTGGATAAGATCTTTCTGCTGATAGTAGGTGGCTGTACCGGAGCCGACACTCAGGACTACGGGACTGTCAACCCCGTTCCAACCGCCGACATCCGTAACACCGCCGGCGATAGCGGCCCATCCATCGTACATCCACGTATCCAGGTTCTTGTTGTAGGCTGCGGGCGGATTGACGTGGTAGCCATTAGCATTCGATTCATCGTGTACCGGAACGAAGCCTCCGAACGCGGCTATCTGGTGGATAGCTCCGGTGAACGTCAGATTCGTACTGCCGAACGACAGATCAAGGCCGTCATTACCATACATAGTGAACACGTACTTGGTCAGCCCTCCGCCGATATCTTCGGCGGTATAGTCCAATGAGGGAGCTGCGTTGGCTGCTGTACTCATCAGTGCGATTGCGAGTGTGATTGTTACCAGTTTTTTCATGACTTTCCTTCCTTCTTACTGACGTAATGGCGGCTGAAGTTGCCTTCCTTCTGTCGTATCCTGCGAAATAGGGTAAATCCGTAACCTGTTTTACGCTGTGACTCCATTCGACAAGCGTGAACTATTCGTAAGCAAACTGCGCCAAGTCCGGTATGGGCTCTTCTCGCGATCGGAGCGGGAACTGATGAAGCGGACTCCCAGGCGAGCTACGCCATCGCACACGGTGCGACGAGCATGAGCCAAGCACATTGTACAAGCATCAAGCAACAAGCATCTCCTCCAGGACCGGAGCATTTGAAGAGTAACCGTTGAACGTAGTTAACACCAACTGAAGCTTGTCGGAGTTACTCGGTACTCTACTTCAATTTCACAAAGTATACCACCGTATCGGCTTGGTGTCAAGACCGAAAACCCAATTATCGAGGAAAAATATTCAAGTTTTCTTGCTTTAGCGCATAGGAAAAGCGGCGGTTCCTGGCGAGAACCGCCGCTTTGGAGTCAAGAAGCAGCGTAACTGGCGATTATCAGGCTAGTTACGGTTACGGCGTCTGCGGGCCAGCAGGCCCATCGCTCCGAAGAGTATCAGGCCCATCGTCGCGGGCTCGGGGATTCCTGTCTGCGTGAAAGAAACCTCTGTCTGATCAAACTGCAGGAATGTCGGGAATGCCAGGGGATCGTCCCCGTTAACGGTTGGATCGATTCCTGAGACGATGAAGCTCTCAACGCCCGCGCCACCATCGCCGAGGGGGTGGAGTGTTCCGGCAGCGACTTCAACCGGCGGGTTGAAGCCATCGTCGACCATGAACAGCCCGTCGCTATCAGGTACGGCATTGGGGCCGGTATTACCAGGCAGCATCACACCGATGAATTTTGAACCGTCTGTTGTTTCGTAGATGTACGCGTCGGCTATCGGCGGGTCGAACCAAGTTCCGCCATCGGCGACTGGGACTGTGACGTCGTCAAATACCCACTCTCCCCTTGGACCCTGTTCGGGGTTCGGATTGACGGGGTTATCCTGCGAGTCACCGTCGACGGGGCCGATGTCAGGGGTGGCAAGGCCGCTGGTATGGTACGGATCGCCGTCACGGGCGATAATTCCGGACCAGGTAACATCGCTGCTTGCCACGAGATGAATAAGGGACTTTTGCTGATAGTAGGTGTCTGTACCGGAGCCAACACTCAGGATTACGGGACTGCCAACCCCGTTCCAACCGCCGACATCCGTAACACCGCCGGCGATAGCGGCCCATCCATCGTACATCCACGTATCCAGGTTCTTGTTGTAGGCTGCGGGCGGATTGACGTGGTAGCCATTAGCATTCGATTCATCGTGTACCGGAACGAAGCCTCCGAACGCGGCCATCTGGTGGATTTGCCCGGTGAACGTCAGATCCGTCGTGCCGAACGAGAGTTCCAAGCCATCGTTTCCATTCAGGATAAACTCGTATGCATACAGCCCTCCGCCGATATCGGTGACGTTATATTCCAATATCGGGGCTGCACTTGCGGTGGAGGCCAATAAGCCGAGACTCAATACGATTGTCGCCAGTTTCTTCATGACTCTGATCCTTTCTTTTTGTGAGAGAAGGATTCTGGTGTTCGCTTCTCTCTCTGGGTCCGACAAGAACTCCGCAAGGGCGTCCAAGAGGCTCATACCTCTTCAACAGCGATCAGTGCAACGGGTTTACTTGTCAGATCTCTCTAGGCTGTTATCTCTAAAGACCAAGTCCTCATTCTGTAAGACTCAGGCTCACTCTGTAAGACAGGCTCTTCTCTGTAAGACTAGGCTCGTCTCTGTAAGACTCAGGCTCGTCTTTCTCGTCTGGTTCGGCTTGACCCACGAAGCTTGGGCTCCTGGCTCCCAGCCAGGGCCCAAGCCCGTGGTTTATCTTATTAGTTAATTAGCTTCGTCGTCTGCGCCGCACGAGTGTGGCCAATCCGCCAACTGCCAGCAGCATCATGGTTGCAGGTTCGGGGGTGGGTACCGGAGACGACGGTGCTGGTGCGTCGTTCGGGCCCTGGCCGAAGTTATCCGCCCAGGAGGTATAGTCGCCGGCTTCAGTCTCGCCGTTACCGTTAAAGTCGCCTGTGGCCCAACCCGTACCGGGACCGAAGTTATCAGCCCAAGTGGTGTAGTCGCCGGCGTCTACTGTACCGCTGAGATTGGGGTCGCCAAGTTTGGTACCGTTTCCACCGGTTACTTCGACGAGGCTCAGGATGACCTCCAGACGGTCGTCAGCATCTACATCGCCATCGTGATCGACGTCGAACAGCAGGCTGCGTATAGCGGGGTCGATGATCGGGACCCCAGGGCTTGATTCGCGGAGTTGCACGCTGATTGCGTCGATATCGTCAGCATCGCAGTCGCCGTCCAGGTCGAAATCGCCGGGGACCAGCGAAACTACAAGGGCGCTGCCGAGGGTTCCGTATCGCCCCAGGGCGTCCGGTCCGGCTGCGTCCTCTGTGAGGTCTGCGTCGATAGCGATCGTCGAGGAGCCGTCGACTGCCTCTATGCGAAGGTGTGCGGATACAAAATCGCCGCTCGCGGTGACGACGGTTTCGACGAGGTCGGCATAGGCGATTTCAACGGTTTTTCCGTTGACCGTCACGTGTCCGTCGGCGGTCGCGTCGCCGAAACCGGACGTGTCGCCGTAGAATTTGGTGGTTGTCACGGTGTTGAGACCGTCGATGGCGTCTGTTCCAGCGACGTCAACTGTGAGGTCCATGACGATTTTGGCGTCTCCGGGTCCTTCGCCCTCGACGAAAGACACATCGAAGTCCGTACCGGCAGCTCCGATAAGACCGGTCTGCCTGTACATAGCTTCTGGTGCGCCTACACCGGCGGGCGCCAGATCTATGGTGCCCGCACTCAGAGCTGCAGGCGTCTGGAGCGTGACGGTACCCTGGGTGACGACGTTAGCCGGATCGTCGGAGGCCTTGAACTCGACGAACTCGAACAGGCCGCCGGCTACAAAACCGCCCATGTCTGGGAAATCGGCTTCAACGAGATTGCGATTGATACCGGTGGCGCCGGTGTCGATGATCTGGCCGATGTAAACCGGAGTCCCGGGATCCCTGACCATATATCCGTGGATGTTGCCTTCGCCGAGGAAGTACGACGGCGTGGGAGCGCCATCGAAGAACCAGTTCTCCAGCGGAGTACCACCGGTACCGGGAAACTCCTCGCCGGCGAGCACGCCTTGCGAGTCCAGAGATACCCAGCCTGAGGCGAACGTTCCGGTCCCATCCTGCAGCCCGCCGCGTGCGAACTCTATTGCTACGCCCAGGGCGCGGGTATCCTCGATCGAATAACCCGCCAGGTTACTTTGTGCTCCAGGCGTTCCAAGATCGGAGTCGGAAAACACCAGATAGGCGTGGCCTTCAGGGGTAATCTCTATGTTAGCCACCGATCCGGCGTGCGCTGCGCCAGCTATTCCGATGATGCAAACCAGATTTAGCAGATATTTTGTCATCTCTCACGCGCTCCATTTAAGAAGGTTAAGCATTTGATTGTCAGCCTCATTGTGACCACGCATTTCATTTGTGCCAGTCGCTCTACATGTTGTATCCCCGGGTTATAGTCTACCCGAGCTATTAATTCGCTCCTCTCCATACCCGATTGGAGCGACCAGCTTTCCTCGGTTACATCTTGATACGACCTCTTGCTTGGTGACAGGGGAACTGGTGTCATCCAGCCCATTCCATGTCTTCGTGCTATTATTTAACCACGGAATTGCTTCTGTGTCAAGGCTTAAACCCTCGCATTTTCCCAGAAAATTAACGGCCACTCCTCAAGTGTCTTAAAAACAAAGGGTTACGAGGTAAAATATCCGATGCGCGTATACCATTTATTCCGTTTTGTGCGGTATGGATTCAATGACCCTTCGCCACCGCGGTGCAAGCCTCAAGCGATCCGCACAACCTCCGGTCGACGGTGTTCGCGGTCTGTCGCCCGAGGCCCAACACCATTACGAATCATATCACAGAGGCCCGAGAATGTCCAGAAAGAAGCGTTCTTCTCAACGGCTTGGGAGGGGTCGGGAGAGGGGAAATCTCGTGAGAAATCCGAGTCGCCTGTTTCGCCGCGGACGGGCAATACGCTACAATACCATGTGAGCTTTACGCCGCGGCGAGGTGAGATAACATGCCCGATGAAGTACTGAAATATCTTCGACGCACATCCGGACGCATACTCCGGCGACGCGCAATCGAGGCTGCGGGCCTCGGTGTTATCGTCGGGGGTCTGGTTGCGGCGGCGGGGCAGATCGCATTCTGGATGGCCGGACGACCCCACCGCGCCGCGGGGATAATGATACTCGCCGCCGGTCTGCTGGGCGGTGTGATCGTGGCGCTGATAAAAGGCGTGTCGCCACGTCAGACCGCCAGATACATCGACAAGCGCGCCGCCCTGGACGAGCGATTGACAACGGCGGTCGAATTGGCGGGCGCTGGTGACGTCAGCCCCGCTGCCCAGTGCGTTTACGCGCAGGCGGCGGAAGCGGCGCGTTCGCCGGCGGCCGCGGGGGTGAATCTGTGGGTTCGTGGTCGAGCCACCGCCGCCGGGGCGATGCTGGCGGTACTCCTGTGCGGAGCGTTGGTAGTGCTTCCGCAGCGCCGCAGCGTGGAAGAGCGGATTGTCGATGCTCTGGTGGAGATGTCTCCCGAGGCGGTCAAGGCGCTTGCTGAGGAACTGGCCCGTGCCGCTCGCGCCGCCGACGCCAACGCCCCGTTGCTCGAACGTGCCGCCAGGGCGACCAGGCAAAGGGACGCTCGGGCCCTTGCTGATATACTTGACGACCTGCGACGACGGGGGGTGCGGTTGGTGAGGATCGTCCGCCCGGATGTACTTGCCCTTGCAACTGCCGGAGGATCGGACGCCAACGGGTCGGCTGACACCAGGCCCGCGACGGCGCCGTCCACAGGCTCCAGTCGATACGCCGGCGGTCCGGTGCATGTATGGGATCCGCTGTACGAGAGGTTTACCGCCGGTCGGGCGAGTACTACCCAAAGGGCGGGGACCGAAGATCCCCCGCCGGTAGTCAGCTACGAAGATGCATGGTCCGCGGCGCGTCTGCGAGCGGCGGGGGCCCTGAGAACCAGCAGTATCCCACCTGAATACCGCCGCATGGTCCGCGATTTCTTCAGCGATCGCCCGTGAGCGGGCATTTCGGGCATAAACTGTCCCCAATTGTTTACTTGAGTATCTCGTTGAGGCGGGCGTCGATTTCTACCCAATGCGTTCCGCGCCACAAGAGCTTGTCGCACCGTTTGCACCTGAAGAATCTATCGCACGATCTGTAGGCCAGCGGCGGGGCTTCGGCCGCGACGCTGTGTTTGGGCAGTTCCTGCAGTTCGCCGGCGCAGGCCATGCAGCGCGGCGGGCGGCGCTTGAGCGACAATTTGTCGACCACGTAGGCCAGTTGTTCCAGGCGGTTGAGCTGTCGCGGAAGGAACAGGGCTTTGACTTGTCCGTCGCGGATGACCTTTCGCTCGAACATCGGACCGTCGGACGACAGTAGTATCCGCCCGGTTTCCAAAGCGGCTGCGACGATGACCGAGTCGTCGATTCCATGCTCGAACTCGGCGTCGTAGCCAGCGGCGCGGAGCCATCTGGCCAGACCGCCGAGCATCGCATCGCAGAAGAATGCAGGCTGATTTTCGCTGGATGGTTGCATGAATGTTGTATGAAAGTATATCGACGGCGTTGCTTCCAGCCCAATATATGTTATACTCCGCGACCTGCCGTAACCTTACTATATAGATACAGAGCGATGAATGCGTGAGTGACGACGACGAGAAACAGTTAGATCTTGATCGCCAGATGAGCTTCGGCGACCACCTTGAGGAGTTCCGCCAGCGGTTGATCCACGCGCTGATCGGGCTGGTGGTGGCGCTGGTGGTGTGCATGGTGTTCGGGTGGTGGATATTTGAATTCCTGAAGTATCCCCTGGTTGCGGCGATGACCGATCGGGGCGAGGCCGATAAGGTCGAGAAGCTGATCACTCTGAAAGTCACCGGCGCTATTCTCACATACTTTCGCGTGTGCCTGTATACGGCGCTTGTAATGGCCGGACCGTGGATCCTGTACCAGTTCTGGCGTTTCATAGCTGTCGGTCTGTACCCCAACGAGCGTCGCTACGTTCATGCGTCGGTTCCGTTTTCCGCGGCGCTGTTCATTGGCGGGGCATTGTTCTTCGTGTTTGTCGTATGCAAACAGATGCTGGCGTTCTTATTAATGTTCGGTGACTGGTTGGGTATCACGGAGATGATAACGCTGGATAACCATATTAAATTTATGACGAACATGATGCTGGTGTTCGGTATAGGCTTCCAGACTCCGCTGGTGGTCTTCGTACTGGGCAAGGTCGGGTTGGTTTCGCTGAAGACCTTCAGGCACTACAGGCGCCACGTGGTTTTGGGGATTCTGATCTTCGCCGCGCTGTTCACTTCGCCGAGTCCCATTGACCAGTTCCTTCTGGCGATACCTATGTGGTTGCTGTACGAACTGGGTATTTTCCTGGTATGGTGGTTTGTCGAGCGGAAGAAATTGCGCGAAGACGATGACGAGGAATGGGACTGATCGCCATCGGGCGAGCTGGGATAAATCCGCAATTCGCGCCGAGTCGGGACGCTGCGCGCACGAAGGCGAGAGAGCTGAATAGCGAATCGGAACTGATGGGATAACGATGAAAGCCCACAGATAGCAATTGTATCTGTGGGCTTTCGTGTGTTATTCAAGTCAGGGCGAGCATTCCGACACCCCGCGTAAGCAGATTACGCCGTGTCGGGACCCTTGCTTTCGTCCGCTTTGTCAGAGGTGTCGGCGACTTCCGTCTCGTCGGAGTCGTCTGTTGAAGATGTTTCGGAGTAGTCTGCGCCATCATCATCGACCGCGTCTGAGACGTCCGACTTGACCGCGTGGACTTCTTCTTTGAACTGGCGCAGCCCCTTGCCCAGACCGCGGGCTAACTCGGGCAGTTTCTTACCGCCGAACATCAGCAGCGCAACTGCCAGAATGGCTACGATTTCCCACGGACCAACGCTCGGGAAGAAACTAATAATCGCGTTACTCATATCTTTAACCTCAGTATCGTTTCTGTTTGTGGTGTACCGGTGTGTCCGGTCTTCAGTCGACCGGGACGCCCATTATCCCCGTCTCTTCCGTGCGTGTCAAACTTATTTGTGGTCCGCGGGGGAGCTAAGTTCTTGCCCGAGGCGGACGGGGGAACTATACTCACCGCCGTTGCAATGTCGATTGCGATAACACGATCACCCAAACACCACAGCAGAGAGACTACGATGAGCAGCGAAATTCAGGAAAAGGCCGGCTCACACCTGGCAAACCTCGTAGCACAGCAACTTCAACGCGTCGAGAAGATGAAGCAGGCTGAAGACTGGACCGATTACAGCGAACTGGCGCCCATCATTATAGGTGTGTGCTGGGGCGACGGTATCGGTCCGATTATCTCTCAGGAGACCCAGCGCGTGCTGGAAGTACTCGTGGGCGACCAGGTCGAAGCGGGAAAGATCGAGTTCCGCACCATCGAAGGCCTGACCATAGAGAACCGCGCCGAGCACATGAAGGCGATTCCCGATGATGTGCTGGCCGAGTTGAAGGCCTGCCACGTCATTCTCAAGGCCCCGACAACCACGCCGGAAAAGGGCGGTCCATATCCCAATATCGAAAGCGCGAACGTGGCTATGCGGCGCGAACTGGACCTCTTTGCCAACGTTCGACCGGTGAAGGTGGCCGCCGAGGGCATCGACTGGATGTTCTTCCGCGAGAATACCGAGGGCGCCTACATTCTGGGCTCCCAGGGCATTCAGGTGACCGACGACCTGGCGATCGACTTCAAGGTGATCACGCGCCAGGGCGCAGAGAGGATAATCAAAATGGCGTTTGAATACGCCAGGTCCAGCGGTAAGAACGAAGTGACCGTCGTGACCAAGGCCAACGTCGTCAAGACCACCGACGGGCTGTTCCTGGAGGTCGCCGAGCAGGTCGCCGCCGAGTACCCCGAGGTCAAGTGGGAAGGCTGGTACATCGATATCATGACCGCCAAGCTGGTCGACCCCAAGCGCCGCACGCAGTTCAAGGTGCTCGTCCTTCCGAATCTTTACGGCGACATCCTCACCGACGAGGCGGCGGAGTTCCAGGGCGGTGTGGGCACCGCGGGCAGCGCGAACATCGGCAAGCGTTATGCGATGTTCGAGGCGATTCACGGTTCGGCGCCGCGGATGCTGGCTGAAGGACGCGGGCAGTACGCCGATCCGTCCTCGCTGATCCGCGCCGCGGGCATGATGCTCGCCCACCTGGGGTTCGGCGAGCAGTCCCGCAAGCTGGAAATGGCGTTGGATATCTGTTCGCTGTACGAGAAGAAATTCATCCTCACCGGCCGCGACACCGGATGCACCGGACGCGAGTTCTGCGATTACCTGCTGGAGACGATTGACGATCCGGCGCTCGAACAGCGATGGCAGGCGGCCGCCGAATAGCGTCGATGGTTTGGATACCATGAAAGCTGCGATTCTTATCCCGTGTCTGACCGAGCACATGTACCCCGGTTCGGGTCTGTCGATGGTCAAGGTGCTTCGCCACGCCGGGGTGGATGTCGAATACGTTAACGATCAGACGTGCTGCGGGCAGCCGGCGTTCAACGCGGGCTACCGCGACGAGATCATCCCGATCGCCGAGAGGCTGATTGGGCTGTTCAAGGGCAAGGACTACGTCATCGCTCCGTCGGGATCGTGTACGGCTATGGTGCGGGTGTTCTACCGCGAACTGGATATCGATGGCGCGCTGCGGGACGACCTGGACGATCTCTGCGGGCGGATATTCGAGTTCTGCGAATTCATGGTCGACGTGGCGAAAGTCGATTCGCTCGGCGGGCGATTTCCCCACAAGGTAACCTATCACGACTCCTGCCACCTCTCCCGCGAACTGGGCGTTGTCGCCCAGCCGCGCAAACTCATCAGCGATATTGCGGAGATCGATTTCGTCGAGATGACGGACTCCGACGCATGCTGCGGATTCGGCGGGATGTTCTCGGCGAAGTTCCCCGA